>JAYZHR010000077.1:0-14148 GCA_036166355.1 Verrucomicrobiota bacterium | reverse complement strand
CTATGAAGAAATAGCTGAGTACTGTGTTAGAGATGTATTAGCCAGAGTAAAGTTATATGATATTTGGAGAGATCGGCTAGAAGGCATCAAGTAATCGATTACAAAGAACTCAGCCCTTTATGGGTCTTAGCTTTTGAATCGCCTGCATCGTCAGCTCAGCAGCCTCATTATAGACATCCCGCAATTCGCCACGAGAACATCGCTTGGCCTTGGCTCTTAAATGCTCAACATCAAGCGGATGACCATATTTGACAGATATCATGAGCGGACTTGGACAAAATTTACTTCTGTTATAGGCGTTAAACGTCCAAACACGCACAGGAATTACTGGAGCCTGTGATTTAATAATCGCCAACCCTATGCCCGCCTGTGAGGGAAGCATATCACCATCATAAGTCCTCGTACCTTCAGGAAAAATAATTATACCATTATTGTTAAGAAGTCGCTCAAGAATGATCTTTAGTCCCTTTGCTCCCCCTCCATCCCTGTTAACCGGCACAGTGTTTAAACTCCGAAAAAACGGGCCAGAGAGCCAATGTGAAAAAATATTTTCTCTAGCGAGATAGTTAATTGGACGAGAGAGACTGCTACCAATAAAAGGCGGGTCAAAATAACTTTCATGATTGGCAGCAATAATAACTGGCCCAGCGTATGGAACCCTTTCTGGGTTGTACATACGACAGCGAAACAAATTTTTAAATATCCATTTTGATGATACCCAAGCCCACCAGTAAATTAATGTCATCCCATCTCCTCCAGCTTCGCAAGTACTTCGCTAATAATTAATGCGCTAGTCTCTTCAGCAGTCATATCAGAGTTATTAATTACTTTAGCACCAAGTGGAATCATCAACGGCGCAGCAGCACGCTGACTATCCTGTTTATCACGAGCAGCTAAATTTTCATTCAACCCTTCTGCAACTCGGCGCTTAGAACGCTCATCAAGAGAGGCATCAAGATAAAATTTAAAGTCGGTATCGGGAAATACATTCGAGCCGATATCTCGGCCCTCCATAACAAGGTTCCCAAATTTTACACATTCACGTTGCTTGGCTTTCATCCATTTTCGAACTGAAGGTACTGCCGCAATCACTGGCACTACCGCACTTATCTCAGCTGTACGAATTTCCTTCTCCGGAAAATAATCGTCAATATACAATCGAATATGGCCATCTTCATTTTTTAAGTCTGTTTTCCATCGTCGACATATCGAGCCAATGGCTTTTTCATCGTCAATATCCACTTCCTTCTTAAGGCAATACCAAGCTAAACTACGGTACATTGCGCCAGTATCGACATATGAATAACCCAAAGCCTTTGCGACACGTTTTGCATTGGTGCTTTTACCGCTAGCACTGGTGCCGTCTAAAGCGATGACAATTTGTTCTCCCATCAAAAATTCCTAGTCTGTAATTAATTTATCTGCTTCTAGTTTTTTGCCTTGGCCATCAAGTAAAATAGCTCCGAGTCCATGAGGTCTTGGTGCTGCAAATTTATAAAAGAATGTTGGAAATGTCTTTCGAACACAATCCGGGTTTTTTACACGGATACCTGGCACTTTCAATCCAAGTGTCGCAAAGCACATCGCTATTCGGTGATCATTATAGGTGTTGATTTCAGCACCATTAAGTTCACTAGGGCTGATGACAAGTTTATCACCGGATTCATTGATTAACGCACCACACTTAGTTAATTCTGTTCGCAAAGCTTTAACCCGTTCGCATTCCTGAAGGCGCAGTCTCCCTAAGTCCACAAACTGCGTTTGATGCCCCGCTAAAGGTGCGATGATAATGGATGTCATAATGCTATCTCCTAGGTCATCACGTCTAGATACGATTTTTGGCAAAGGCAAAAAAGTTGGGAATTCTGCATCTATTTGCCACCCCGATTTAGGCCAATGAACTACTTGCACTGGCAAACCATTATCCATTGAAAGAATATGTCCAGCCGCCCAAAAATAACTCCCACTCGAAGCATCTGGCTCTATCCTCCATCGACCTCCCTGGCTTGGAAAGCGCTCGATCAATCTCGATGTCATAGCCACGTATGGAGACTTTTCACCAAGTTCTCCATCTATTTCTATCTTCCAACCGCCGACTTTAGATAACAAAAGTAAAGCCGATGCAAACTGTGAGCTCTCCTCTATACTTACCCTGCAAGTTCCAGATATTGGACCACCGGCATGAATTGTTATTGGAAGCTTGTCGTTTTCAGAATCAATAGAATAACCCAGATCACGAAGTGCCTGAAGCAAAGAGGCTTGCGGGCGCTCATGCATTCGTGGCACTCCGCTGAGACGATATGATCCATCCCCAAGGCATAATAAAGCCGTTAAAAAACGCGCTGCGGTCCCCGCATTACCAACGAAAAGTTCCATCGGATCCTCAGAAGTTCCTCCCTTCGGGATCGATTCGCCACGGCCTCCAATAATTATATTACGATTGCCTGATTCTTTAGGATCTGAGTTCACCTCAATCTCATATCCGAGTGATTTGAGTGCATCGACCATCACCTGTGTATCCTCACTCCAAAGGGCATTCTCCAATATCACTTCTCCATTGGACAATGCAGCGAGCACAAGAGATCTATTAGTAATACTCTTCGAACCAGGAATGGTTATCTCCATTTCCGGGGGAGATTCAAGAGGAACGATCTCTATAATATCTGGTAAAGACATTCTAATCTATATCGGGAGATCTCCACTCGTCTCTAGCGCGTTTAGCCTCACTAAGCCAACTCTCAATTTCCCCTTTTGAATCGGTTGTAATTAGTTCTCGCAATTGGTCTAACTCGCCAGAAAATTCCTCGATTGCTGTTAAAATTGCTTCACGATTTGAACTAACTATATCGCGCCACATCACTGGAGAACCTGAAGCAAGTCGTGACATATCCCTAAATCCTGTTGCACAAAGTTGCCGCTGCAGTTCTCCATGTCGAGGATCAAGAACCCTCTTAACGAGGGCAGAAGACAACAAATGCGGAAGTTGGCTACAACGTGCTACAAGCTGATCATGCTCCTCAACAGACATCAAAATCGACTGCGAACCAAGAGCTTCCCAAAACTCTTTAGTCATTTGTAGAGCATTTGAATCGGTAGCCTCACCGGGGGTTATAACAGAAACTGCCTCATCAAATAAATCAGATCGAGCTGCACTTGGCCCTGTCTGGGCACTCCCTGCCATTGGATGACTACCGACAAAATGCGCACCTGTTTTTGCAATAAGTGGGGTCAGATCGTTTACCAACTGACGTTTAGTACTTCCCACATCGGTTACTACTGCCCCGACTTTTAAGCTAGGAAGCAAAGAATTCACCAAATCAAACATGCTGGCCACTGGCGTGCAAAGGACTATTAAATCAGCACCCGTAATGGCTTCTGTAGCTTTCAGTGTTATATTATCCGCAATCCCAAGTGCTTGGCACTGCTCAACACTTTCAGCCCGACGAACCAATGCTGTCACTTGCTTGACCAAACCTCGTTCTTTCGCTGCCATGCCAAGTGATCCCCCAATAAGACCTGCCCCAACAATGGTGAGTTTTTCCAAATGCACGTGCTCATTAAACCGGCGATGTCTTTCCGAGTCCAGCAGAGTTGGGGAAAGTCAGAAAAACACAGCATTAAATTGACTCCAGACGGGTCGGCCTGATAAAGAACAAGCCCAGTTTACAGGTTCTTTTATCGAGACCTTGTTCAAAACACAACCATGCCAGCAAAAAAGAAAGCTTCATCTCGTACTCATCGGCGAAAACCAACGTTCAACCGTGTCCTTCTAAAAATCAGCGGAGAAGTACTTGGCGGCAAAACCGGTGGTATTTGCCCTGAATCTGTTCACGATGTTGCTGCACAGATACGGGAAGTAGCACGCCTTGGAGTTCAAATTGGCGTCGTTGTAGGGGGAGGGAACATTTTTCGCGGGTTACAAGGTAGCGAGAAAGGAATCGAAAGAGTTACAGGAGACCACATGGGCATGCTTGCCACCGTAATCAATTCTATGGCGTTACAAGACGCATTGGAAAAACAAGGAGTTCCAACACGGGTACAGTCTGCCATAACCATGTCACAGGTTGCGGAACCTTTCATTCGCCGACGTGCAGTAAGACATCTAGAAAAAAACCGGGTTGTGATTTTTGGAGGGGGAACCGGCAACCCCTATTGTTCTACTGATACTGCAGCCGCTCTACGCGCCAACGAGATAGCCGCCGAGGTCATACTAAAAGCCACCAAAGTAGATGGCATTTACGATAGCGATCCAATGAAAAATCCAAAAGCCAAACGGTTTAAGAAAATCACTTATCTTGATGCCTTGCAAAAACAATTGAAGGTTATGGATTCAACTGCTTTCTCACTTTGCATGGATAACGGCATGCCAATCATTGTTTTTGACCTCTTCAAGAAACATAATTTTCGAAAGGTAATTCTTGGAGGAGCTGTAGGCACTCTAGTCAGCTGAACGAAAAGAGGCTTATCTCATTTTAATCAGCGAGGAAGGTACTCTTTTAATCTCCTTACCATTTCGGGATGTGTAGAGGCCTTATTTTGCACGGGATCGAAGTTGGTGGTTTCATCGTATAGTTCCTCATTTTTGAGTTTCCTATTCTTGTTGGATACAATCAAACGATGTGTCCTAGTTCTAACGGTAATTCCTTCCCGCCAATAACTTAAGGCTGCATCTCTTACTTTCGCTTTTGGGTCAGAAATAACACTGACTAAACTTTTACCATCAAGCTTGTGCTCAGTTCGTGTAAATCTCGGTTTTGTAATATCAATTAGTGTTGGAAACAAATCCAATGACTCAACAAGAGCATCACTACTGGTCCCAGCTTTTTCCATTTTAGGAATACTTATAATGAGAGGGCTACGTACTGCTCGCTCGACCGGCGTATGCTTGGCCCATAGAGCCGAGTCCCCAAGATTCCAACCATGGTCACCCCAAAGCACAACAATTGTATTATTAATGAGATTTGTCTCATCAAGAACATCCAACACCTTGCCTACCTGTCGGTCCATATATCGAACACAAGCTAGATAGGCCCGCCTTGCATTGATAACATTCTCATTAGAAAGCGGTCGCTTCGGGTAAGGAAAATTATACTTATAAAACTCTCCACTTTCGTGCCAATAGTGGGAATTGGATTTTTTTGGATAAGGAGGAAGAGGAACTTTAGCATTCTTTAGAGCCTCCCAATCCTTTTTAGGAGCAACAAAGGGTAAATGAGGCTTAAAAAATCCGAGCCCCATGAAGAATGGCTTATCTTTTTTGGCCATCTGGCGTAAACGCGAAACAGCATGTTCGGCCATCTGGCCATCTGGCAGTTCATTATCATTTTGAACAGTAAAATTGATAAGGTCTTTGACTCCGTTTCCATCTTCACGATGTATCCCATTCGCATATGCAAAGAAAATTCCCCACCCTCGTTTCCAATCTCCGTAAGGAGTCGACATCTCGGCCCATGCATTCGGGATTTCATCACGACCATCTCCAACACCATTATAAGCATAAACACGGCCATCCGCAGTGTGTGAGATTTTCCCTATCAAAATTGTGTGATAGCCACTGCGCTTGAACAATTCCGGCATACTCTGAGCTCCAGATAGTAACTCAGCAGAAAGAGCAGTACTTCCAGAGTAGAATCCATTATTTCCTCCGGTAAAACCCGTTGCGGCTGGACTGCGTCCGGTTAGCATAGAATATCGCGAAGCCCCACAAGTGGGCACTTGAACAAAGTGATTTCGGAAAACCATCCCACGTCTAGCCAATCGGTCTATATTTGGTGATGGCGCGTATTGAGCACCATAACAACCCAACTCTGGGCGGAGATCATCGACCGCAATGAAAAGTACATTCATTGGATTACTTTCGGCCCCTCTGACTTGACCAAGTAAAATTAAGGCCAGCATATAGGCAAACAATTTTAGGATATAAATCATTGATTATATATTTACATCTTCGGCTGTATTTCCAGAAGATTTCATTCCAAGTGATTCACGCATTTCTGCCAATTCAGCACGCATGCCTTCTTTAAAAAAAATCACATCAGCTTTGTGGATAATCAAATTGGCTCCCATTTCTACAAACTGTACTTGAGTGGAAATCTCTCCCCAAGCGTGAATCCCTGCACCAATACCTCTGGACCGAGCCTTGGCAAAAATTTTCTCAACTATCTTAAGAAATTTCGGGTCATCATACTGCTCTGGCACCCCTAAATTAGAGGACAAATCATGGGGACCTATAAGCACAGAATCGATGCCAGGCACATCTAGAATGCGATCAAGATTCTCAACTGCCGGAACACTTTCAATATTAACGATAAGTAGATTATTCTCGTTGAAACCCAAAACATAGTCTTCAAGTTGATCGGGCAACTGTTGTCCTTCAAGCATTTCATGAAGGCGTTGCCCTTTCAAAGGACGCAGCTTGGATGCGCCTCTAAGCTGCCTTACCTGATTAACCTCTTCAATATATGGAGCCACCACACCAGCTGCACCATCGTCAAGCACCATAGTGGCCTCATAAGGAGAAGGTGAAACAATACGTACAAGCGGAGGCAATCCCATCGCTTTATAGCACCGGCACATCCAGGAGACCTGACTGCGGTCAAGCGCTATGTGCTCAGTGTC
Source organism: Verrucomicrobiota bacterium (assembly GCA_036166355.1). Lineage (GTDB taxonomy): Bacteria > Verrucomicrobiota > Verrucomicrobiia > Limisphaerales > UBA1096 > UBA1096. Next base: position 7,530 of record JAYZHR010000077.1, on the reverse strand, counting down.
GATAAAAACAAAATCGAGGCCACAATCGCTAATAACTTTTGGCCAAAAAGGGGAAGGTGAAACAATTAAAGTTCCAAATACTGGCCCCCCATTATGAAGAGCATTTTTTAGTTCTACTGGCGTCATCTCAATAACAAACCTCTACTGGGATTCCAGTTTTGCTGGACTCCAACGAGGCAAAAACCGTAGCCGCTATGTCTCGTCCATTTTGAGCATTCAAGATTGGCTCTCTATCGGTATCGATTGCGCGTGCAAAATCGTCCATTAACAGAAAATCATTTTCATTGGCAATCCGCTCGTTCTTAAACTCAGATGATGGCTGTTCACGATAATAAACACTCACCTCTGGACGAGCCTCAGAAATTACCAGCCCTCCTTTTGAACCAATAGCGTGAATCTTGATTTCCCCAATATCAGGATGGCTAGCAGCACCGATTCTTCCAATGCACAATGAGCCAACAATACCTTTTCCAAGTTCCAAAGATACAGTAGCCAAGTCATCGACATCATTGTCAACATTTGCCTGATGAAAATGGCTTGTTGTTCTGGCGAAAACCCTTTTGACATTTTCTCCGGCCAAAAGATGAATATAACCAAGCGGATAAATACCTTCTATTTGCAACTCTCCCATCGGCTCAACCCCCACGCCGCCGTCTGAACCATCCAAGTGCGCCTCGATCTGTCGCTCTAGCCAGTTTATTGGCGGATCATCCGCCTTCCTTGTTCCTTTTACAGGTCCAGCATCCTTGGAGAAATAAAAATCCACGTGAACCGCCTGCAATTCCCCAATTAATCCAGAATTAATTGCTTCTTTTGCTTGAATTACTGACGGCAAATAATTGCGATTCCAGAGTAAAAATTTAACATCATTACTATCAACCGCATCAACTAACCTGTCACATTCCGAAAGCCGCGTTGACATTGGTTTATCTGCAATTATGTGAAGCCCGGCATCGGCCGCACGTACAGCAAGATCACAATGGCGTTCCGCCTGAGAACTGACAGCTACAAGGTCCAGGTCATATCTGGCAACCGCTTCAGCCACATTTTTTACGTAGGGTATATTAAACTCATCAGCAAATAACTGATTCCTTTCATGAACCCAATCAGGCTGATCAGCATCGTCAGCAACCACGACTAATTCAAACCTTGAATGTGCGGCAACGGCTCGTGGTAAATAATCATGCTTTACGACACTAAATACGCCGCAACGGAAAATTTTAGACGCTTGCATTATTGCCCTTTATTACTTGTCCAGTATTGGCTGATTCCAAAACCTGACCAACGACTTGAATAGCACGACAGGTATCAGCCAAGGTAACACTCATTTTACGTTTTTCCTCAATTGCGTTAACAAATTCCTGCAATTGTTGAACTAGCTCAGCCTGCCCTTGATTAGTTCGAATCGCATTCGGCTTCCCTCCATTATAAAGCAGATTCATATTATGATGGTCATCCGCATAAGCAGCCCCCGTTGACCCTATCATCGTTAACGAATAATAATCACCACCAGCCGGCAAGGACGCAACAAGATCAATCATCGCCATGCCGCCATTGGAAAACCCTAGATGAAATTGGATGTAATCCTTGTTTATTGCGGACTGCAATGACCAGACCGACTCAGGAAGATTACCAAAGAGCCAACAGGCTAGATCCACGTCAGGCATGATTCGTTCTGAAGCAGAAAGGGCAACGGAGTCTTCGGGAAGCCAACGATGAATACGCAGCAACCCTGGATTCCCCAACTTCCCGCTATCAACACTTCGTTTAACTGCCTGAATCGATGGAATAAATCGCCAAGGATGCGCTGGCATCAAAAGTGTATCCGTTTCATTCATTGAAGCACACTCTTCCCCTATTTCGCCAAAGAGCACCGCTTTACCTGACTCCATGGCGACTTTGGCCAATCTTTTAGCCGTGATAGGATCGGCATCAATAACTATAGCGTCAAAATCTTCGGTCTGCTCATTAAACAAAGTATCCACTGAAGCAGACTTAACTAATGGAGCAAATACTTGGCCTAAGTCCCCGGAATCAAGTGGCGCAAATGCTGTCCAATTTGCACGATGTAACCGGGTACTAAGGGCGCCATAAATCTTCGCAGTCTCAGATGAACTTATTAGGGCAAGGCGAATCATAATGGCAATAAAATATTAAAGGGGGGGGAAATGTCGCATGCTATATACAACTGGCCAAACCAATTTGTTGCACCAATCGTAAAGAAACAGCATCATCCTTTTCTGCCATTACTAAATAAACCGTGTCAAATCCTAGCCAAAAACCCACCGAAACCCTAACAAAAGCCGGAAGGTATCTAATTGTAATCACCGCATTTTTGGGATGGTTCTTTGCCGGCATGCACCTAGGGATTACCTCCTTGGCAATGGACTCGGCAGCAAAAAATCTCCTTCGAGAAACCGGCCAATATGAAGTAACAGAAGCCGATCGTACTTTGGCAATGAAATCGGGCAATACAGAAGGGAATATCGAGTCAAAAGCAGAAAATATAGCCAACAAACGACTCAGCTCTGATAGCTCAACGTGGTATGGATATTATGTTTGTGCCTTACTTTTCGGAGCAGCCGCAGGCGGCTTGGTATTTGGGCGGCTTGGCGACCGCTATGGCCGTGTCAAGGGAATGGCGGCTGCAATCTGTTGTTATTCAGCCATGTCACTACTGGCCTACTTTGTTCAATCCCCAACCCAACTTTTATTCGTCCGCTTCATTGTCTGCATGGGGGTAGGAGGCATGTGGCCCAACGGCGTGGCGTTAATGAGCGAAGCATGGGCTAATGTCTCTCGACCTCTCCTTGCTGGCTTGATTGGGACGGCTGCAAATATTGGAATATTTATTTTAGGAAGTATCGGTAAATACGTTCGAGAAGTCTCAATTGATGACTGGCGGTGGGTAATGCTAATGGGAGGAGTCCCTATTATTCTCGGCTTAATTGTGCCGATAATCGTTCCCGAATCACCTCGATGGCTCGCTCAAAAAAACAATGACGATTCTAGTATCAATAAATCTCAGGTTAGCACTAAAGATATTTTCACTGCAAATATGCTTCCCGTTACATTAGTGGGTATTCTGCTCGCAACCGTACCATTGTTCGGGGGATGGGGAAGCTCCAACTGGGCAATTAAGTGGGCAGCAGACTGGGGAGTGGATGGAAAAGGATTAGATGGCGATGCTCTTAAGGCGCAGGTCATTATGTGGCGATCTTTGCCTGGGATAGTAGGTAGTTTTCTGGGTGGTTGGATCGCCAGCCTTATTGGCCGACGTCAAAGTTATTTTTTGAACAGTCTTATTTGTCTTGGCAGTGCACAATGTATGTTTTGGTTCTCAAGCCCAACAGAACCATCAATATTTTTAGTTTGGACAGCGGTATTAGGTTTTTTCAGTGGAATTTTTTTTGGATGGCTACCGCTTTTTCTTCCAGAACTTTTTGTTACACGGGTGCGATCAGTTGGAGCCGGAGTCTGCTTTAATTTCGGGAGGATCATTACAGCTATCACGGTCTTTATAACAGCTGGATTGATTACCTACTTTGAGAATGATTTTCGGCAAATTGGACGTATTACCAGTTTGATATACCTTTTCGGAGCCATTGGCATTTTGCTCATGCCTAAAGGTGTTGAAGGCAAGATTAAGGACTAGTCCAATCATAAAATCATGACGAAAAAGATTGGAATCATTGGAGTAGGGCTACTTGGAGGAGCACTTGCTCATCGCTTGGCCAGACAGGGATGGAAGGTAATAGGACATGATCCTTTCACGACTCCCACTGATGCAATCCCGATGTACAGTTGTGCGAACAAATTGATAACCGAATGCAAAACCGTTCTACTGTCATTACCATCCAGTGATGTCACAATCGACGTGATTGATTCAATTAAAGGAGCGATCACCACTCACCATTGTTTTCTCGATACCACGACAGGAAAGCCAGAAGAAATGGAAGCTGTTGGCAAAAATCTAAAAACTCAAGGTGCCAACTATCTTGAAGCGAATGTTGCTGGTTCCAGCGAATTGGCAAAAAAAGGGGAAGTAACCTTGTTCCTTGGAGGGGAAAATAAAACAGTTAACCAATGCCAAGATTTATTGCAGGCATTGGCGTCGAAGCAGTTTCATGTAGGCCCAGCAGGAGCCGCATCAAGATTCAAACTAGTACACAACTTAATACTAGGCCTTAACCGCGCCAGCTTAGCCGAAGGACTCGCTCTTGCAGAGGTTCTTGGTTTCAATGCAACGGAGACACTGGCGATTCTCCGTGAAACTCCCGCTAGTTCAACGGCAATGGAAGCCAAGGGTAACAAGATGGCTAAAGGCGAATACACACCAGCTCAAGCAAGATTGGCTCAACACCTTAAGGACGTCTTGCTTATACAACACTTGGCTAATAAATCAGGGGCACACACACCGCTTACTTCTACTCATCAGGAGCTTTTGGAAAAAGCCAAAGCTCTGGGCTTCGGAGACTCCGACAACGCCGCGATAATTGAAGCTTATAGAAATAATTTGTGATTGAACCACTGAATCCTCAAGGCTATTAACCCTCACGTGAACCCGGATAATTCATCCAGCCCTGAAGAGTTAGAGTTTAATGTTGGCGTAATTGGAGCGACTGGCTACATCGGATCCCCCTATCGAGCTGAGATACGTGAATCCCGAGGAGCTAATATTATTGCTTTGTGTGCTCGCCGTCGTGAGTTACTTGAAAAAGCAGGTAAAGAGGATGGAGCCTCTTTATTAACAGACGATTGGATGGAAGTTGTCCAGCATCCCGAAGTTAATTTTGTAATCGTTGCCACCCCAGATGCGCTACATCACGAAGCTGTAATGGCATGTGCTGAAAACGGAAAACATTTGCTCTGTGAAAAACCTATAGGAATTAATGCTGATGAAGCCTACGAAATGTGGGCTACCTACCGAGATAAGGGATTACTTCATTACGTTCCATTTTGGACACGCTTTTCGGATCCATTTGTCCGGGGTAAAGAAGTGCTAGATTCCGGACAACTTGGGGATATACGAGGAATAGTTTATCGCTGGCATAACCCGCGACCCATTGACATGCCACTAACTTGGCGAGATGACGAATCACTATCAGCCGCTGGAAGCATCGCTGATGTCGGATCACATGCATACGATATTCTTCGTTGGATGCTTGGTAAGGAAGCTGTTCGCGTCCAAGCACACGCCGACACAATCACTCCAGCAAAGCCTGATCTCGGAGGAATTAATCTTGCTGAAGCAATTGAGCTAGGACAAGCAGGAGTTGAAACAAATACCTCTAGGCGCAAGGGGGCAACATTTGACTACGCAAGTATAGCTTGGGAATTTGAAGATAGCTCTGTTGGAACACTAATACTATCTCATGCTCCCTTCATAAGAAAAGGAATTGCTCCAGAATTAGAACTGCACGGAACTGAGGCGTCGTTGGGTATTGATCGATTGAGCGGAAACATAACCCTAGCAAAACCAGACAAACCGATAGAGATCATCGACTGCAAACCCGATACGGGTTTCAGTAATCGATTTGAAAAATATGTTTTTCCTAGTCTGCGACAGGTTCATGCAGGACAGGCACCTAGACATCCTGATTTAAAAGACGGATGGCGTGTACAACTTTTTACAGACGCAACCGCCCGGTCTGCTCGATCTGGTCGGTGGGAAACTGTTGAATAAACCCCTTTTACTTAGAACTGAGATCCAGACACACCAAATCTCCTCGCGAATTCCGACAATAAACGCGACCATTAGATAGCACCGGGGTTGTCCAACATTTGGGGCCGGTCACTTGAGCTCGAGAAATTTCAGTAAAGGATCCCGGGTTAGAATCAGCTACCACCAATTCTCCCTGATTGCTTATTATCAATAATTTCTTACCAATTGCCTGCAAAGCACCGAAACCTCCAAAACTTTTTTCTTCCCACTTTATTTTACCTGTAGCCATTTCCAGACAACGAAGCACACCTCGACCAGTGTTCCCGCTAAATCCGTATAAGTGCCCGTCAATTAGAACGCAGGCATTAAAGTGGTTACACATGTTTTTATTCTCCCAAATCTTGGTAACCTTGGCCCCATTAACCTTAAGCAAAGCACAGCCTCGATCATATCCAGATGAAATAAATACCATGTCATCCAACAGTATGGGATCGGCGGAGTTGACCCCATACTTGGTCTTCCAAGGGTATCCCCAAAGTTTTTTACCGTCTTCGGGGTTAATCCCGACAACTTCCTCAGCAGCAAATAAAACTAACTCATCCTGATCTCCTCTTGTATATGGGACAAACGAGGAATACCCTGAAGCTGCCCGCCCAGTTTCCCATATGATTTCGCCGGTTTTTTTATCTAGGCAAGTACCATAGGTCCCTACATTTACAAGAAGCGCATTATCGATGACTAATGGCGAACTGGCATATCCCCACATTGGCCGCTTTGCTTTGATCGCTTTGCCAACATTCTTTTCCCAAACAACTTTCCCACTTGAAGCCTCGAAACAAAATAGTAAGCCATCCTTACTCAGAGTGTATACGAAATTACCATCAATTGTCGGCGTAGCACTGGTGCCTCCGTCATAATATTTTGGATCCAACTTGGATTCATAACTATGCGACCAAAGAGTTTTACCTGTTAGGGCATTAAAACAAAAAATTGTATCTTTTTCGACACCACGACCACGGCCGGAATTTCCCATTGAGTAAGCTCGGCCATCCGCAATAGTAACAGAAGAAAAACCGGTACCCACCTTAGCTTTCCATAAGCGCTTGGGCCCATCATCGGACCACTTTGCATTCCAGTCGGCTTCTTCCGATATCCCATTAACATTCGGACCTCTCCACCGATACCAGTCACCAGCATCCACGGAAACAACAGTCCCGACTAGGCCAAGAAAGATACAAATCACAGGCATCACCAAAAACTTAATAAAAATCATGTCCGACGATGGGTAAACAACCCCAAGTTCACAGTCAAACCCCAATCACAAAAAAAAATCGGCCACAAAGACTAAGAACTAGTCAATGAAAGTTAGCCTTGGCTAACTTTTTTATTGACCTCGATCGGTGATTTAAATATAGCCATGACTAACATTAGCTGCCATTGCAGCTATACACTTTTTTACTAATAAATATTTTAATTCTAAGATATATTGAGAATGAAGCGAATCGCTATTCTATTAATTGGGTTGGTTGCCTCAACCGGACTGAATCAGGTTTACGCCGATAAGATTGATGTCGTCACCACTTCAACAATGGTAACCGATATGGTCAAACAAGTTGGGGGGAACCGAGTTAACGTGGTGGGTCTTATGGGGCCAGGGGTGGATCCTCATCTATATAAACCAGCTTCAGGAGATGTGGTTAAACTTCAGCGGGCAAAAGTCATTTTCTATTCAGGACTCATGCTTGAAGGAAGGATGTCTGATCTATTTTTCAGAATGGCGCGTGCTGGCAAAAAAGTTTACGCGGTGACGGAGTCTATACCTGAAAATGACCGCCTAGAACCACCTGAATTTGACGGACATTGGG
>JAYZHR010000076.1:0-10227 GCA_036166355.1 Verrucomicrobiota bacterium | reverse complement strand
GGAACAATTTCAGTTTTTGGGGCACAGGCTCGTTTTCCAGTAGGCGAATACTTCCCTGCACTTACAACAAAAAAACTTCATTTTCGTTCGATCATTCACGAATTACTTTGGTTTCTAAAGGGAGATACTAATATTAAATACCTCAATGATAATGGAGTAACAATTTGGGATGAATGGGCGGATGAAAATGGTGATCTAGGACGTGTATATGGAGCACAGTGGTGCGACTGGAAAAAAACAGATGGTACTTCGGTAAATCAAATTGATCGTTTAATAAATGAATTGAATGATAACCCAAACAGCCGACGCCACATAATTAGCGCTTGGAATGCAGGTGAACTCGACCAGATGGCACTAACACCATGCCATGCAATGGTACAATTCTACGTTCATGATGGTGAATTAAGTTGTCAACTTTACCAACGCAGCGCTGATTTGTTTCTTGGAGTACCATTTAACATCGCATCGTATTCACTATTACTGATGATGGTAGCTCAGATTTGTAATTTAAAAACGGGAGAATTCATTCACACTTTTGGAGATTTACATCTATACTCAAATCATATCGAGCAAGCAAAACTACAACTTGACCGAGAGCCTAGAACACTACCAAAAATGATTATAAATCCTGCAATAAAAGACATTTATACATTTTGTTACGAAGACTTTAAATTGGAAAATTATGACCCTCACCCGTCCATCAAGGCTCCAATCGCCGTCTAAAAATGCCCATGGCTTCCTTCCAAGCAATTGCGGCAATGTCACTAAACCGAGTAATCGGAAACAACAATAATATCCCTTGGCATTTGCCAGAGGATTTCAAATGGTTCAAAGAAACCACTATGGGACACGTACTAGTAATGGGCCGAAAAACATTTGATTCCATTGGCCGTCTGCTACCTGGCCGAGAGACTGTAGTACTAACCCGTAATCCGAATTCCGTCACTGGAATCCGTACATTTAGTAGTATCGAGGAAATTAATGAAATGGATGAATTCAAAAATAGAAAAATTTTTATTTGTGGAGGAGCAGAAATTTATAGCCAAACATTAAGTAAATGCTCTGATTTATTTTTGACACTTGTCAAACGTAAGGTCGAAGGTGACACCCTCTTTCCCCATTTTGAGTCACTTTTTGATTCGGGAGAAAAACTGCACAAAACAGAAGAATTTGACATCATCCATTACCAACGAAGAAAACCATCGCAATATCATTTAAGCAGCGATTGACTAGACATCAAACGATGATGTAATTTTTTTCAGGCATGATTGCCGTAGGAACCCAAGCAAATCCGCTTTCAGAAAAGCACATAGAGGCCCAAAGCGGTATAGAATTATCGGAAATTTTTCTGTCAATAGCCCCTTTTCTTGATGGAGTACAACATCAGTTATCTAATCAATTTTCCGAATTTGACGGCGAAATATCTCCATACGCTGAATATGCTCTTTCGCGTCAAGGTAAACAGTTGAGGGCAGCCTTAACCGGATTAGCAGCCAATTGTGTTGGGGGGTGGAATGACTCCGTAATCAAAGCAGCAGTGATAGTAGAAATGGTACATCTAGCAACTTTAGTGCACGATGATATTATAGACGAAGCCGAGGTTCGACGAGGCCGACCCACCCTAGCAAACAAATGGGGCAGCTCAGTTGCTGTCCTTACAGGAGATTGCCTCTTTGCTCATTCACTCAAACTCGCATCTGAATTTCCAAACTCCGATGTATGTAAAGCTGTCGCTACAGCTACACGCACAGTTTGTTCAGGTGAAATTATTCAAAGCCATCGAAAAGGCAAATTTCAATTAGATATATCAGAATATCTAAAAATCATAAGAATGAAAACTGGAGAACTCTTTGCACTTTCTTGTGAATTAGGAGGATCTCTCGCGAGTGCTAATGCAGTAGAAACGCAAGCTCTACGACGTTACGGCATGGCTCTAGGTACTGCTTATCAAATTTACGATGACTGCCTTGATCTTTTTGGTGCTGAATCAGAGGCTGGAAAATCTCTCGGAACCGACATCGCCGGAGGTAAAGCGACATTACCAATACTCTTGCTGCATGAACAGGCTGGATCAGAACTAAAAAACAAATTCGAACAAATGGTGGTTCAATGGGATACAAATCAATTGAACATTTTACGGGGCTGGTTGTCTGAATTTAATATCCTGGAACAATCTCAGTCTAATCTCAAAACACATCTGGACGAAGCCCTTGGGTCTCTAGAGGCCATTGAGGAGTCCAACGAACGTACTGTGTTGGAATTGCTACCTCAATTTTTGGCGCAACAATTTGAGCAACTGGGTGTTTCCTGAGTTACCGGGATTAACCTAATGTTGGAAACTATTTCCCAAAAAACCCCGGCAAAAGGTGTTGTACCCATGCCGGAATGGAATGAAAAAGAAGTCGTCAAACGAGCTCAAAAAGGCGACATGGAGGCGTGTGATGAACTGATACAGAAGTATCAAGAACGCATCTATTCAACCATTTACCATATGATTTCAAATCATGAAGACGCTTCTGACTTGGCTCAAATTACATTTATTAAAGCAATTCGAAAAATAAACAATTTCAAAGGACAATCCTCATTCTTCACATGGCTTTATCGCATTGCTGTCAATAACACGATCAATTTTATTCGCACTAAACGTAAACGCGTGATCCTCAGTATCAACCAGATGGACGAAGAATTCGACCGAGGTGAAGAATTGTTGGGACTTGTCTCAAAAGAAACACCACAGCGGGAAATCAATCGACTCGAGCTACAGGGAATTTTGAACGCAGCCATGCTAAAATTGTCTGCTAATCACAGATTAGTTGTTACTCTCCATGACGTACAAGGTATGCCCCATGAACAAATTGGAGAAATCATGGACTGCAATACCAACACAGTTCGCACTCGATTACATTATGCGCGAAAACAATTGCAAGCGTACCTTTCTGATTATCTTAAACAGTAATGGAATCTGACCCTAATAAAACGAAACCCATTCAGGAATTACTTGCTTCGAAGAAGCAAGAGAAACCTGATCAGGATTTTTTCTCTACTTTCTCCGACAAAGTTCTTACTCGGCTGGAAGAACCAACACCAAAACCAACCATTTGGGAGCGTCTAAATGAAAAAGTAGATCCACTCAGAGCTGCTACAGCTTTGTTTGCTATAGTAATTGGCAGCACATTGATTTATGGCCTAGATGAAGGATCAGCTATTGTAGAAATAGAATCTGAAAATAATCCACTTAATAATCAAGCTAACAGCCAAATAATGACTGATATCACAATGCAAAATTTGAAAACAATACCTTCAGTGCCATTAACAAAATCAAGAGATAATGCCTTAGCTGAATTTGGAATGTCGACAACCATAAGAACGAAGCCGGAGCCTCCTCGTATTCTCATGAGCCCCGGAGCCAATTTAATACCCAGCACAGTGAAAGGGCGAAACTTCTTAAGAAACAACTCCCCATCAAATAAAGTTGATTCTCCTAAATAATATTAGCTTTGATTCAGGCTTAATTTAATTGGATTAATTAAAACCTTGTAAACACTAAGACATCTTTACCCAAACGAATTTGGATACGCTCGCTCCCCTCCTTATCCTTCCCGGATAATTTCTTCCTCTCGGTAGCCTCAACTAAATCCGTTTTAACATTTTTCCCCGTAAGGTTTACTCCCCTAGCAGCTACACTTGCGACAAGTAGTCTTGCACTTGGATCGATATTCTCTTTAACCATATCAATTTTCAATCGATACAAACTACCAGCCCCAGACCATTCTCCTTTAGATGAAATTAATTGAGGGCGAGAATTAGCACCTTTATTTTGATCCTCTAGAGCTGCAGCAAACATCAAAGGAATATATCCTGGTTTATTAGTATTAACCCATTGAATCATTTTTATATTTTCTTCTAGTTTTGCTTTTTTTGCTTCTTCTCCATCATCTTCTTCTTGCCCATACGGATCCCCCCCTACAGGCCTGCTGTAATTGTAATTCCCAAAACTATCTTCTTCCTCGATTTCGCCTTCATCCAAAGCTTTTTGATAAACATCTTTAACATCTTTCAAAACCTCAGCAAACATAGCACTCTTTGAGTATCCATAGAACCGAATGACATTGCCGTCACTTTCTGGCCAAGCTTTAAACCAAACACCCTCCATTTGATTCATTCGGCTCCCGATCGCACGCATTTCTTCAACACTACTAACATCAACATAACTCTCCTTGGTCGCCCTTAAAGATGCATTTTTAGCAAATTTCCATCGGCCAACAATTCTATATCTACCATACAAATCAGATTGGCCATTTTCGAAAAAATGCTTAATATCACTAATGAAATTCAAGAGCTTTTTTTCCTCTTTTGAACCTACATCAATTGACATTAACTCTTCGTAACGATTGTTAACAGCTGACACCACATCACTGTTGGACAAAATTTCTTCTAGGGTAAGTGAATCTCCTGACTTCCACATCTCAAAAAGAGAGTCACCAGTTCCACCAACTTCATCGGTATTGGCATAAGAATCATCTGAATAAGAATCTTCCTCGGATGAATCCTCCTCCTCTTCAGATCCAATCAAGGATTTGATCTCATTTTCCTCTGCTAAAGCATAAAACCCAGGGTAAGCCGTCAATAAATCCTGAAGTTTTCTTCCTCGATCATCCCAAATCAACATTATCAGATCGCGAACTTCATAATGAAGTTTGGGAGTTTTATCATATGCAGCCGCAATATCTAGAAATGGTGTGCCATCAAGCTGAACACGCGCTTCATTCAATTTAGCTAACAAACCTTCATCACCATTTTCTTGCTGAAAAGGAACCGTAAAATTTCCCAGCCTATATATAATCGCCAGCATCATTACTGAATAAATTAGAGCAGTAACCATCCCCGTACATAATCCAAACTTCCGATTCATTCGCTTGAAATTATCAAGTTGAAATTCATCCCAACGATCCGAAAGACGCTTTCGGACAATCGTACTTACAACAAAACCAGCGATAGCAAAAATAAGCACCAAAGCTATGAAACCAAAAAGCGTAGGCATGGCCCTATGCCAGAAAGGATAAACATCTATTGGCCACTTGCCGTCGGTATACCAACTGAAGGCTAGACCTCCAAAAGAATCAGAAAAATTAATAGCAAGAATCACCCCTAAGAGAGTAATAACGCCATTGATTCCACCCTTGAAATAGCCCTCCAGAGCCAAAATCAGAAACAATAACCCTATAAGTAGATAAATCCACATGGCTGGATAAAAATATACCTAATTACATAGAAAATCACGCGATTTTTTCTTTAATCATTATTGCAATCCCCTGAAAAAGGCCTTCGCGACTTTACAAGTCTCTTGAGATAATGTCTCAAGCGAGATCTTAAGCGTTTGTGCTACCACTTCACTGATCTCCCGAACATAAGCCGGTTCACAACGTTTTCCACGGAATGGGATAGGAGCAAGAAATGGGGAATCCGTCTCAAGCATTAACTTGTCAACTGGTACTGATGCTAATGTTTGCCTTACATCAACCGCATTTTTAAAAGTACAAACACCTGTAAAACTAACAATTGAACCCAGATCCATTACACGTTTCGCCGCATTGGGATTATCCACAAAACAATGAAATACTCCTCGAACACGATCAGCAAATGGCTGAAAGATCTCTAAGCATTGTTCAAAAGCTGCTCGTTGGTGAATTACCACATTAAGCCCCAACTCGGCCGCAACTTCGAGTTGCTGGCAAAAAAGCTGCTCTTGCTTTGCTTTAAAAATAGCATCATCGGATTCTGTACCTCCCCTACTAATAGGTAATCTGTAATGATCAAGCCCAATCTCCCCGATAGCCGATACCTTTGAATGTTTGGCCAAACTTTCCAACTCAATGCGAATATCTTCTGGAGCTTTCATACAATCGTTGGGGTGCCAACCCACCGCAGCAAAAACACCTTCAAAACGACTGGCAATTTTAATCGCACACTGACTACTTTCAAGATCGGTAGCAATTGTAACAATTCTTGATACCCCAGCATCTGCAGCACGTTGGATTACCTCGGGTAATTCATCACGGAAATCAGGAAAATCTAAATGGGCATGTGTATCGTAAAACTCATTCATTGCTTTACCAATGTTCAGAGGGACATCATATAGACTATCGGATAGCTTGTCATTTTTTCTTCAAATTAGTTTCCTGGCTGTTATAGTTTTCCTACTATTGATATAATTTAATACAATCTATGAACGGACCTACATCCCCAGAGGAATTCCAAAAACAAATGCAGGATTTCCTTCAAAAACAGTTCAAAGCATTCGACAGCAAAGGATTTCCCGGATCCCAACCCTCTGGCACAGAAGAGGAAGTAACAAAAGGTAGCAAAAAAGACGAATTCGATTTTTCTTACAAACCTATAGACATAAAGGCACACCTTGATCGCTATGTAATCAAGCAAGATGAAGCCAAGAAAGTCTTAAGCGTAGCACTTTGTGATCACTATAACGCCGTACGAGAGGTGTTCAAAGGAAACGAACAAAACCATTATACGAAGCAAAATGTTATGCTAATGGGCCCCACAGGGGTTGGTAAAACTTATTTAATTCGTAGTATCGCAGAATTAATTGGTGTTCCATTCGTAAAAGCAGATGCCACCAAATTTTCTGAAACCGGCTATGTAGGTGGGGATGTAGAGGACCTCGTTCGCGATCTCGTACGACAAGCAGATGGAGATATTGAACGCGCCCAATATGGTATCATATATATTGATGAGATCGATAAAATTGCAACTGCTTCAGATCAAAATGGTGGGAGAGATGTAAGCGGGCAAGGAGTACAAACAACTCTACTCAAGTTAATGGAAGAAACCGAGGTGCCTGCACGAGCTCCACATGACATGGCAGGTCAAATCCAGGCAATGATGGAAGGTGGAAGCAACAAAAAAAAGGGAGGCACAATTAATACTCGGCATATTCTGTTTGTAGTTAGTGGAGCCTTCGCACAATTGGATAAAATTGTTCAACGAAGATTGAAAGAATCTTCCATTGGCTTTGCAAGCAACAAGCAGCAAGAAGTTGAGAGCGACGAAATTTTGGAGTATGCCAAGACTCCGGATTTTATAAAATACGGCTTTGAACCAGAGTTTGTTGGAAGATTGCCTGTAAGGGTAGTTTGTCACTCACTAAGCGTGGACGATCTAGAGGAAATCCTAAAAACAAGCGAAGGGAGTATTATCCGGCAATATAAACAATCTTTTGCTGCCTACGGCATTAAATGTCACTTCGAGGAGACTGGCCTAAGGCGAATTGCTGAATTCGCAATTGAAGAAGAAACAGGGGCTCGGGGATTGATGACGGTATGTGAAAAAGTTTTTCGGGATTTAAAATTCGAATTCCCTTCGTCTAGAATTAGGGAATTCTCTGTCAACGCTGACTTGGTCAACAATCCAAAGGAAACCATGGAAATACTTTTAGCAAATGCTCCAGAACAAGATGATCAAGAGGTTGATGATACCCTAAAAGAATTTGCCGCATTATTCTCCAGTCAACATGGTTTAAACATTGAATTCACAAGCGATGCCCGAAAAGAGCTTACTCGTATGGCAAAAGCATCATCGCTAACTGTAGCTGACTTTTGTAGGGATCATTTTCGTGATCTACATTTCGGACTAAAACTTATTTCCGGCAACACAGGCCAAACAAAATTTAAATTGGACAAATCTTTCGCAGAAAATCCAGATACAGCATTAAGTCAAAATGTTGTGGCTAGCTATGAAGAAAAAAGCGCAAAGGAGTAATAATGGTTAGTAGGTTGCTCGACCACCAGAAATGTCAAAGACAGCTCCTGTACTGAAGGAAACATCATCTGAAGACAACCATGCAATCATGGCGGCAACCTCCTCAGCTTGACCAACTCTTCCCATTGGAATCTTTGATAACATGTAATCTATATGTGCCTGGGTGCATTGCTTCAGAATCTCTGTTTCAATAACTGCTGGCGTAACACAATTCACCCGTATATTTGTATCGGCCAATTCCTTACCCAGTGACTTGGTTAATCCAATAACTCCGGCTTTTGCAGCACTGTAGTGAGAAGCCGTAGGGTTTCCCTCTTTACCTGCAATAGAAGCAACATTAACTATTCGCCCCCATCCACTCTTGAGCATTGATGGCACAAATGCGCGACAACAAAGAAAAACCCCATAAAGATCTATATCCATTACATCGCGCCACTCCTCTGGAGTACATTCCCATAACATCTTGTTGACACCAGCAATACCTGCATTGTTTACAAGGATATCTATATTCCCATGCCTATCTAGCGCTTGTCCAGCTGCAGTCTCGACAGAATCCGGCTTTGCCAATTCCACTTGATCACTTGTAATTTCACCACATCCCACTAGCCGATCTTTTGCCTCATCGATCGCCGTTTGATCACGATCCCAAATCACACAATGCGCACCATCTTTAAGTAAACGTTCGACTACAGCAAACCCAATACCACGGGCACCACCGGTCACGAATGCTGTCTTACCTTTCAAGCTCATGAGTTCAACTAGGAATAATGTGAAGCTAAATTAATATCAACGAAATTAGATTTTTTGGCTAATTGAAAACTGGATGTTAATCTCAATTAATAGTTAATTTCAAAAATATTACTGCCCCGGTGTATCCGGAGGCAACATAAGATCACCTTGTCTTATGTAATGATATAAAGCATCTATTTGACGATCTGCATCTCCATCCAAGATCTCAAATAACGCACTCTGCCCTTTATTGAAGTAAGCAGGCATCTTAGTCTGAGGATCTACTCTAAGCGGATTCCGCATCCAACGCCGAAAATATTCTGGCAATAATCTATCACCAACATGTGCAAGATTAATGCCCTGCGCATCAAATACCTGAGCAGGTTTCAAATTTCCTATCGCATGACAACTAAAACAGAAGAATCCTCCATTAGAGGAAACCAGCTTACGGCCAATCCCCGCCTTGTTCGTATCAATCGGAGGCTGCTCGAGAGTAGATGGCGAATGACCATTTAACATTGCCAAACCTTTAGCCAAACCTTCAGCTCTCATAGAAAATGATGGCATCTTAGCTTGCAGCCATGGTCTAGGTTTACTAGTCAATCTTCCACTAAGAAGGCTATGTGTCCATTCGGGCTTAAGTTTTCCACCCAAAATATCAAATGAAGGCACATTCTCCATTTGGCTATGACAGTTTTCACAATTCAGATCAGTTGTTTGACGCAGAGCAAATTCAGACCAATTAGATTGCCCGAGTGAAGACCTACCCTTCTTCAAAAAATAATTAATTGCAAAGCGCTCTTTGCTGGAAAAATTAAATCGAATTGACTGTTCATTCGAAGTTTTATCAAGACAACCTTTGTCTAGATCTGAAATTGCCTTAGCCAAAAAAGAATTATCCAAATTTATCAATGAATCTTGATGACAATTCAAACAACCCTTAGTCGAAACTAGTTTTTTTCCTTTACTAATTAATATTTCATCAGCCTTTGGTTGAGTCTTCTTATTTAAGTCAGATACTGAAAACAAATATGACGCCAAAGCATTAGACTCTTTTTTATCAAATGAAAAATTCGGCATACGAATCCATTTATAATGCTCTTGAGGGTTTTGAAGAAATTCTGACAACCAAGCTGGTTGACTAAATTTTCTAGCTGTTTGGTAAAGCGATAACTTCCCTTCAACATCTGGCCCAGCTGCAACGGTATGACACGCAGCACAATTCATTTGCTGATACAGTTTTTGACCTTCAGTAACATCGAGGTCGAGAATTGCTTTAACATCTGAACTATCACTTAATTCATTCAATTTAGTTCCATTTAGCGAAGCAATATAAGTCGCAATTGCATTGGCATCATTCTCAGCATTATTCCCATGCAACATAACGGGCATTTTAGCACTTGATCGCATTTTTTTTGGATCAAGAATCCAACTAGCCATCCATTCCACACCTCTTCTGGATCCAATTCCCATAAATGCTGGAGCATCCATCTCCAATTCCGGCATTCCAACTTTTGGAGCGTCCATTAAATGACACTTAAAACAACGGTGATCTGCAACTAACTGACGCCCATATCTAAGCAATGCACCCTTTATGGTATTTTCATTTTGAATATGTTTCAAAAACTTAGATGGAATAGGTTCATTCAAATAATCTGGAGTAGCCCAATATAATCGAAAAAAAGCATCTCCTTTATCCGGAGAGGTATAAAAGGCCTTTAT
>JAYZHR010000075.1:0-3793 GCA_036166355.1 Verrucomicrobiota bacterium | reverse complement strand
GTAAATCGAATTCTATTATTCTCCCCCAGATGAAACTGACGATTGGAAAAGAGGAGCTTATAGCGGGGCTACAATCCGTTCAGAATGTGGTATCTACCAGGACAACTCTCCCAATTCTTTCAAATGTTTTACTCAGCGCAGAGGAAAATAAAATATCATTAACAGCTACAGATTTGGATGTAACAATATCCAATTCAAAAGAAGCGTCAGTTGAGACACCAGGATCATTCACACTGCCAGTAAAAAAATTGGTAAGCATAGCAAGGGAAATAGGGGGAAACCAAATAGAGCTGGAAGTAAATGGTAACCAATGCACAATCCAATCAGGGGCATCATTTTATCGAATGAATGGGTTAGCAGCAGAAGAATTTCCTCCACTTCCAGATTTTGCAGGACAAACAAAACTTAAGCTTGAGCAGGGCAAGGTAAAGGCAATGCTTAGGAGGACAGCATATGCAGTTTCCACAGATGAGAATCGGTATGTATTGAATGGGCTATACTTCATTTTTAAAGAAAACAAGCTGACATTGGTGGCAACAGATGGGCGGAGACTGGCGTTGGCAGAGGAAGATATAGAATTACCAGAAGAAGCACAGACCGAGGCAATAGTTCCAACGAAGGCAATTCAGGAATTGTCTAGATTACTAACAGACGAAGGAGAGGTAGAATTACAAAAAACAGATAATCAGGTTTCTTTTACACTTAAGGATGGGAATGGAAACCAGACGCTAATCGTCTCAAAACTCGTTGAGGGAGCTTATCCAAACTACAAGCAGGTTATACCTGCAGAATCGAAACAAAGAGTCACAATGGATAAGGAGGAGCTACAGCAAGCGTTACGAAGGGCAGAGATCATGACCAGTGACAAGGCCAATTCAGTAAAAATGACCTTCTCGGAAAATAATTTAACGATTACTTCAAATTCGCCAGAAGTAGGGGAGAGCAGGGAGACAATGGCAATAAATTATGGAGGTGAAGAAGTATCGATAGCATTCAATCCACAATTCTTTATAGATCCCCTCAAGGCATTGGAAGTAGAAGAGATACATTTTGAGTTTACTGACCAACTTAGTCCAGGAGTGATAAAAGCAAATCACCCATTCCTATACGTTATCATGCCAATGCGAACTTCTTAGAAGATAAATAAAAAAGGGAAAATTTAATGGTCCACTAAGTGTAGTGGGCCTTTTTTTTGGCTCTCTCAGGGCGTTTCCATCGATTGTGGACCCAGAACCAGTTCGCGGGATCCTCTAGCACATAATCTTCATAAGTGGAGTTGATATCAGTCATGATATCTTTGATAGGACGCGGGTTTCCATTGAAATGCGTAGCAATTTCAGGGCCAAGCTCTAGTTCCCACTTTCCAAGAGCAATACGTCTGCAAAGACAGCCATAAAGGCGCAAATTATATCGAAGGGAGAAAATTGCCGGGGCAGGATTAGTAGAACAAGGCATGCCAAAAAAAGGACTTTCTATTCCTGCACGACCCGCATTTTGATCAGCTAATAATCCAGTAACGGTATTGGGGCGTTTCATGAAGGCCATGAGTTTTTTACCTTCAAAGCGTCGATCAAAATAGCGGCATCCCGATTTGTTGCGGATAGATTTTATAAGGGTTTCTGCCCAGGCTTGCTTAAAGCCACGATAGGTCGTTCCCACCTCTAGTTGAGGGGCAAATTGGCCTGCATTCGCATAAAGTTCGAAATTCCCAAAGTGCCCAATTGCAAACATAAAGCTGGGATTAGAACCGTCATTTCTATTTGAAAGATCAAGTCGTTCTATTCCTTTAATGGAAAGAATTGCAGAGATCTCTGCTTCAGAGAAGAAAGCAGTCTTTATAGCGGATAAATAAACTTCCCCGAGACGGCGGAAATTTTCTTTTGCCAAAGCAATGATTTCAGGTTTTGAACGGGAATTACCCAAACAATTGGATAGGTTATTAACAGCAACGCGGCGATGCCTAAAATCAAGGAAATAAAAAAGGAACCCAATTTGGCGGCCGATTAAACAGGTAAATTTAAGAGGCACAAAGCGTATAAAATACACAAATAAGTTCCCGATCAAATAGAGCAAAGAGTTCACAGGCTAACGGAAGCAAATTTGACGAACACAATCTTGAAAATCTTTAGCACCCTTTAAAATGCGAATTTCAACCCGCATAAAGTAAATCGGCAAATCGCGTCGATCTATTTTAGGGAAACGAACAGCATCCTTCTGTGTTGTGACAATCATGTCTGCCTGCCTAGTTTTGCTGCGATTAATCGCATTGAGAATTTCCTGTTGGGAGAACCGATGGTGGTCAACAAACCTTTTTGAATAAACCAATTCTCCCCCGAGAGCAATGAGGCTTTTTTCGAAACTTTCAGGGAGGGCAATACCACTAAGAGCGGCAACTTTTTTCCCCTTTAGCAAATCTAAGCCATGGTGGTCGCCAGTGAAAACGTCCTCAAAGTAGAGAGGGCTGTGAACACACTCAATGATACTGGCTTTAGAGTTGTAATTTGCGATCTTGGCTCTCAATTCCTCAGTGTTTCCATCGCTTTTAGTAATGAAAATGATACTAGCCCGAGATAGATGGGAAGGGGGTTCACGAAGAGTACCGCGAGGAAGAAGTTTACCATTATTTCCAAAAGGTTGTTCTCGGTCGATTAGGACTACGTCTCGTCTACGGCCACGAAGTTTCCAGTATTGAAATCCATCGTCGAGAAGTAATGTATCGCAGCCAAATTTTTCGATGGCATATCTTCCAGCCTTAACACGATCCTTATCAACTAGCACAACAACGTCCTTCAAGTTGGATGCTAGCATATAAGGTTCGTCGCCTGCTGTTTCTGAGTCGAGAAGCAATGATTTGCCATCAGATACAATTTTAGGAGGAGTTACGTCATCTCGTAGAAGAATTTTGTTTATAATTCTTCGGTAAACCGGGGCCGGCTTCGATCTATAACCGCGACTTAAAATAGCCACTTGTCTTCCGGCATCCTGCAACTCTCTTGCAAACTTTTCGACGACCGGAGTCTTCCCTGTGCCGCCAGCAGTAATATTTCCGATGGCAATCACCTGAACTCCAAGAGTTGAGTCACGGAGAATACGAAGATTATAGAGATAGCTTCGGGCCTTTACTGCTAAAGTAAAAACTTTCGATAGGGAATAAAGGATGGCACGGAGAATAGCAGCACGTTTACCTTTACGATGTCCGTAAATTACTTCCAGGACGAATTGCTCAAGCGATTCAGACCAAGCAAGGAAGAGTTCCCTCATGAGCGGCGAAGTGTGCCAAGAGGA
This sequence comes from Verrucomicrobiota bacterium, assembly GCA_036166355.1. Lineage (GTDB taxonomy): Bacteria > Verrucomicrobiota > Verrucomicrobiia > Limisphaerales > UBA1096 > UBA1096. The sequence continues at coordinate 508 of JAYZHR010000075.1, read as the reverse complement.
AGCGTGTGCGGCAATGTTTTCAAGGATCGCGATGAATAGAGCAGCTTTTTGATGAACATTTTATAAAGCGGCTGAGCACATAACGGTTTAGGGCCAATTTCATATATATGAAAGCGGCAATCTTCATTAATAAGGGGAGATGAAGAATCATGGCTAATGGGAAAAAGAGGGGGATTTTTTTCCCAAAAACACGAAAAGCTTTAGCCCCGGCTGATACATGGCCACCAGGAGAAATATAATGCATCTGAGTTTGCATATCTTCCAACGTAATTGAATGGCTAACCATTAGTTGATCGGCGACTCCTAGAGGAATGAATTCTATTTTACTAAGCCAATCAAGTTTGTGCAGGCACCGAACAGAGAAAAGGCAAAATTCACACTGATCATCATAGATCAGTTTGCCTTTGGAATGGTGCATGAAGAAATGGTGGGCCCAGAGGGATTTGAACCCCCGACCAAACGATTATGAGTCGTCTGCTCTAACCACTGAGCTATGGGCCCTGCTTGT
>JAYZHR010000074.1:0-9417 GCA_036166355.1 Verrucomicrobiota bacterium | reverse complement strand
GAATTGGATAATGATACTAGTGGCCCTTGTGCTTGTGACGGCTCCAAAGGAAAAGAACGAGGGGTGTTTCGTGCAATAAAACGGGTTTATGCAAGTTTTTATAATAACAACGCCTATCTGGAGAGGCTGCGTTTTGGCGTTAATGAGAGTGAGGTTGGTATGGCAATTCTTGTACATCATTCTTTTCCTGAGGAGATTGAGTTGGCAAATGGAGTAGCAGTTTCAGAGTTCCGTAAATACTCAGGCACTTCTTTTAATATGACGACTAGCTTCTCAACCCAAATTGGTGCTACTAGTGTGACGAATCCTGACACGACTGCTGTGCCGGAGATGGTAAGTGTTTCCGGTTATCGTTCTTCGAATGGTTCTACAAGTCGCAGAGTAAATTTTCTTAGTAGATCCAGTTTGTTACAAGTTGGACGAGATCATGTAATGAGTTGGAAGAGTGACTATGAGTCATTGCACCTGCTATTGGAGAAAGTGGCCTCCGGGTTTTCGCGGTATGCTACAGACAGTAAGAATTACACACTTGATTTTGAGTATAAGAAAATTGATTCAAATAAACTCATTGTTAAACAAGTTCGAGAGCTTCCTAAGCCGCTCGCATTAGATAGTCCAACCCCCGTACTGGCAGGCGGGCAAGCGATGCTTCGATTATTTCAAGGTGAGCATGGAGGCAGTGTTTTTGCTCGGCACAGATTAAAATCCGTTTGGGACATTCAGGCTTTAAGTCGTGTTCTGAGCGCTGCTGGAAAAAAGTCATCTATTGTTGATGCTGCTTCCTGGACTCGTGTGATTGATGGGGAAACACTAGTAATTAAGAATGGATTAGAGAATTGGGATGGTTACCGTTTTATTGCAAGTGTAGAGAACAATGTAACTTTTTTAATTGATCAATGGGAGGAAACGCTTGATGGGGAAATCGTGAAATACAAATTATCTGCTGGTATTCCGCGCTGGATGCCCGATCGAAATTCTCCAATTGTATTTTCTGACGAACTAGATTGGCGTTTAGAGGCAAACTACAGGAAATCTAGAATTGATTATCAACAACAGGCATTTGGTGGGGCTGGATTAAAAAAGAAAAAGGTTCGAACCGACCAGATTAGATTACAGGGATTTGATCCCTCCGTTGGGGTTACATCTGATGATTTACTTCAGCAGCGTCTAGCGAAGGGCAAAGGTGGAAAGAAAATTCAAATTGAATTCTATTGGCCGCCGCACCCTACCGGGCCGACTGCAGGTTATACTGCTCCGCTTCAGGCTTGGAAGGAAACTGTCATCACAGGGCTAACTGAGGAGCCGTTTATTCTTAAAGGTTGGTATTCTCAGACTTATGCGCCTGGTCATCATAATTTTTGGGAGGAATTTATTTTTGAACCTTCCAAAGAAGAAGGTTTCACTAAAGCACAACTGAATGAGCTTGAGGAAGCTGATGTGAAATTAATTTATCTCTTTAATGACCGTGGTCGATCCGCTTCTGCCTACATCATTGGATTTGACGATGAAGCTCGACCTTTTTAGTTGAGTAATACGGATTAAGCAGAATCCGATTTTGGACTCACGACTCGACTAGTGTGTTTGAATTCTTCAATATATCAGCTCTTCAAGATTTAAAAATTGAGTTCCGTAAAAGTAAAAAAAACAATTGCACAAAAGGTAAAGAGACTTTCGCCTTTTGGAATTGGTCATACCAAGCCTAAGCATTTTCGGGACATGCTTAAGGTGGTGTGGGAAAATAGGGATAATCTTGGATATGCTTGGAAAGTCCTTACTAAAGGTGTGTGTGATGGTTGTGCCCTTGGGGTTGCGGGGTTACATGATTGGACAATAGATGGGGTTCATCTATGCATGACTCGGCTTAACTTGTTGCGCCTAAATACAATGCCAGCATTGGATGTTGAATTATTAAGCGATGTTTCAAAATTAAAGAATAAATCAAATGCTGATCTGCGAAGGTTGGGTCGAATTCCTTATCCGTTGTTAAGAAGGAGCGGTGAATCTGGATTTTCTAGAATTTCTTGGGAAGAGAGTTATCAGATACTCTCCGAGCGGTTGCGTGAGATTGATCCAAGGCGGCTTGCTTTTTTTGTTACATCTCGTGGAGTCACCAATGAGGTTTATTATATTGCCCAAAAAGTCGCGCGATTTCTTGGAACGAACAATGTAGATAATGCAGCACGGCTTTGTCATTCGCCGTCCACGGCTGCAATGAAAGCGGCTATTGGCTATACTGCAACTACATGTAGTTATACGGATCTTTATGGGACCGACCTAATCGTTTTCTTTGGGGCAAACCCGGCAAACGATCAACCTGTGATGACTAAGTATCTTCATGAGGCAAAGAAGCAGGGAACCAAGATTGCCTTGGTGAATCCTTATGATGAGCCGGCTATGAATCGTTATTGGGTTCCTTCCTCTGTTGATAGTGCTTTGTTTGGAACTGATATTACTGACTATTGGTTTCCAGTTTCGCAGGGAAGCGATATCGCGTTTTTGTATGGTGTATTGAAAATACTTTTTGAGAATGACTGGCTAAACCATGAGTTTATCCAAAAATATACCGTTAATGTAGATCAACTCCGTGCACAAACAGATAAGGTTTCTTGGGCAGATATTGTTCAGCAGACCGGCTTGACACAAAATGTCATTCAAGAGTTTGCTGAGTTAATTCGTGATGCAAAGAATGCTGTTCTAGTATGGAGTATGGGGATTACACAACACCCTTGGGGTGCGGATGGAGTGCAAATGATTTTGAACCTTGGCCTGCTACGTGGTTATGTTGGTCGTGAAAAAAATGGGTTGATGCCTATTAGAGGTCATTCTTCTGTGCAAGGAGGTGCAGAGATGGGGGCTTATTCCACAGTTTTCCCAGGGGGATTACCAATCAACAATGATAATGCAGATGATCTGTCTAGACAGTATGGATTCAAAGTGCCCAACTGGACTGGTATTACGACGACAGAAATGATTGATGCCGCGTATGCGGGTGAATTGGATTTGTTTTTTTGTTTAGGTGGTAATTTTCTGCGTAATCTACCGGAGCCAGATTATATTGCTAAAGCTTTAAGTAACGTTCCATTACGAGTTCATCAGGACATTATTTTAACGGATCAAATGTTCGTGGATCCAGGATCAGATGGTGTATTGTTGTTGCCGGCTAAGACGCGTTATGAGCAAGACGATGGAGGTATTGAAACGACTACTGAGCGACGTATTGCATTTAGCCCGGAGATTCCTCGTCAGGTTGGGGAAGCAAAGGCCGAGTGGAAGATTTTATTGGAACTCGCTCAAGCTACTTGGCCAGAAAAAGCAGGTAAATTAGGATGTGAGGATGGGTGGAAAGTAAGAGAGGAAATTGCACGTGTTGTTCCATTTTACGATGGTGTGCAGCATTTAAGGAAGACTCATGATGCTGTTCAATATGGAGGTCCACAATTGTGTACAGAAGGAAATTTTGCGACTCCAGATGGTAATGCTCATTTTATTTCGGTTGATCTGCCTCCACTTCGATTAAAGAAAGGACTTTTCTTTGCAAGCACAAGGCGAGGTAAGCAGTTCAATTCGTTAATTTATGCTAATCTTGATCCTATCAATGGTGCTAAACGGGAATCAGTTTTGATCAATGAACGTGATGCCGAGGAGCTTGGATTAGTCGATGGTGATCCAATCCGGCTCAAGAATAACTTAGGTGAATTTAGAGGCACTGTATTTAAGGCCCCGATTGCAACTGGAAATCTCCAGATCCATTGGCCCGAGGGAAATACTATAATTCATCGTGGCAGCATTGATGCCAGAGGAGGAGTTCCTAATTATAATGCTTGGGTGAGCCTAGAAAAAATTTAGTTAAAAAGTATATCACTAAGCGTTTCAGCGACGGCGCATCATCGCACGTTGAATGTCCCGATCAGAATCTCGTTTCTTGATTGTTTCTCGTTTATCTGAAGAAGCCTTGCCTTGTCCAATGGCTAGTTGCACTTTTACTTTGCCATTTTTCCAATAAAAGGAAAGAGGAACGAGAGCTTTACCCTTAATTGCCACGACCCCAAATAGTTTACTTATTTCCCTCTTGTGAAGTAGCAACTTGCGGGGTGCTTTGGGTTCGTGATTGGCAGTGTTACCGTGAGAGTACTCATCAATATGTGCGTTATATAGCCAGACCTCATTTTCCTCAACACGAGCGAATGCATCTCTAATCTGTCCCTTTCCGGCACGTAGTGACTTCACCTCTGTGCCGGTCAATACAATACCCGCTTCTAGCGTTTCCTCGATGTGATATTCGTGGCGAGCTTTCGAGTTGGTAAGAATGTTGTCCATAAAAAATCAGCCAGGGGCGTTTACCCCTGGCTGATGGTAAATCGGATAACCTCCGGTTAAGCCTTTCGGGTCCGGCGGCGGGTTTTTGTCGTTGGTTTGGGGAGGTTGCATTCCCAGCTCATTTTCCCCTCGATAATTTCAGTCAGGGCGATATCTGCGGTGCTTAAGCCTGCGGTTTCCATTATTAATGGACGGTTTCCACCTGAACTCAACTGTCGCACACGGCGAGATACCAGATTGATTAGCACATTGGGATTGCCAACCAACTTCAACGCTTTTTCACTTAATTCTGCCTTCAAAATGATCCTTTTTACTCGAAAAAGGGCGCGAACTATTTCAAAGCATGTGAATTGGTGCAAGCACTTAATTCGTGACTAAAAAATGCCTGAAGTTACCGTCTTTGCGTGTCATCAAGGCCAATAAAACCGGTAGCTTTAACTATTGCGGGTTCGGATTGTAGTGGTGGAGCTGGTTTACAAGCAGATCTAAAGGTGTGGTCTCAGCTGGGAGTACATGGATCAAGTGTGGTGACTTGTCTTACTGCTCAGACACCGGGATTCTTTAGTTGCCTCAAAGCCTCAATGCCGCGCTTTGTCGATGCCCAGTTGGATTCGGTTTTGAGTAGTATGAATGTGAAATCGGTGAAGACTGGAATGCTTTATTCTCGCCCGATTATTGAGATTGTAGCTAAGCAATTGATCAAGCTTCAAGGACTGAAACTAGTAGTGGATCCTGTAATGATATCAAGTACCGGTACTCCATTGATGAGGCCAAGTGGCGTGAATGCTATGATTAAGAGCATGTTGCCTTTAGCTAAACTTGTAACACCAAATCTTGATGAAGCTACGGTTTTAACGAAGAAAAGGATAAAAGAGCCAGAGGACATGAGAACGGCAGCTCGAGTGATTCATAGCCAGTTTGGATGCTCGGTCTTGGTTAAAGGTGGGCATTTAAATACATCTGAAGCAATTGATTTATTTTATGATGGAAAAGAGGAGTTTTTGCTTTCTACTCCCCGGAAAAAGCGAATATCGCCACCGGGCACTGGGTGTACTTATTCTTCAGCAATTTCAGCTTATTTAGCTAAGGGAGAGTCCTTGTCATCGGCAGTCGTACTGGCTAAGCAGTATATGACACAGTCATTTGAGAAAGTGTATAGGGCTGGAAAATATACCTTTTTAGGCTAATTACGCTTAATTTAATCAATGTTTTGGCAACTTTTTTGGTCTTTTGGTGATTAATTAAACCAACTGTCGATAGGGCTTCTTGGCCAAGTCGGCTTTTTTAATGGCACAATTTACTTATAAAGCTAGAAGCAAGTCTGGTGAAGTCATGCAGGGACTTCTCGAGTCGACGGATCGTGCTGGTGCAATGTCTCAGTTGAAGCGTGACGGACTATTTCCAGTATCAATAGAATTGGCGAAAGGCAAAGCAGCCAAGGTGAAACGATCCTCGAGACCAATCGAAGATCAGGATGCGCCAAAGCCGATTCAGGAAAATTCCAAATCTTCATTTAGATTTCGGAGAAGGCGTAATCGAAAACCCAAGCTACAGGAATCTGCTACTTGGTTATTACAGTTGGCGAACTTGTTGCGATCTGGGATGCCGTTGACGCTAGCGCTTAACAGTATGGTTAGCATTTCCGGCAAGGGAATAAGTGAGGAGATTGCCGAGGAGTTAAAGAAAAATGTTACAGAAGGCAAGACGCTTTCTGAGGCGATGTCGAAACACCCGGTGGTTTTTAATGAAATGTCAATCAACATGGTGCGTGCCGGGGAAGAGAGTGGAGCACTGGAACAAGTACTGCGAAGATTATCTATTCACTTCGATCGCTTTGCTGAGGTTCAGTCAAAGTTTATATCAGCAATGATTTACCCGGCAATTGTGTGCCTCGTTGGTTTTTCAATTGTTCTCTTTTTCATGGTATTTATGTTGCCAAAGTTTAAGGATATCTTTGATGACATGGGTGACGGCGCATCGCTTCCAGTATCAACGCAGTTGCTCATGAATTTAGGGGAATATGCAGTAAGTCCAGCATTTTGGATTATATCGGTGATGGTGGCTCTGGCTGGATATATTATATTTGTTAGATATAAAGGAACCCCGCATGGCCGACGTAAATTGGATGATAAAATGTTGCGTGTTCCTGTATTTGGAAAAGTAATTCAATTGAATCTTTTTGGGCAATTTGCCCGAACCCTCTCTACATTGTTAACCAATGGAGTTCCGGTCTTGACTGCATTGCGCATTACTTCTGATGTTGTGCCAAATGTGATTATAAAAGATGCGATTAATACAACTCGCGAGGCGGTGACCGATGGTAAATCTATAGCTGAGCCACTGGCTCGGAGCGGTTTATTTCCCAAACTTATGATCGATTTGGTTCGTATTGGGGAAGAGACGGGAGATGTTCCAGGGGCGTTGGACAATGTGGCAACCACCTATGAGAAGAATTTGGAGTTAGAGTTAAGGGTGATGACTAACTTAATTGAGCCAGCAATGATTATCTTTATGGCAGTGGGTGTAGGTGGTTTGTTGTTTAGTATTTTGCAGGCCCTTTTTGCGATAACCAGTCGTATGTCGGTTCAATGATTCTCAATCGAAATTCATTCATCGGGTCAACTCGTTCGGCATTTACACTGATTGAGCTAATGGTGGTGATGGGACTAATCATGGTGGTGATGACCATTGGTATTCCTAAGTTGATTTATAATAATGAAACGCCTCTTGGCGGCAGTCTTTCTGCTGTGATGGACGCCTGTGCTGCTGCTCGAACTAAAGCCATTCTTAGCGGGCAAACGACTAAGGTAATTATAGATAATGAAAGTTATAGTGTTTCCGTAGGTGGAGCTTCAGCAAAATCAAAAACGGATCTTGAAAATCTTAACCCCGATTCACTTAGTCTTGATCGTCCAGAGGAAGAGCCTAAACCGATCCCTGAAACGGGATCATCTTTTTCCGGTAAGATTCATGAGGATGTAGGCGTGGAATTTCTGGATGTTAATTTTAAGGATAAGACTGGAGAAGGGCGTGCTGAAGTTAATTTCTACCCGAATGGAATGAGTGATGAGCTTGCAATCGGCATGCGACATATTACAGGTGATAATATTCTGCGTTTTGTGCATTTGGATTCCATAACTGGGTTGGCTTATCTTAAGACTAAGGATGAAATGTTGGTCCCATAACGTTACCTACGATAAGGAAAGTCGACGCGCTGGATTTTCACTGGTGGAAGTGACGGTGGCGATGGGAATATTTTTCATCTGCATAATTGCTCTAATTGATCTAACTAGACAGAGCCTTATGATGTCCCGAGATCTTGAGTTTATTGAACCTGATGTCGGTTGGGTGGCAACTGAGCTATCACTTACCAATAAGGTTGAAGATGGTTTGATGGAGACGGGTGATTTTGGAGAGTATTATCCGGGTTGGAGTTGGCAACGTGAGGTTAGAATGTATCCGCCACTAGACGAATTAGGAGGAGATCTAGACGATATAGGTCTTTACCAAGTCGATATTCAAGTGAGTGGCCCTGCCGGCTCTCAAACACATAGTGTTTTAATGTATCGAGGTGCACAAGATAATGGCAATGGTGTTTCACGTTTGAGAACTGGCAGCTCTCGATCTTCATCTAGGTCATCTTCAAGTCGAACATCATCGAGTAGAAACCGAGTTGATCTTAGGAGCCCACGTCAATGAAGCTGCCTTCAACTTATAATAACTCCGAAGATGGTTGTTTAGCCAGTAAGCATAGGAGAGTAAGGGCATTTACCCTGCTCGAGATCGTGATTGCGTTGTCTATATTTCTCTTGATGGTTATCGGAATTTACGCGAGCTGGTCTCAAATCCATCGTTCCACGCGAGTTGGGCTTGAAAGGGCTGCAGAAAACCAACGTAAAAGAGTGGCTATAAGAGCGCTCGAGCAATCGCTTGGATCCGTGAAGTATTTCCTTGCAAATGAGACGAACTATACATTCTTTGCGGACTTAGATGGAAGAAGCTCATTTTTAAGTTTTGTATCGCACTTGCCCGCTACATTTCCTCGTAGTTCAATGTTTCAATATCAACCAATGCGACGTGTTAGATTTTCCGTTGGAAATGGAACTAATGGGCTTGGGCGATTGGAATTGCGTCAACAGCCTTTTCTTTATGAGGAAAATATCGATGAAAATGAAAATCCACTTATTTTGGCAAATGACTTGGAAAGTTTTTATGTGGAGTTTCTTCCGGACGGGGAGGATGCCGAGTGGCAGGATTATTGGGATTTAACTAACGATATTCCTGTAATGGCTCGAGTGAGTTTGGAATATAAATATGAAAATAGAAGTGAGCCAGAAATTGTTACTAAATTAATTCAACTCGCTTCTTCACCTGTTCCCGCTGAATTTCAACTCGGCCGTACAGGATCCGGTCGCGCTCGCGGTTCTGGAAGAATTTCAAGTGATAGCCGTGACCGAGCTGGTGGTGATAGATCGAGGTCTAGGGGTGATATGGGTCGAGGATCAAGCCGAGGAGGATCAAGCCGAGGAGGATCAAGCCGAGGAGGATCAAGCCGAGGAGGATCAAGTGGTCGAGGTGCTGTTAGTCGAGTTCCAAGCCGGGGCGGTCGTTCAACTGGCGGAGGCCGAGGAGGGCCCGGTGGAAGATGATTATCACTTCAGTAAAACGAAAAAGCGGTATAGCTCTCGTGATAGTATTGATTATTATTGCATCGTTAGTTGTTATCGCAACAGGGTTCGCGTTCTCAATGGGAGTTGAGGCTCGTTTGGTTCGTAATACTCGTTATAATCCAGATTTGGATTGGCTAGGTCGTTCAGGTGTAGAGTTAGCTAGGTTTATTTTGTCTAAACGAGTACCAGGAGAAGAGCGAATGGATGCGCTTCACCAGCGTTGGGCAGGTGGGCCAGGCCGGTTTGCAGGGCCAATGAGTGATGGGAGTATTGCTGAGTTAGAGCCTTGGGAGGAATTGCCACTGACCAATGTTCAGCTTGGTCAGGGAACTTTTTCAATTAAAATTACGGATCAAGAGCGTAAGCTAAACATTAATAGTGCTCCGGAACCATTGCTGCGTTATATCCTAGAATTCCATGCTGGAGTTGC
>JAYZHR010000073.1:0-8503 GCA_036166355.1 Verrucomicrobiota bacterium | reverse complement strand
GTTCACGATTTGCATGCGACTATGTTGGCTATGCTAGGATTTGATCATGAGAAGTTTACTTATCGACATGCAGGTCGAGATTTTCGATTAACCGATGTACATGGTAAGGTTATACACGATTTGATTGCTTGAAATTATTATACCCTAAGTCGTGTTAAAGTGATTTTGAGTATACTATAGTTTTTTCTGTTTCTGTTTGATGCGTTTTGTCATGCGTGATTTGTCAATGACAGCCAGCTTGTGCAGCCCGGAGGCAATCTTTTCATGTTCGTCGAAAGCTTCCAGTTTGAAGTGGAATTTGTTTTCCTCAATGCGAAGTAATTGTGCCTTACAGGTTACTTTATTGCCTGTGGGGGTCGCGGCTAGATGGTCGATATCGACGTTTATGCCTACAGTGCTCTCTGTGGGGTTAAGATAAGGTAGTATGACCTCTCGAGCAGAATGCTCCATGAACCAAATTAGCCAGGGAGTTGATAAAACAGAAGGCATGCCTCCTGTTGCAAAGTCTATGGCATGTTTGTCTTCTGCTATAAATTCTACTTCTGCTGTTTCTCCGATCCGGGGTCTAGATTTCATTAGATCCAGTCAAATTGTAATTGCTCCTTGGGTATTAAAACTTAATATTACATGTTTGGCCAAGCGTCTTGTTGGAAAAGCAATACTGATTGATTAAAAAAACTTCTTTTCAAAATGCCTTTGTAACGCTTGGATTGTGGGTGTTCGGCCGCTTGAGCGGAAACTAACCAGGTTTTAGCCAATAGCGATTAGTCGATTATATAGTATGTAGCCGAGTCGGAATGGATGCCAATTATTCATTCAGGTGCTGAATAGCCAGTGATTTCGGCGTGTTAATGAAAACAAATATATTATTAAATTATTTCGTTTTGCGGTGCACGCGATGCCGCGATTTTCTTTCAAGATGTAAAATGTCATTAGGAGGAGTGTCTATCTAATGAAGTCTCTGTCTTCCATTATTTACACAGCTGCCCGAACAGGCTCTTCCAGTCGGAGGAATATAAGTCAATTGATGAAGTTAATCGTCATTGTGCTGCTATTTGTTCTGGTCTCCAGCTCTATATTTCTTTTGCTTATGAAAGCAGAGGGTCGTGAATATTATTGGTATGATGGTTTTTACTGGACCATGGTTACCATGAGCACGTTGGGTTATGGGGAAATTACCTTTAATGAATGGCCGGGAAAAATGTTTTCTATTGGCGTAATGCTTTTTGGGATGATGTCTATGTTGGTTATCCTTCCCTTTGCATTTATTCGTTTTGCCTATGAACCATGGATTGAAGCTCAAAATGAATCCCGTACTCCAAGAAGGCTCAGTTCCGATATTTGTAATCATGTTATTATTACAAATTTTGATGCGGTCTCTAGGGCTCTAATTCATAAGCTGGACCAATACAACATTACTTATGTTCTTTTGGTTAGGGATAAGAATGATGCATTGCGCTTACATGACGAAGGTTTTTCCGTCGCAGTTGGAGAACTGGATGATCCAAATTTTTATAGGAATGTTCGCGTTGAGCAATGCGCAATGGTTGTTGCCACTGGCAAAGATGAAGCGAATGCTAACATTGCATTTACGGTGCGTGAGTTGGTGGATAATCGGGTAAGAGTAGTCACGCTGGCTAAATCTGAGGCATCTGTAGACATACTTGAATTAGCCGGCAGCTCGAATGTGATTCGTTTAGGTGAATTATTAGGTCAATTTTTAGCACGCCGTACCATTGCTAATGATGCAATGGCTCATGTAATAGGCCATTTTGATGAACTATTAATAGCTGAAGCGATGGTTATGGGAACACCGCTTGTTGGTAAGACATTATCAGAATGCAATTTCCGTGAGATGACAAATACTAGTGTAGTGGGTGTTTGGGAGAGGGGTGAGTACAAGGGGGCAGGACCTGATACTCAAGTTAACGATAGCACAGTGCTTGTTCTGGCAGGTTCAAAAGACATGATACAGCATTATAATGAAATTTTCTGTATCTATCAAAAAGAGGAGTCGCATATCGTGATTTTGGGGGGTGGCCGCGTAGGGCGAGCTACTGCTCGGGCATTGGCTAAGCGAGGTTTGAAGTACAAGATAGTTGAAGAGCTTCCGGATCGAATTCGCAATGAGAAATACTATGTTCAAGGGAGTGCTGCCCGAATGGAAGTGCTTGAAAAAGCTAATATAGCTGATGCTTCTGCCGTGATTATTACAACAGGTGATGATGATACTAATATTTACCTGACCATATACTGTCGTAAATTATTTCCTGATATTCAAATAATCAGTCGAGCAAATCGTGAACGAAATGTTAGTACATTACATCGAGCTGGTGCGGATTTTGTCGCTTCTTATGCGTCAATGGGTGCTAATATTATATTCAATCTTCTCAAGCATAGTGATATACTGATGTTGGCTGAAGGGTTGAATGTTTTTAGGATTGAATTGCCGGATCATCTTGAAGGTAAAACATTGATTGAATCTGAGATTAGACAGCGTACTGGGTGCAGTGTGATTGCCATACAAAGAGAAATTGAAGGCAAGGACACTCATTTAGTCCACTTTGATCCATCAGAAGTTCTTAGGAGTGACGATGAGCTTGTTCTTATAGGTACGATTGAATCAGAGGAGACATTTCTAAAAACCTATATAAACCCTTCTTAGTATAAATTGCAGTAGGTGGATTATGTCTTAAGCTTAGTATTTTTTAAGCTTAAGTAAGTGGATTTTTAGTTGGTCGATCAATACTGCAATAAGTATTACCGCCCCGTATATTACTTTCTGCATGTGTGATTCAACACCCGTTAAATTCATGCCGTTGTTGATAACGGCGATAATAAAAGCGCCTATTAAAGTTCCTAGTATTCTCCCTTGGCCGCCAGCCAAGCTGGTGCCTCCGACCACAACTGCCGCAATTACTTTCAATTCTACAAGGTCTCCGGATTTTGGATCTCCAGTAATATGAAGCGACGCTTCCATAACGCCTCCAAGTCCGGCGAGTATGCCAGTTAAAGTATACACGAATACTAGTATCCATTTTACGGGCACGCCGGATAGGCGTGCAGCTTCAGGATTGCCGCCTACAGCATAGATATAGCGGCCTATGGAGGTTCGAGTCATAGTAATATGAGCGATTGCATAAAGCCCTAACATTAGGGCAACGCTATTAGGGAGGCCGAAAAAATTACGACCACGACCCAGCCAGCCAAATGCTTCATTGGCAACTGGAATTGGTGCAGAGTCTGAGAAGATAAAAGCCAGGCCTTTGGCAATGAACATTATGCCTAATGTGGCTATGAATGCAGGTATTCTAAATATTGTTACCAAGCCTCCTGTGAAAAATCCTATTAATCCGCAAATGACAATTCCTGATATTGCGCCAAGCCAGAGGTGCCAAGTTAGTGGGTTTTCTCCCCCAACTGATTGAATTGCTAAAGCTGTGATTACTCCAGAAAATGCAATTAAACTTCCAACTGATAAATCGATTCCAGCTGTAATAATAATCATTGTCATTCCTATAGCAATAATGGCAACAACTGAAATCTGCTTCATGATATTAAGAAGATTTTCACGTTTTAAAAAGTTCGGCCAAAGATAGCTTTTAGGTTGGAAAATTATTGTCTTGGTAAAGTTTGGATAGGATTCGCTTAGTTTTTTGAGATTCGAATTGGCAAAATTTGCCATATGCTTGTCTGCAGCAATTCCATGAAGCGTTGTTCCGTTAATGCCTAATTCTTCAAGTGCTTTTCGAGCATCAACAGGTTGGCCAATTATTGTTGAATTAACATTGATACCTGATTTGAGTAATTTTTCTGTTAAAGCTTGAGCGAATCTTTCGCCTTCGCCTCCTTGCCTTGAAAGAACGATTATGTTGCATCCGGCAGGTGCATCCATTTTTATTTCATTCGCCAATAGTTCGGCTGCACGTGTACTAGTGGGTGATTGCTCTTCTATTGTAACATAACTAAACCAACAGCATAGCCCGGCGAGGATTATTAGTGTTCCGTAATCGAAAAGAAATTGGACGTAATTGAAATTTTTCATGCGGCCATCTGATCGCGTTTTGTTGCGAGTTTCATTACGTCTTCTTGTGTGGCTGCACTTGGGTTCGTTATTTCTCCTGTGATTTGTCCTTCGTTCATTACCAGTACTCGATCACTCATGCCAAGAATTTCAGGTAGTTCTGAACTTATCATTAGAATAGCTTTTCCCATTTTGGCAAGTTTGTTGATTAGTTGATAAATTTCAAATTTTGCACCTACATCAATACCACGGGTTGGTTCGTCAAAAATAAATACTTCAGCATTGCGCTGTAGCCATTTTGAAATAACAACTTTCTGTTGGTTTCCTCCTGAAAGGGTATTTGCGACTTGATTGCCGCTGGTAATTTTTATTTTGATTTGATTGATGTAATAGGAAAGTGCTTTTGATTCGTCTTTCCTGCGAATAAAAAGCCAAGAGCAGAATTGAGAAAGATTTGGTAAGCTGAAATTTTCTTGTATAGTTTGGTTCAGAATTAGGCCTTGTGTCTTTCGGTCTTCAGTTAGTAGGCATATACCTTGCTTAATAGCGTCTCTTGGATTCTTGATGGTCAATTTCTTTCCGTCCAGTTCAAGTTTTCCGCTACTTATTGAATCTGCTCCAAAGAGCAGTCGGGCAGTCTGGGTTCGTCCGGCTCCGATTAGTCCCGTTAATCCTAGTACTTCCCCAGATTTGATGTTAAATGAGACCTCTCGCACATTGTCGCCTTGGCTTAACTGACTTACTCTCAATCTTATTTTTCCAGGAATTATATCACGTTTAGGGAATTCATTTTTTAGACTTCGGCCAACCATTAGTTCGATCATTTTTTCTCGTGTAAGATCATTTATGCTTATGGTGTCAATATGTTGACCATCTCGTAGGAATGTGACGCGGTCAGCGATCCTGAAAATTTCATCAAGTCTATGGCTTATATAAATCACTCCGATCCCTTGGGATTTAAGCTCGCTAATAACATTAAAGAGACCTTCGGTTTCACGAGGAGATAGTGCGGCGCTAGGTTCATCCATGACAATTATGCGTGCGTCTTGTGCCAATGTTTTTGCAATTTCAACGATTTGCTGTTGAGCAACGGATAGGGAATTACATTCTGCATTGATAGGTATGTTTGTACCTATTCTATCAAATAGTTTTTTGGCCATTGTTTCTTCCTTTGATTTTTGGATGAAACTGATTCGGCTTTTTTCTTGGCCCAAGAAAATATTTTCACGCACAGATAAAAAAGGGATTAGGTTGAATTCTTGATATATAATCCCTATTCCGGAATCTTGAGCTATCTGCGGGGTGCTGATATTGATTGGTTGGTTGTTTATTTCAATGATGCCTTCGTCGGGTTGGTGTGCTCCTCCTAGAATTTTTATGAGAGTGCTTTTGCCAGCTCCGTTTTCCCCGAGTAATGCCAAGACTTCTCCTGGGTACAGGGTTAAATCAACACCTTTTAGCGCCTTAACTCCGGGGAATGACTTTTGGATGCCTCGCATCCTAAGTATCGGAGTTTTGGATGCCGCGTCCGTCATGGGCATAGTAGTTTTACTTTAGATCTGGATCTTTATCAGCAGAGCTTTTGTCGTAAAGAGTTGCTGGGATCAAAGTTTCTTTTTCGAATTCCTCTCCAGCAAGATACTTAATAATATTTTGCACAATCTGCTGCCCCATTTTATCAGGATGTTGTATAGGGTCTGCAAATATCTTGCCATCCTTGATTGCCTGTTTGCCATCTAACTGTCCATCAAAGCCAATAATCTTTATTTGGTCCTGTTTCTTTGCTTCCTCAATTGCAGTGTATGCGCCAAGTGCGGATGGGTCGTTAATCGCAAAAACTGCTGCTAAATCATCGTGTGCTTGAAGTGCGTCAGCGGTAGATTTGTATCCTTCTGTGCGAGCTCCGTTTCCGTCTAGTTCCGAAACGATTTCTATTTTTCCTGAGGTAATTTTTGCGTTGTGGGCATTAATAATCTCCTTAAAACCATTTACTCTAAGAACGCATGAATTTGCTTTTTTGAAATCAAGAATGAGCACCTTACCGCCGTTTTCGCCAAGTGCATTAATCATAGCCTTCCCGGCGAGTTTGCCGCCTTGAAAGTTATCTGTACCGACATGGCCGGCAATATCAACGCCTTCGGCAGCACATTTTGCATCGACAGTGAATACTGGGATCCCTTTTTCGTTTGCAGCTTTTACTGCTGGTCCAATTGAGAGGCGATCACAAGGCACTAAGATAATAGCAGTGACTTCTTGTGAGATAAAATCGTCGAATTGATCTGATTGTTTTTTTACATCCATGTCGGGATCAACCATAATGGTCTTAAATCCGTTCTTTTCTGCCTCAGATTTTATGTTATCTCCGATAACCTTAAAGAAAGGGTTAGAGAGGGTGAGTGGGGTATATGCTATGATCCCTTGTTTTTTTTCTTCAGATGATTGTTCTAGTGCTTTTTTTTCCGCGGATGGAGAACATCCGGTAAATGCCAGCATTAAAGTGGTTGATCCGATAAATCGTAGAATTTGTTTCATTCTGTTTTTGAGGTCAAAAGAGTAAGGTTTTGAATAGTTTAAAAAGGGCCTAGGTTCAAGCTTGTTTCGGTATGCTACGGTGGTTGTAATCTCCGCTTGGCAGTCTAATCAAGCATGGTTAAGTTCTCTTTATGCTTTTGCATTCACAGTTAATTCATCCGGATATTAATGGAGTACTTGGCCAAGCTGGTCATCACTCAAAGGTGTTGATTTGCGATGGTAATTATCCTGCTTCGTCAAAGATGGGGCCTGATGCTGAATTGGTTTCTTTGAACCTTTCGCCGGGTGTGGTTACCTGCGCTCAAGTGCTCAGTGCTCTTGTGACAGCGATTCCGTTGGATGCCGTTAATACAATGGGAATTCCAGATGATGATCCCTACGCTAAGCATGGGCCTCCGCCCGTATGGGCTGAGTATAAAAAAATCCTAGAAGTAGCTAAGCTCGATCTTGAGTTAACACCGATTCAAAAATGGGATTTTTATGATTCTGTTATGTCTGATGACCATGTTCTTACAATTCAAACTGCCGATCAGGCTCTTTGGGCTAATGTGTTACTAACAATTGGTTGTCGTGTTGATTAAGTATGCTTTTTGCTATTTGACGTATTATTATATTTTGTAAGTCGTAGGATGCTTTTTTAATATATCTATCGTTGCATACTGTTGTGCCCTTATTTCGTCTCTCGTCATAATTTCGAGATTGTGCTAAATCATTGGGTGTTGAAACAGATTGCTCAATATCAGGATGGACGGTTGGTAATGCAGGAGGTGCCGTGCCCTGTTGCGCCACCTGGTGGGGTGTTAGTGAGAACCACTCATTCCGTGATATCGATTGGTACTGAGAAAATGAAAGTTGAGCAGGCTAAAATGAATCTGCTTCAAAAGGCTAAAGCTAGACCGGATCAGGTTCGTAAGGTGCTAGAAACAGCTCGTAACTTGGGGTGGAAATCGGCTTATGAAAAGGTGCGAAACCGGCTTTCGTCTCCAACTCCATTGGGTTACAGCGCGTCTGGTATTGTTGAGTCTGTTGATGAGGGGAATTCTAGATTCCGAGTGGGGGATCGTGTTGCTTGTGGTGGCGCTGAATGTGCATTTCATGCTGAGTATATCGCTGTACCTGATTTGCTTGTTGCGAAGGTTCCAGATGAAGTTCCATTATGGCAGGCAGCATACACAACTCTTATATCTATTGCTTTACACAGTGTTCGTCAAACGGAGCCGCGTTTAGGTGATCGGGTTCTGGTTATGGGGCAGGGACTGGTTGGTTTGTTGGTAACTGGATTACTTAAGTCCAATGGGGCACGAGTTATGGCGGTTGACCTTGATGAGTCACGTCGAAAGTACAGTGAAGCGATGGGGGCGGAGAGAGTAGTGATCTCATCGAAGCAGGATTTGCAAAATGAAGTTCGTCAATGGACTGATGGGATAGGAGTCGATGCAACAGTAGTTTGTGTTGGTACTGATAGTAATACTCCGATTGAACAATGTGCTGATGCTCTTCGTGATCGTGGTCGAATGGTTGATGTTGGTATTACAAAAATCGAACTGCCATGGCGGATTTTTTCAAGTAAGGAAATAGATGTTCGTTTTTCAAGATCCTACGGTCCGGGTCGGTATGATCCTGCCTATGAATGGGGTGGATCTGATTATCCAATTGGTTATGTTCGTTGGACAGAACAGCGGAATTTTCAAGCTGGTCTGCATTTACTAAAAACTGGTCAACTTGATTTAGGATGCATAACAACTCAAAAGATCAATTTTGCGGATTTCGAGCCGGTTTATAAGGCGTTGGGTGATGGATCTTCGGAGGATATTGGGGTAGTAATGGAGTATGAGGTTCCTGATGTTACGCCTGATAGTATTACAGTAGAGTCAGAGACCGTTTTTGAAGATCAATCTGTAAGGCAACTGATAGATCCAGTTGATCAGCTAGATGTGATCGGTGCGG
>JAYZHR010000072.1:0-5459 GCA_036166355.1 Verrucomicrobiota bacterium | reverse complement strand
AATGAGGCTGTTGATGTAATTTTAGATGGTTTACGTTGGCTGGGGCTCGACTGGGATGAGGGCCCCGTTTCAGGGGACGCGATGAGAGAGAGCCGAGGAGATCATGGGCCGTATTTTCAGTCTCAGCGTGGGGAGATTTATCAACGACGTATCCAGGAATTAGTGGATAATGATTTAGCCTATGAGCACGAGGGAGCTATCAAGTTTCGCATGACTCGCAATCCGGTGACGATCCCAGACTTGGTGGCAGGAGATGTGGTGCGAAAGCTCACGGATCGTGAAGAGGCAGATCCTGACTTTGTGATCGTTCGTTCTGATGGAAAGCCAGTATTTCACCTTGTGAACGTTGTTGATGATATAGAGATGGAGATTTCGCACGTGATTCGTGGAGAGGATCATCTTTCAAATACCTCGAAGCATATCGAGTTGTTTAAGGCCTTCGGAGTAGAGCCTCCGAGATTTGCTCACATTCCGCTTATCCTTAACAATGATGGATCAAAGATGAGCAAGCGTGATGTGGGTGCTTCGATGGAAACATATATGGGTGGAGGTTATCTTCCATCAGCGGTAATCAATTATCTTAGTCTACTTGGGTGGTCCCCAAAAGATGATACGGAGGTGATGCCGGTTGCAGAATTAATTGACCGATTTGATCTTTCTGGTGTGCAGCGGGCTAATGCTCGTTTTGATATGGTTAAATTGGATTGGCAAAATTATGAGCACATTCGCCTTTTGACTTCGGAAGAATTCAAAGATCGAGCACTTGGTCAATTGCAGGCAGCCGGTATTGACATAAGTGATCGGGAAGATGCCTATATTGAAGCAGCTGTGGCAACTTGCTCTGACAAAATCAAAAACCTGAATGACTTTTCAGCTTACATTGGATTTTATTTTCAGGAAGAAGTAGTGTTTGATCCTGAAGCGGCAGCTCAAGCTCTGACAGAAGAAAACAAGCCATACTTGACTGCTCTTAGAAAAGCTTATGCTGACTTGGTCCAATTTGACGTGGATTCATTACAGGAGGCGCTTAAGGCTACCGCGGTATCGTGTGAAGTGAAAAACAAGGTATTAGTAATGCCAGCTAGAGTTGCTTGCACTGGAAGTAAAGTGGGGCCCAGTTTATATCATTTGTTTGAAGTGCTTGGCCAATCTGAGGTGTTGAAGCGATTTGACGCCGCGTTAGCTAGAATGTAACCCTTTTCGACCGGATGGTATTTTTGCTTAGTTCTTTTGAACAAAATGATCCTTTTCAGAGACTGTTTTAATTGGATGTGCTAAAGTAGTGCTTAGCCGAGGAATAATTTAATGGTAATTTTAACAACAATTTATGTCGTCGTTGCAGTCTTATTGCTCTTTGCTTCGGCAATTTTTATCCACGAATGGGGCCATTTTTTTGTTGCGCGCAAGTGTGGCATGAAGGTGGAAGAGTTTGCTATCGGTTTTGGTAAAATTTTGTGGAAACGTGAAAAGGATGGAGTTCTTTATACCATTCGTATGATTCCAGCTGGTGGTTTTGTAAAACTCCCCCAGATGATTACCAGCGAGACGATTGAAGGGAAGAATGAAGAGGAAACTGAGCCACTTCCCGAGATTTCTCCATGGGCCAAAATTGCTGTCGCTGTAGCGGGTCCAATCATGAATGTTGTCTTCGCGTTCGTATTGGCGACAATTATCTATTTTGTTGGACTGCCGGAGGCTATTACGCCTCCTATCGTTGGTTCACTGGACGAAGCCTCTGAGGAATATAAGGAGGGAGTCCGTGAGGGCGATATAATTATTGAGATCGATGGCAAGAAAATCCCGAGCTGGGAAGAGGCTCGCAAGCTAACTGCTTTAGCACTTACAAATCGATTTTCAGTTACCTTTCAGCGTCAGACAGACAGTGGGATCGAGGAGTTTACCCGAAATCTTATTGCAAAACCGGTAAGTGAAGAACTAGCAATCAAAATTCTGCAATTACCACCTAAATTTAGACCCATTGCTGGTAAAGTTCTTGATGGAGGTGCTGCCGCTACTGCCGGGCTTAAGGCGAACGATGAAATCATTTCGCTTGGGGGATTGCCGTTAGATGGTCAGGGCCAACTTATTTCTGCATTACAAAAAAATGGAACGAATGAAACTGAAATTGCTGTCTTACGCGATGGGAATAAAGTCTCGTTAGCAATTACTCCAAAGATGGTAAATGAGAGGGTAATGATTGGAGTACAATTCGCTGCTATGCCGCTGACTTATGTTGTCCGCCACCCAGGTCCTAGCCCCGTAGAAAATGTGAAAGGGGTTGCTTCTCTGATGTGGGATACACTCAATGCCTTGTTTAATAAGTCCCAGACAGGAGTTGGGGTAAAAGACTTGAGTGGTCCAGTAGGCATTCTTGCGATGCTTGGAGCATGGGTGAAAACGGATTATCGGTTGGCCTTGAATTTTTTAGTTCTTCTTAATGTTAATCTCGCCATTCTTAACATGCTTCCAATCCCAGTCTTAGATGGTGGTCATACAGTAATGGGTTTGTTTGAAGGAATCTTTCGTCGTAAAATTCCAGCTAAATTACTCGAGATAGTGACAATCATATTTACTGTCCTTCTCCTTAGCTTGATGGCGTATATTACATTTCATGATGTCTTTGAGCGAAGCGGCTTGTTTGTTGACATGTTTAATAATGATGTCGAAATTCAAGGCCAACCCAATTCAGATGAATGATTTTGGCCTATGAAGTATTGCGAGTCACCGTACCAATATAAGAGACGGGAAACTCGACCGGTTGTCATAGGTGATCCGGCTGATGGAGGAGTTGTGGTAGGAGGGAGTGAGCCTATTGTACGCCAGTCAATGCTCACCTGTAGTACTCTTGATACTGATGCGAGTATTGAACAATCGATGGCACTTGTTGATGTTGGTTGTCAGATCGTTCGTATTACTGCGCAAACTAAACGTTATGCTGCTAACTTAGAGCATATTATTTCTGGGATCCGTGCACTGGGTTCGAATGTTCCTGTGGTGGCGGACATACACTTTAAGCCAGATGCTGCGATGGAGGCAGTTAAGTGGTGTGAGATGGTTCGCGTAAATCCTGGTAATTATGCAGACTCCAAAAAATTCGACGTTAGAGAGTACACGGACGAACAATATGCCGCTGAGTTAGAACGTATAGAGGACGAATTTGCCCCTTTGGTTCAGGAATGTAAGTTGCGCAATCGTGCTCTTCGAATTGGAACTAACCATGGATCGCTTAGCGACCGAATTATGAATCGATACGGCGATACTCCTCTGGGGATGGTTGAAAGCGCACTAGAGTTTGCTCGCATTGCACGTGATCGTGATTTCCATAATTTCAAGTTCTCAATGAAGTCGAGCAATCCAAAAGTGATGATCGAGTGTTATCGCCTACTCGCAGCACGCTTGGCGGAGTTGGGACCGGACTGGAATTATCCTCTTCACCTTGGCGTAACTGAGGCTGGTGACGGTGAGGATGGCCGAATAAAAAGTGCCATTGGTATTGGTTCATTACTTTGTGATGGGTTAGGTGATACCATCCGTGTTTCACTTACTGAGGATTCGCCCAATGAAATTGCTGTGTGTAGCGATCTCATTTCACAGGTCTCTGAGCTCACAAATTCTAATGTAGAGGTGCCAAATGTAGCCTTGTCCTTTGATCCATTTGAATTTGAGAAAAGAGGTACGCCTGAAATCGAATTGCATGAAGGCATCAAGTGCGGAGGGGAACAAACAATCCGTGTTGTAGTCACTCAGGCTGTATGGGATAAACTTGCACCTCGAATTAGTCCGAGCGATGACGTGAAACCTGAGGCGATTTATGAGGAGCTGAATCTCCTTGAAGTCGATCCGCGCGATCCGATTACTGTAAATTGTGACACCCAACTGGTTACGGTGAAGGATGGAATCGATTTGCCGCTAATCACCGCATTTCGTCTGCTTGCTGGGCAACTGAAGGCTGGCGGTATGAATAATCCCATTTTGCTTAAGGATTGTCTTAGTTTTACCGAAGTGCCGCTTGAACCAAATATCGCCCTGTTACGAGCTGCAGTGGTGATAGGCTCCTTACTTTGTGATGGTATTGGAGATGCGATCTTGATTAGGGGAGAGAGTGGAGCCGGACAGTCACTGCGATTGGCCTACAATATTTTGCAGGCTGCTGGTTGTCGGTCTTTTAAGACCGACTATGTAGCTTGTCCGAGTTGTGGACGGACTTTGTTCGATCTTCAGGAAGTTACAGCTCGTATCAAGAACCGCACAGAGCATCTTAAGGGTGTGAAAATTGCCATTATGGGTTGCATTGTTAATGGCCCTGGAGAAATGGCTGATGCTGATTTTGGCTATGTTGGTGGCGCCCCAGGTAAAATAAATCTCTACGTTGGCAAGACACCAGTGAAGATGAATATACCTGAGGCTGATGCAGTTGAAAGTCTGGTTGATCTAATTCGTGAACATGGCAAGTGGGTCGAGCCATCCCCCGAGCCGATTCCGGCCTAATGAACAGTCACACCGCCAAATTGTCTCCAGAACAAGCGGAGGCTTTGCACGGGATTTTAGCCAAGCGTAACTTCGAGTCTGTCAAAATATCGCATGCGGTTTTCAGCTACAAACGCCCTGGTCTAGCTGTTACCTGGTACAAGAGTGGCAAGCTGCTAATTCAAGGAAAAGGGACGAAGGAGTTTATCGAGTTCACCCTTGAACCCGAGGTGCTTGGAGAAGCTGTATTCGACGGAAGACTTGATACACAATTGGAGCAGCTTGAACCAAGGATTGGTGTCGATGAAAGTGGTAAGGGTGATTTTTTCGGGCCTCTTGTTGTTGCAGGTGTTTATGTCAACGAATCAGTTGTGCGCGTATTGGAAGAATTGGGGGTGAAAGATTCCAAGGCTGTGACCAGCGACAAAAAGATTGCAAAATTAGCCAATGAGATTCGAAACATCTCTGGTTGTGTTCATTCTGTCGTGCCAGTTGGCAATGCTTCATACAATCGGTTACATCAGCAGATGCGCAATGTGAATAAGATTCTTGCTTGGGGTCATGCACGGGTAATCGAGAATCTATTGGTGCATCGCGATCGAATGACACCTGCTCCTTTGAGGGCGATCAGTGACCAGTTTGCTCGGAGCAAATCAACAATCCAAAGCGCGTTGATGGAGGAGGGGCGTCAACTTGAGCTTGTTCAAATGCATAAGGCTGAGTCCGACTTGGCTGTTGCTGCTGCTTCTATCTTGGCGCGCGACGTTTTTGTTCAGCGTATTAAGGAGCTTAGCAGTGAATTTGATCTTGAGTTGCCCAAAGGTGCTTCTGCTAAAGTTGATCAGGTTGGTGCGGATTTTATTGCTAAGCATGGGGCTGCCAAGCTTGGACAGGTGGCCAAGCTTCACTTTCGAACTACTCAAAAAATTAAGCCACCCTTGGCGTAAAAGGTTTAATCAAGCAATTGCTGGCTAAGTATTCATTGAATTAGT
>JAYZHR010000071.1:0-32147 GCA_036166355.1 Verrucomicrobiota bacterium | reverse complement strand
ACATTCAGATTGTTTGTATCCATACCCATCATTCCCATACCACCGTACATACCACCCATTCCCATCATCATAGGATTCATCATTCCCATGCCATAAGGGTTCATCATTCCCATGCCACCCATTCCCGGTGGATTACCAGGTTCACCAACAGCTCCACCAGCCGGTGGAGCACCCATCGGTGGCATCATACCACCATAAGGCATCATGCCTGGCATCATCATGCCTGGCATCATTCCCATACCACCCATCATTCCCATACCGCCCATTCCCATACCACCAAAATCCTCGAAATCCATCTCATCCGCATCGCGTTTATTAAATGCCGCGATCCAGACTCCAACCTGTTTTCCAAATTGGCCTCTCAGGGATGTCTCAGTTTTAATCATAGACACACGGATGCTTTTTAATACTTCCGCCCAAAGAAACCTCTCATTAATCCACTTATTAAACTGATTAGCCTCTTGAATTGTATTATCGATCTCAGAAATAGTGGAACTAAGCTTTCTCTCCGGCTGCTGATATTGGGGACTCAAGCTTGCCAACTGTTCTACTTCTGCCTCCTGAGCTTGGTTGACCGTGGTATTAAAATAAACCCCAGCCCAGATAGCAGCTACAAAACATGCAGCCGCTGCATAGAAGTATGGTTTTTTACGTTGTAGTTCCTGCTGTGTTCGAGCACTACCCGGCATCAAGTTCATCTCGAGCGGACAATTGGCCACCATTCGAACGGCCAAACCAGTCAATTGCCCAAAAGTATGGCCAACTTGCTCCAATGCACCAACATCAACGGTATCCTGATCTATCTCCATCCCTAGAAACGGATTGAAATATTCAATTGGAATTTGAAGTTTTTCCGCAAGAAACTCAGGCAAATATGACATTATTGAAGCACCGCCGTGCAGGAACAACCTTACAGGGGCACTTCCTCCCTGCTGTTTCTGCCAAAATTGAATAGTCTGGTTTACCTGAACATGCAAACGAGTCATGACCTGACGTGCAATCTTGGAAAGAGCTGCCTCATGTGGATCATCAGGCTCAGCATATGCACCTCCCAGACCGACCAGACCCTTCTGCAATTTAATCTCTTCAGCCTGCGAGAATCGCATCTTAGTTTCGGTAGCAAATTCCTGAGTAATCGAATTGGCACCAATGTTAATAGTGCGGAAGAAAAATTTCTCACCTTCAAAGAACAGTACATGTGTAGTCTTAGCGCCGATATCCAATACCATCGAACAGTCTTCAAGGTCATGGTAGCTGTATCGGAAAGCATTAACTATAGCAGCCTGAGCCGTGTCGATCATTTCGACATTAACCCCATGTCCTTTAGCTACTTCAATAATACCGTTTGCTGCTTCACTCTTTAACGCTGAAAGCAGCACCTCAATTTCACCAGACTTGGCCACTCCCATTGTATAGTGATCCCAAGCTGCTTCTTCTAAAGGAAAAGGTATGTTCTGTTGTGCTTCAAACTTAATTAACTGCGCTACTTTGGTGTTGTCGACCTTGGGTATACGAACAGGTTTAGATAGAACCTGAAAACCTGGTGCTGCCACAACACCTGTTTTGGCTCCGAATCCAGCCTCCTCAAAAAGCTCGCTGGCTGCCTTTTCTAATGCCTTAGGGCGAGACCGTTCACTTGAACCTTCTAAACCAAGTGGCTTGACCCCGAAACGAACCAATCGAACGCCACCATCAGCAGTAGGCTCGAACTCAGCCGCACGCAAAGTGCCGGCTCCCATATCCATTGCTAGAAAAGTTTTGGAACTCATTTTAGGTTACTTGTTTAGACGAATTAATAATACCCCGCGTTCAATCGAATCGCAGGACATAGTCAGCAAGCACAACGAAATCGGCGGGCTTGCTAAAGGAATTAGTCCATAGCGTCAAACACATAAAAGTAATTAGTAAGAAAACTGTAGCAGAAACGACTCTCAAAACAAGTTCCAACCCCTCAATTCAGTGTTATTTGCAGGTCAAAACCTCCTGTAACGGAAAAAATTAATCCAGCAGTGCAGTGACTTTGGCTGTGATATCATTTTGGCTCATTAGAGAAGTGCCAACTAGAATAGCTCTAGCACCACAAGCTTCCAAACGCTCAACATCAGATCGAGTATGAATTCCGCTTTCAGCTACAAGGATTTTTTCCTCTGTATCTCCACCAACAATGGTGTTTGCCAATCTCTCCGTTACTCCCAAATCAACTGAAAAATTGGTTAGATCTCGGTTATTGACCCCTATAAGGCGAGCATCAACAGCCAACGCCCGATCCAATTCATCCTCATTGTGTACTTCAACCAGAGCCGAAAGGCCTGCCTCTGTAGCCAAGTGGTGCAAATGGGCCAGCTGCTTATCATCTAGGCAAGCGACTATTAATAAGATGGCATCTGCCCCATAGCGAATTGCTTCAGACAACTGCCTCTCATCAATTATAAAATCCTTGCGAAGCAAAGGAAGCGAAACCGCCTGTCGAATATCGCTAAGATAGTCAAGTGAACCTTGAAAAAATTTTTTGTCTGTTAATACCGACAGACAACTTGCCCCGGCAGCTTCGTATTGTTCAGCTATAACAACCGGATCAAAGTCCTCCCTGATGATACCTTTAGAGGGCGATGCTTTTTTAACTTCAGCAATGAGACCAATATTGCCCCGACGAGGCTTTAGCAAACTACCAATAAAATCACGCCGAGGGCCTAGTTCAGCCACCTCGGCGCGCAAGGAATCCACAGTGACCTGAACATCAGGCATATGCCTAAGTTCAGTACGTTTGTGGGCGACAATTTTTTCGAGAATATTCACCCGCTAAATAATCGCAAAGCCGGCGATTACTTGAGCGGCTTGACGCGAATGTTGCGATAGTGCACTACGCTCTTCGGGTCATGAGCTTGCAAAGCGAATGTGCCACTACCAAGTTTACGACCAGGCATAGACTTAAGGTGAGACGCATTAGGAACCTCAGTCCAGCTTGAAGTAACCTTGCCATCTATCTTAATGGTAATCTTCTTGCCCTTAACGCGAATCTCATAATTAAACCATTCACCATCTTTTGCTGGAGCAGGATTCACATCCTTCACGGCATAAAGACCACCTGTCTTTTTAGGATCACCATGCGTGTTGTTTACTTGAGCTTCAAAACCAGCATCAGGCCAACCGGCATCCTGATATTTAGTATGGAAATAAATACCTGAATTCGCTTTAGGAAAAGTTTTTACCTGAGCACGAAGCACAAAATTCTTGAAATTAGAATCCTGAACATCGCCAGCGTAGAAAAGATGTGCTCGTGGTCCATCAATAACTATGTTGCCATCCTTAACAGTAAGAGACTTGGGATTTTCCTTATTCACCTTCCAGCCCTTAAGCGATTTGCCATCGAACAAGCTGATGAAACCTTTTTCACCCTTCTTTTTGCCCTTGGCCTGTTCCGCATTGGTTACGATTAGCGGGGCCACCAGTAATGCCATCAAAAGGAGTTTTTTCATGGGAGGGAGAGCCTAATGAAAAGTAACTAACTGTAAAACGAAATTATTAGCCCTTAACAAGTAATAGGCTATATAGTGATATTTTGATCAAAAATTTTGCTTTTTAAGTTAATCTACGTAGTAAGCTCCAAATAGGATCATCATCTCATCGGTACTCCGAAGGCCAAAATTAACTGTTTCATCAGTCCAGTTATCATAGGTGGTTTTCAATCGAATTGTCTCCCCTCTTCCGACTACCAATGGAGGGTCAAACTTCATTACCGGCGGATGCTCCCAATCGTATGAGATATAAAGCAATTCACCGTCTCTCTTACCTCCAGCAATCTCAACACGAAACTCAATGGTCTTTTCATGTGAATGAGAAAAAAGTTGAAAAATATTCATCTTCTCAGACGCTCGAAAATCACTGATCACAGTGGTAACTTCATTGGGAGGAAGCTCAATGTCCGTATTATTCATGTTTATAATTTTCGCCTCATATTCCACATCCGCTTTCTCAATAGTATGCAGGTTCATGAATACCTCACCCTGAAATGATTCTTCACTCCTGTTAACATAATGTGTGTTCAAATCAATCCCAGTGTTTGCTGGCAAACGCAGAGCCACACCTTTGGGAAACTCATAGTCATATCTAGGAGTTTGCGTGCCTGCAAAGAAATCATGAAACGCCATACTAGCAAGGACTAACGGATCATCATCACCATTAGGTAAATGAAGATCACGAATCCTATTTGGAACAAACAATCTCTTCGCAAGAGAGAATAACGGCTGACTAGAATCTAACAAATAACCGATAAAATGATGACTTCCAGGACGCATTTCAATTTGGACTCGATTCACATACACAGGAGTTTTGTTGTTTAATTTTTTATAAATAAAAAACTCACGCTCAAAATCAGGTGGAACATCAAACGGTTCAACGTGAAGCTGTATGCCATTCTCTGGCTTTGTCAGCGCCTTAAAAGGCGGTGGAGAGTAGCGATTCAAATTAGAAAGATTATCCAAGTTGGCTACCACACCTAGTTTGGGCGCGCCTTCCAGAATCCAATGAAGAATGAATTTCAGTTCCCCATCAGTCAAAGGATCCATCCCTAATGGCATTAGCGATCCATAACCTGGATGATCGTCATAAAAGTGCTGCTGCTCTGCAGCGTTAATCTTTTCCCACAAAAAACTTTTCCCAACACTAGCTAATCCTTTTGTTCCAACCAACTCCAAGCCATCTTCAAGAGCAAAATTGTTAGCAGGTTTGCGATTGATGAGCTGCTCATATGCAACATCCGAAGTGAGGACTAACTTTGATTGCTTAGCAAAAGCCGTTCCCGCACTATGACAACCAGCACAGTTTGGCCCAATAATTCTGTCGCGAATTATACCCCAAGTCGAAGGCTCGCCATCATATCGCACGCGATAAAACCGACTATTTAACGATTCAACCTCATCCTGAAAAACCGTTTCCTGTTCAGTTGATTTTAATAAACTAACTTCATCCCAATGCATTAGATCAACAGAACTTTCCACATGAAATCCTTCACCCAAAAACTTTGTAAAGTAATTGACAGCTGGACCTTTAACACTGAACTGAAACTGTCCTGATTGGCCAAAACCCTTTGGTTTAAGAATAAAATCAAGCCCCCCCTTATCATGCTCACCATCCCCGTGCGAATGATCTTCACCGTGCCCTGGACCAGCCCACAAAAGCCCAATCACTGAAAAAACGCATAGGAATCCAACCGCCCGAAACATAATGGCGGAAACACATCACACATGTTGACATGAGGCAAGGATAAGATCGCTTCTTTCCCGTGCTTGATTCACATTGTTCTCGGGCTTACATTGATTGCGCTTTAGTGAATCATACCAAGATCAGCCTTGTTATTCTTGCCACCCTTGGCGTCACCTTGGGTATTGGCATATTTGCCAGAGCCTACAATAACAAGGGAGTACAAACCATATCTCTGGATGATGTTCAGACTAAAGGCACCAACTGTCTAGAGTGCGCAACACCTGGTAGTCGTTCCGAATTAATTAAAAAAGCTGTTGCCAGTTTCGAAGAAGAAAAATCTTCTGAAGAATAACAATCAATCGGCTGAACATTTTTCGTTCCCATTAACTTCTTGGTTCTTTTTTTTAACGGTCGGCTGACTCGAATGGTCTAGCTCTATATCCATACGAAGTAGTTGACGGGACTGGTCTTCACTGGGAGAACTAGCCGGGACCGCACGCAACTGAGCCATCCCAGCAGGAAAATAAATTAAAAACGTAAGCCCCGTAAAAACCGTTGCGAGAAGGCACCACCAAAAAAGCAGATCCATCTCTATTCCAAACTGGTCCTTACAACCCAACACACCCCAAGCAACAACAAACATTTGCAACACAGTAGCACACTTACTAAGAAAATGAGGTTGAATTTTCATTTTACCACACCAGTAGGTGATTACAAAAAAACCCAAAAGTAAAAAAAGATCCCTTCCAAACACCATCCCAATCATCCATACCGGCAACTTTGGTAGATAGTCACTAGGAAAACTAAGGACCACCAAACCGGAAACCAACAATAATTTATCCGCTAAAGGGTCAAGAAAAGTTCCAAGCTCACTCCGCTGCTTAAATCGTCTAGCAATATATCCATCAATACCATCACTAATTGAAGCGATACAAAATGCTGCCACAGCTGTCCACCAACTAATACTCAGACCCGATCCAGAAAAATCCAACAAAGCAATTATGAAAACCGGCACAAGCATCAGGCGAAATATTGATATGTAGTTAGGGATGGTCATCACCGCCATTCAGTCCATGATTATGCAACAGATTTTCTGTAAAAATCTTCACCATGAAGATTTGTTCAGTCAAGAGGATAGTCAGCAGCAAGAAACGAAATATAGATGCTCACTGGGTTGCGCTTAGATCAAGCCACGGTTAACGTGCGTTCCGTGCTTATTCATATTATCACCAGATCAAGGTTTATATTTTTTTTACTATTAATAGCCGGCACAACACTACTTGGCCAAACTACCGATATTAAATCGGCATTGACCAGAGCAGGAGAAAACCGTGCCGAACTTGAATTATTCATTGAATCAGCAAAAAAAACACACGGAGATTTTGGCCTACGTGCCGCCAATTTTCTGGTTAGTAACATGCCTGAAAAAGATCTCATACAACTTAGTTCTCAGTTCTTAAAAGAGAATCTCGATCTCGCAATAAAAGCACGGACGGAATTTACTTGGTGCGCAAAATTACCTGAAGAATTATTCTTCAATGATGTGCTCCCTTACGCCAGTCTTGATGAAACTCGTGAAAATTGGCGCCCGCATTTTTACGAAAATTGCCGTAAACTCGTAGCGAAGGCATCAACATCCACCGAAGCGGTTCAAGCCCTCAACAGCAAACTCTTCAACCTCATTAATGTTCACTACAATACAGGCCGAAAAAAACCTAATCAGAGCCCGGCTGAATCAATCGCACAAAGCCGTGCAACCTGTACCGGCTTGTCAATTATTCTTGTTGATGCCTGCAGGTCAGTTGGAGTTGCTGCACGCGTTGTCGGCACTCCTCTATGGACAAATAAAAGAGGTAACCACACTTGGACTGAAATTTGGGATGAAGACTGGCACTTTACCGGATCAGACGAATACAATTCAGGTGGATTAAACAGAGGATGGTTCGTTGGAGCAGCATCCAAAGCAGACAAATTAAACTGGCAACATTCTATTTATGCCACTTCATGGAAAAGAACAGGTACTCACTTCCCCATGGTTTGGGACATCGAAGCCAAGCATGTCAATGCCGTCAACGTGACCGACCGTTACACGGGAAAAAGTAACGTAAACAACCCAGAAGATGACGTCTTTGTAAGAGTTAAGAGAAAGGACGACGGACAACGTATTGAAGTTAAAGCAGAGTTACTCGATGCAAAAAAACAAGTGCTTGCTTCAAAAAAAACAAAAGCGGGACGAGCGGACCTCAACGATATTACTGGATTCACATGCAATCCCAATACCTCGCTTTGGTTACGCCTTATCCAAGGAAATGAAATAAAACAAATTCCTCTTCGTAGAGCTAAAGGTGGTGAAGTTACACTGGATGTTGAGTGGGAAAAATTACCTGATGAATCAGAAATAGCTGATTCACAATTAGCCGCTGTAACTGCTTGGCTGACAATACCAACAAAGGTAAGACCCATTACTCTCCCTGCTGAATGGGCCAAAGGCAATCTCTCAAAAGAAGAATCACAAAGGGCCATAAACATTATATGGAAGGATCAGTGCAAAAAATTAAAAAAGGAACGGCAAACTGAAATAGAAACCAAAGCTATTCAATTAGGAGACAAAAAAATGCGGTATCTCGAGAAAGTTTTTGGTACTGCCCCAGAAGGCAAACGTTCGCTATGGATATCAATGCATGGTGGCGGTGGCGCCCCCTCCCGCGTAAACGACAGCCAATGGAAAAACCAAATTAACCTCTATAAACCAAAGGAAGGAATTTATATTGCCCCTAGGGCTCCTACTGACACTTGGAACCTCTGGCATCAGTCACACATAGACGGATTATTTGATCGATTAATTGAAAATTATGTTGCAACTCGGGGAGTTAACCCGAATCGGGTGTACCTGATGGGCTACTCAGCCGGAGGTGATGGTGTATATCAACTCGCACCACGCATGGCAGATCGCTGGGCTGCAGCTTCTATGATGGCTGGTCACCCAAACGATGCAAAACCAGATAACCTTCTCAACCTTCCGTTTGGCCTCTTCATGGGAGGGAAAGATGGAGCATATAATCGGAATAAGACTGCTGAAAAATGGAAAGAACTGTTGGCGCTACTCAACAAAAACAATCCTGGAGGTTACAAGCATATGGTTCGAATTTACCCTGAGATGGGGCACTGGATGAAATTAAAAGATACCGAATCATTACCTTGGATGGCTCAGTTCACCCGCAATCCTTGGCCTAAAAAAATTATCTGGCGACAAGCAAAAGGAATTAACTCAAGATTTTATTGGTTGCAGATTCCTGAAAAGCACTTAGCTAAAGGTCAACTAATAACAGCAAGCGTTGAGAATAATACAATCCGCATTAACACAGAAAAAGTTTCTAACCTAACTATCCGACTATCCGACCATTTGGTTGATCTCGACAAGCCAGTAATAATCTCAGTCAATGGTCAGGATAAATTCAACGGTAAGATAAAGAGATCCGCTCGCGAAATTATCAAGTCTCTTGAGCAACGCGCTGATCCAGCATCAGTCGCCACCTCCAGCGTTTCACTCAAACTCTGATTACGCTAAACTAACATTTGAATCTACTAGGCGACATCCCTACAACACATTGGCTATTGGCTCTATTAGGAGCGTTCAGTCTTGGATTCTCCAAAACTGGATTTCCAGGTTTAGCGATGGTCAATGTCCTGATAATGGCCGAGTTATTTGGCGCTAAACCTTCAGTTGGAATAATCGTACCTATGTTAGTTGCATGTGACCTAACTGTTTATCCGATATTTCGCCGGTACTCATCCTGGAAAGAAGTATGGCTTCTGTTGCCCCCAACATTAGCCGGACTTATTGCTGGATATTTTTTGCTGAATTACATCGATGATTCGACAGCTAGAAAGGGAATTGGAGTGATTATTCTACTGATGCTAATCCTTCAAATCATAAGGCTCAAACTAGGCCAAAGACTCAGTCAGATGACTCATTCAGCCAGTTTCAAATGGGCAAGTGGATTATTGATTGGGACTTCCACCATTATGGCCAATGCAGCCGGACCTGTCTTCTCCATTTATGCACTCGTAAAAAAAATGACGAAGGAGACTTTTCTGGGGGTTGGCGCCCGATGTTTTCTTCTATTGAATATAATCAAACTACCAATGGTGGCTCATCTAGAATTAATTGATGAGCAATCACTAAGAATCAACCTAATCGTTTTACCCGCGCTACTTGCCGGAATCTTTATTGGCCGAAAAGTAATCCGAATTATACCACAAAGAGGATTCGAAATTTTGCTCTATACATTCTCAGCTATTGCTGGTCTTCGCCTCTGTTTTTTCTAGAACCTACTGGGCCGTCCAGCCTCCATCGACACTGAGCATTGCACCTGTGGTATAACTAGCAGCATCACTAGCCAAATAAATGGCGGCACCTTGAATTTCTTCCAACTCACCCCAGCGTTTCAAAGCAGTTGCACCCACAATAAATTTTTTCCCTTCTTCTGTGTCAGCTATGGGCACATTCATCGGAGTAAGAAACGGGCCAGGACATATCGCATTTACAACGATACCGCTACCAGCCAACTCAAGTGCTAATGCCCTTGTTAACTGCACGGCCCCACCCTTACTTGTCGCGTAAGGGGTACGATTAGGTATCGCCACCAATCCGAGGGCACTAGCCATATTAATAATACGACCATAGCCTCTTTCTTTCATGTGAGGAAGTACAGCACGACAAGCCAACCAAATACCATCAACATTAATACGTTGAACTTCAGAAAACTGTTCGTAAGTTAATTCTTCAATCGAACCACGCGTATTAATTCCTGCACTGTTAATCAATATGTCAATTTGCCCAAGTGAGTCGATAGCCTTCGCTGCCATGGCTTCCATCTCCGCTTGACTAGAAACATCTGCTCCAAAACCAAAAGCTTGGCAGCCATACTCATTGGCCAACTCAATAGCAACGGCTTTAGCCTCGGACTCATTTCGACTTATTAACATCAAATTCGCTCCGGCACTTGCCAACCCGGCTGCCATGGCTTGCCCTAAACCCTTTGAACCGCCAGTAACCAAAGCAGTTTTTCCACTTAAATCGAATAATTTAATTCCAGAAAGCATAATTCAATGTAAATCCGTAAACCGAAATAATGACGTCTCAAATGCTCGCGGCCAAGCGCGACTTGCGAACATTTCTAAGATTGGTACAATCCGGCCGCCGCAAGTCGGCGTTCTGCCTTTTAACCTAATTTCGATTAATGCCGGTGTGGTGGAATTGGTAGACACGAGGGACTTAAAATCCCTTTCCTGCGAAGGAGTGCCGGTTCGATTCCGGCCGCCGGTACCAACTTTTTATCTATAGAAAAGAGTAATCCTTTGTTTAATTCAGCTAGAATAGTCTGGATTAAACTAGAAGTTTTTTTGTATAAAACGTCTTCGCGTTATGGAAATTATCGAAATTGTAATGACGCTGGGAATGCTTGTACTGCTACAGGCAGTGCTAGGATTTGATAATCTTCTATACATTTCGCTCGAGTCAAAACGAGCACCAGAAAGCCAACAGTCATCGGTTCGAAAATGGGGTATAGGAATCGCTGTAGGACTTCGCGTTGTTCTCTTGCTTTTACTTATCAAGATGATCAGCGCTTTTCAGGCAGTATGGTTTAAGATTTCCTGGACAGGTATCATTGAAGGAGCGTTTAACCTCCACAGTATCATCGTACTTGTGGGTGGTGTTTTCATTTTGTACACGGCAATGAAGGAGATTTTTCATATGATCGTGGTAGACGATTTTCAATCCGAAGCCAAGCGAGATAGTAGCTCTGCTACATCTGTCATCATTAAGATTGTTTTCATGAATGCGGTATTTTCATTTGACTCTATACTTAGCGCTATTGCACTGGTGGACGATCCAAACGACGATTACTGGATTATGGCGTTGGCGATTCTGTCGGGGGGAGCCATGATGATCTGGCTAGCCGACGGTGTTTCCAACTTCCTTCAAAAAAATCGAATGTACGAGGTACTCGGATTATTTATACTTTTCGTAGTAGGAATCATGCTCCTTACAGAAGGTGGGGAACTGGCAGAAATGAAGCTGTTTGGCAATGAAATGCACGCCATGACTAAAACAACATTTTATTTTGTGATCGTCATATTGGTGCTCACCGAAATTGTACAAACTCGCTATAAGAAAAAATTGCTCGCTTCCCAAAAAAGCAAAGCAAAATAACGGTACCCAGATTTAGATTTGATTTAAGAACTTAAACTGAAGAGACAAGTTCCGGGTCAATAGAATTTAGAATGTCAATAGCTGCGGATCTGGGGTTTTCAGCTAGAGTTATCGGCCTTCCAATTACCAACCAGTTAGCCCCAGCCTTTATAGCCTCTGTTGGCGACATGACCCGCTTTTGGTCATCACTTGGACTAGTATCAAAACGTATTCCTGGGGTCACTAATTGTATTTCACTACCAAGCTTTTCCCTTAAAAGTCTAATCTCCTTGGGAGAACAAACTAATCCGCGAAGACCAGAGGAAGCCGCCAACTTGGCCAAACGCACAACCTGAGTCTGAGCTCCATCCTCAACACCTACTTCAGCCAAATTGGAATCATCCATACTTGTCAAAACTGTAACTCCAAGAATTAAAGGAGAATCTATACCAATCTCAGCGGCCTTTTCATGACTGGCATCTTCAGCTGCAGCCAACATTTCAGATCCACCCGAAGCATGAACGGTCAACATGTCTACCCCCATATCAACCGCAGAATGTACCGCTTTTGCCACTGTATTGGGAATATCGTGAAATTTCAGATCTAGGAAGATTTTCGTCCCAAAACCCTTCAATTGACGCACAATATCAGGCCCCTCACTGACAAAAAGCTGCTTGCCAATCTTTAGTGCACCAACAACCGGACCTAGTTCCTCAGCAAGCTCTAATGCTTTATTTTTAGTAGGAACGTCCAATGCAACTATGATCGGATTTTGCATGAGCGATAGCTTAAAAGCTTAACTGATTGTTGTCAGGCGGATTCAGTCGTAGCAGCCGTTAATTTTTACGGGTTTTCAACCAGTCTTTGACAGGGTAGTTTTCCCGGGAATGAATCCGATGTTGAAAAAGCTAATCAGTTTGGTGTTTGGCTTGGCTTACAGCTTAAATTCAACACTTGGTCAATCAGTAGATTTTGAAAGCCAAATCAAACCTCTTCTGTCTGATCGTTGTTTCACCTGTCATGGCCCGGACGAAAATACCCGTAAAGCTGACTTGCACCTTTATACTCGGGAAGGGGCAATGGCTAAACTGGATGATGATTATGCAGTCATCACACCAGGCAAACCTGAAGCAAGTGCTCTTTACAAGCGCCTTACTACTGACGACCCAGATGAATTAATGCCACCACTAGAGTCAAAGCTTTCCCTTTCAAATCAAGAAAAAGAATTAATCAGACAATGGATCAAGGAGGGTGCTGAATGGAAGGAGCACTGGGCATTTACTCCTGTAAATAAACCTGCTTTGCCAAAATCAATCCGTTCAAGCTGGACAAAAAATGAAATCGACCATTTCACGCTAGCCAAAATGGAATCAGCAAAAATCAATCCTTCTCCTCAAGCGAAACGTGAAAAATTAATTCGACGACTATCATTCGACCTCACTGGCATACCACCTACATTGGAAGAAATTGATCATTTTATGAACGATGATTCTCCAAATGCATATGAGCAGGTCGTTGACCGTCTACTTGGTCATTCTAAATTCGGAGAGCATCTCGCAGTGCACTGGCTAGATCTGGCGCGATACTCAGACACCTATGGCTATCAGGTTGACCGCGATCGTTACGTTTGGCCTTGGCGCGATTGGGTTATAAGAATGTTTAACAACAACCTTCCTTATGACGATTTTCTAACATGGCAATTAGCCGGCGACCTAATACCTAATACAACAGACGATCAGAGACTGGCCACGGCATTTAATCGATTACATCCACAAAAAGTTGAAGGCGGCAGTGTTCCAGAAGAGTTCCGTGTGGAATATGTAGCAGACCGAAATCATACATTTGGAACTTCTATGTTGGGCCTTACACTTGAGTGCGCCCGTTGTCACGATCACAAGTACGATCCTATTTCCCAAAAGGAGTACTATCAGTTTTTCGCATTCTTCAATACCATCGACGAATCTGGCCTATACTCATATTTCACCCCCTCGGTTCCCACCCCGACTTTGCTGATGCGAAATACAGATGCAAAACAGCAAATTCAAAACTCCAAAAACCAAGTAGGAATTGAGGAAGCTAACCTGTCAAAAATCAAAAAAAATGAAGATCAAAACTATTTGATTTGGCTTAACCAAAGACCAAAAGAATCTAATTTATCTGGAAAAATTGGACATTATCCATTTGAAGAATACAAGGACGGCAAACTATCAAATCTTGCCAATGAATCAAAAAAAGCGTCAAGCAGCCAAAAGAACAAAATTGTCCCTGGTAAAAAAGGCAACGCATTACAGCTAACAGGAGATGACGGAGTGAACCTTGGTGTTGGCAACTTCAAACGCACTCAACCCTTTTCGGTTACCCTGTGGATGAATACACCACACCACAAAGAACGCACCGTTATTTACTCACGCTCAAAGGCATGGACTGATGCTGGCAGCAGAGGGTACCAAATGCTACTGCGCAACGGTCATCTGAGCACATCGCTAATCCACTTCTGGCCGGGCAACGCAATCAACATACGCTCCAAAAACAAGCTGCCCAAAAATCAATGGCATCATGTCTCTGTTACATATAACGGTTCTACCCATGCTAGTGGATTGAAAATCTATATAGATGGGAAACTTGCCGAAACGGAGATTCACAAAGATAACCTATATAAAAATATTACTGGAGGAGGAAATGATAATATTGTAATTGGACAACGATTTCGTGATGTAGGTTTTGCAAAGGGCCTCGTTGATGACTTCCAAGTGTATGATCGCAATCTTAGCTCAATCGAAATAGCTCAGATTCATGATGGCCAAACACTGAACAAACTCCTAAATAAACCCGTGGCTGACCTAAACCAAATAGATCACGACTTACTCCGTGAATACTATTTTTCCTCCATAAACGAAGCCTATTCCAAACAATTATCAAAACTAAGATCTGCCAGAGAAAAAGTAACAAAGCTTCTAGACGGAAAAACCGAGATCATGGTAATGGAAGAAATGAAGGTTAAACCACGATCAACCTTCGTACTAAACCGTGGTGTATATAACCAACCAGGTGACCGGGTTGATCCAAAGACACCAAGTATTCTTCCAGATTTCCCGGAGAACGCCCCTCGAAATAGACTTGGCCTTGCACAATGGCTGACCTCCAAAGAGAATCCTCTTACTGCCAGAGTCGCTGTAAATCATTTTTGGCAAATTTGTTTTGGCAATGGGCTCGTGAGGACCCCAGAAGATTTTGGAACTCAAGGAAAACGACCATCGCACCCAGAATTATTAGACTGGCTCGCAAGCGATTTCATGGAAAACGACTGGAACGTAAAAAGATTACTCAAGCAGATCGTTATGTCAGCTACCTACCAACAATCAAGTCATGCCCGTCCATTACTTGAAGCGAGCGATCCGGAAAACATTTTGTTAGCTCGTGCACCGCGCTACCGGCTCACGGCAGAAATGATCCGCGATAACGCACTGCACACCAGCGGACTGATAAGTACACGCATGGGTGGTAACGGTTCAAAACCCTATGATCTAACTGAATCATTCAAGCCTATGGGACACGACAAGGGTGAAGGACTATACCGTCGAAGTGTTTACACATTTTGGAAACGCACCGGACCGGCACCGGTAATGATGGCTCTGGACGCCAGTAAACGTGATGTTTGTAGGGCAAAACGTGAAACCACTTCCACCCCACTTCAGGCACTGGTGCTAATGAATGGGCCACAGTTTGTTGAAGCAGCCAGAAAAATAGGTGAATCCATGGTTCGCCAACATGGCGACAACATTCATTCCATTATTCGCGACATATTCCGAAAACTCACAAGCCGAGAACCATCAGAACGAGAAATAGCACTAATGCAAAAACTGCACAGCGAGCAATTGGAAAACTTTAAAAAAGACAACAAAGCTACAGACGCCTTTCTAGGTGTCGGAGCTAGTCCAAATGAAAAGGACTTAGATAAACCACAGGTCGCTGCCGCCGGCGTACTGGCCAAAGCATTAATGAATTTTGATGAATCAGTAGTTAAACGATAGTATTTAAAACAATGAAAACGCCTCTTTGTACAGGTTACGAATCCACCGTCGGAATGACTCGACGCCATTATCTTAACTCATTCGGCATGGGACTTGGTGGAATAGCACTAAGCAGTCTCCTTAAACCCGAAGCACTTCTAGGTGCAACAAACAGTCGCGGCATACTTGGCACCTCTCATTTTGCTCCTAAAGCTAAGCGTGTGATTTATCTCTTTCAAAGCGGTGGCCCTTCACAACTCGATCTGTACGATCCAAAACCTACACTGATAAAAAAACACGGCACAGAACTACCCAAGGAAATCAGACAGGGACAACGCTTAACAGCTATGTCAGGCAATCAGGCGTCTCTGCCATTAGCCGGCTCACCATTTAAATTTACACCTCATGGCCAAAGTGGAC
This sequence comes from Verrucomicrobiota bacterium, assembly GCA_036166355.1. Classification (GTDB taxonomy): domain Bacteria; phylum Verrucomicrobiota; class Verrucomicrobiia; order Limisphaerales; family UBA1096; genus UBA1096. The sequence goes on along the minus strand of JAYZHR010000071.1, from coordinate 16,319 downwards.
TTGAAATTAGCGACGCCCTCCCCCACGTCTCCAGAATTGCAGATGATATATGCCTTGTTCGCTCAATGCATACCGAAGCAATTAACCACGGACCAGGCGTAACACATATGCAAACCGGATCACAATTTCCAGGCCGTCCAAGTATTGGTGCATGGCTAAATTACGGCCTTGGCCGAAAGAATGATAACCTGCCCTCTTTCGTCGTGATGACCACCAAGGGTAAGGGGGGGCAGCCTCTGGTCTCACGACTTTGGGGAAGTGGATTTTTACCGTCGGAAAATCAGGGTATTAGATTCCGATCAGGAGCTAATCCAGTGCTACATTTGCAAAACCCAAGTGGCATAGACCGTAAAGGCCGACGCCTCATGCTTAACCGTTTGCGTGAACTTCACGAACTTCAATTACAGAATAACCCAGATAAGGAAATCGAGTCTCGTATCGCCCAATACGAGATGGCATTTCGAATGCAGGCATCGATTCCAGAGGTAACAGATATCTCCGGTGAATCGGAGCATGTCCTTAAGTCATATGGTGATGACGTGAAGAAACCGGGTAGCTTTGCTGCCAATTGCCTACAAGCAAGGCGCTTAGCGGAACGTGGAGTTCGATTCATTCAACTTTACCATCCTGGATGGGATCAGCACGGAGGGCTCCCAGGCGGACTGCGTAACCAGTGTAAGGAAACCGACCAAGCTTCAGCAGCACTGGTCAAGGACCTAAAACAACGCGGCATGCTCGATGATACACTTGTTATTTGGGGAGGTGAATTCGGTCGAACAAACTATTGCCAAGGAACACTAGGAAAAGACAACTTTGGTCGTGATCACCATGGACGCTGCTTTTCGTTTTGGATGGCTGGCGGCGGAACAAAAGGAGGCACCGCGGTAGGAAGAACTGATGATTACGGCTATAATGTTGTAGAAGATGGGGTACATGTTCATGACTTTCACGCAACAATGTTACATCTTCTAGGAATCGACCACGAACGACTCACATTCAAATATCAGGGTCGCTACTTCCGTCTCACTGATGTTCACGGAAAATTAATCAAGAAAGCCCTAGCCTAAGAATAAATCCCTAATCGCATTATTAAGAATGCGATTGGATTTCCCATGGGCTGGTTAGCTATTGGCTTTATCAGTCGATAAGGGTCTCTTTACATGGGACAAACCGTATTCTCCTGAAACCACACGGCGGAAGTTGCTCTGAAGACTGGTTAAGGGCCAAACAATAAAAATTATTCCGGTAATTACCCAGGCATAGGGCAAAATACAACTTAGCGCTAAGGTTGGTAAAAGATAAACAAACCCAAAGGTTTTCCAAAACGCCTGTCCAAAAGAATGGTTTTGTAATGCAAACCAACAACCAGAAAAATACAAAGAAAATATATCCAGAAAAAAACCTAATACTGGTAACACAAAAAGAAAAAAACTCAAAAAAGTTAAACCGAAAAGAAATTCACCTTCCCCCAACAACTCTGGATTTAATATAACTTGAATATAGAGACACAAAATAGGGGCTATAATAATACCAATTAAAGGCCACATCCAAAAGCGCACCATAGCACGGAAGTGTCCACGTCTAAATTGTCTTTCATCCATAGGAGTCACAAGGATTTGCTCCAATGCTCCGCACTCTCTCGCTTCAGAAATAGAAGACACGGTATGACGGGTCAGATCGATTCGAAACCATAAAGATCCGAGCCATAGTAAACTCATGCCAATAAAAACAACGGACAACTCATCGAAGTTGCCTACTAAATATGAGTGGAAAGTGATAGCCACCCATGAGAAAGCAATATAACAAATCAAAAGTAAACGCGACATTTGCATCGAGGTATTACGATTAATCAACCAAGATACAGGATTACTATCTAAATGTGTCGAGCGACGATTATCAAAATTCGATACTAAAGAAGTCTCTTTTCGAGACGAAACTTTGCGGTCCTGCCAACTTTTGGGAACAATCCATGAAGCAAACGCCAAAAAACATGTCGAAGTTAACAGGCCACAGCCAATCCACAACGGATACCAGTTTAGAACCGGTAGCGCCGAGGGTGCGGATACCCGAAAAATGACTAATGCAGGGCTTACAAGACTGAATGCCTCATTCTTTCCTCCCGTCCAAAGATAAACCAAAGGTATAAACGTAATAAATGTCAGCAATAATAAAGCCCAAAAAATCGACTGACCTGTTCGACGACAAATGGCTGAAAAACATATTCCGCAGGAAAGTGAAAAGATTAAAACAACCAACAGGACACCTACTGTTCTCAAAAATTGACCATTGGTAACCCCTCCCATCAGTAGCGGTAAAGCCAACACAGGCAACACAGCAAGCACACCATAAAATGATCGGAGCGAACCTGAGAACATCTTGCCCAACACAACATCATATCCACGCAAATCAGTTAAAAATAGAAGTCCTAAAGTACCATCGGCTTTTTCACGTGTTAAAGCATCCGAGGTAGTCCACAAACCAGCCATAAGGCAGTATGCGAAACAGGACCAACTCATGATCACAAAAAAAACATCGCCCTGCATTGCGAAAGGAGCACCAGAATTCACAAACAGCCAAAATACGCTGAATACAACAGCAATGACGGCGACTATCCATCTCCACAACCATGCACCCAAACCTTTTGAGGCAGTCAGTAGTTCTCGATGAACGATGGGCAGACTAAACATCACCTTATGAGCCAGGGCTTACAGCCTTGACCGCGGTTTTCCTAAATTCTCCCCCAAGAAACAAACTTGCCCTGCCCACCCAAATGGCGTTGTTTAATAGTCCGACAAGTATCCAAATCGCAAGCACACCATTTTGATCTGTAAACGAATTGGTGCTAGCAGCCAAAAGCATGAGCAAAATAAAAATAAGAAACGGTAATATATGAATTTTCAGTATAACAAAAGACGAACTATAAATCGGCTTTCTTACTGTGAGGCTTGTATGCATGCCAACAAAATAAGTGGCCCAAACATCAATAAAAAACATGATGACTCCAACAATGTAAAATGGATAAGAATCACTGACAGACCGAGCCATCATGAAAGGCATTAAACATAACATAAATGTAACTGGCCAAAAAAACTGCCATCTAAGCCGGGCACGATGTGACCTCGCAAAATCTTCATACTCAAGCGGCGTTGACAACAAGAGTTCAAGGGCTCCTTCACCTCGATCGATTCTAAACCGGTCGCAAGCTGCACTGGCCATCCACCATTTGAATATTGAAGAAACAATCCACAAGGTGAACAAAAATGAGACAGCTGCATTATTCGACGCATATGTAGAATCATCATATCCAAATAAATACCAAAAACCTTCAGTCACACTCATCATAAACGTGAAAACAATAATAAGAGTCAACCACACCAATCCAGGTCCAAAACGCTTTCGAACTGTCAACCAATGAAGCGGATTTTTGTCTAACACCTTAGCTCGCTGGCCATCAGCATTACCCTTATTGGATAAATTCAAATCCATTACAGGTTTCACTGGTTGATCCTGCCAAGCCCGAGCCGTTTTCCAAATGGCAAAAAGGACCGATAAAAACGCAAATCCAATTACAACCGCCATTGAATTATTAAATGCCACATCGGCTCTACCCCCCAAACCTAGACCACCATTAACCGTCAACACATATATACTCCCAGTACTAAGAATATTAGGGTCACGTACATCCCACAATTGCATCTCATGTAAAATCTCATAAATAAGAATTGGGCCAAAGTTGAGAAAAAGCATAATCCCAAGAGCTACGCCTGCGGTAACCTTTGACGACTTGAAGTTGGCCGAACACGCCATGCCAACCGATAGCGAAAGAAATAGAGTGGCAAACAATACAATGGTCATTCTCAGCACCAACATCGGATCTACTCCACCCATTAAAACTGGAACCACTAACATTGGAACAGCCGCCAGCAAACCAAGCACCGCCTGAATGCTCCCCACACTCATTTTACCTAACACAACCTCATAGCCCCGCAAATTTGTAAGAAATAAGAGACCCAATGTCCCATTTCGCTTTTCCTCACTTAAGCAATCTGCAGTTAGATAAACACCCGCAATGTTACAGAGAAAAATCAGTATACCCGACACCGCAAAAAACATATCTTTCCCAGCACGGTGCAAGGGATATGCTCCATCTGAAACTATGCCCAGAACATAGGCGATGACAAAAAAAACCAGTAGAGCAATAGAGAAACGCGAGGTGTATGTCCCCAATCGACGAGAGGCAACAAGTAATTCTCTACTGATAATCGGAAAAAGTTTCAATGTAACTTAAAATTCAGGCCGGGATTGTTCATCCAAATACCAAAGAGCGAAAGCACTAATCGCAACGACTTGGCTTTAGCTTTGGAAAAGATGACTGTGCTCCCTTTAAAGTCACAGAACGAGCCGCAGATGAAATCGCATATCTAATAGCGTCATCCATGACTAGTCCGTCTGATAAGGCTGAAGCCAATGATCCATTGAAACAATCACCAGCACCAACTGTATCTACCGCCTTCACTTTGGGTGTAGAAAACCAAACTACACGCTCATTAGACAAATAGCATGCTCCTCTTTCACCACATGTCACAATCACCTCTCCCACCCCGTCTTGCAGCAACGCTTTCCCGGCACATTCAATATTATTCTTGGTTTTAACAGGCATACCTGTCAGCTCAGCCAATTCAAATTCGTTCGGTGTAATAAGATCGACCAATCGCAAAAATGATTTTGCTAAACGACGCGAGGGAGCAGGATCAAGAACCGCATATACTTTATGTCTTTTGCACATAAGAAGTGCCTCTTCAATAGTAGGCAATGGGGTCTCAAGTTGCATCAGACAACATCTTGCATGGTTAAAAGCAATTTTGGCTCGTTTAATGTGTGCCTTTGCCAAACGCTCATTGGAGCCAGCTGCAACACTAATAAGATTGGACCCCTTTTCCCCAACCATAATCAGAGCCACCCCACTAGGGATAAACCGGTCTCTCACAACAAATCGAGTATCGATTCCTTCATGTTTAAAACGAAGTAAGGCAGCATCACCAAAATCATCCTGACCGATATTCGCAACAAACGACACCCTTGCACCGGAACGCACAGCAGCCACCGCCTGATTAGCACCCTTGCCACCTGGGATAATTTGAAAGTCTCCCCCTAGGACAGTCATGCCTGGCTCTGGCAACTTGACTGATTGAATGACCAGATCTGTGTTTGAACTCCCAACCACCACCACAGAGGAGGTCCGTGTTTGCCGCTCAGCCATAGAAAGATTACAAAACGGTTAAGAAATCTTTTCAGAATCAAACTCGCCGTTTTTAAGCTTAGTCATGTAAACATCCAGATCTTTTTTCACTCCACCTGAAAGAAAGTACAAACCGAGTACATTTGGAAAGGCCATCCCAAGTATCATAAGATCACCGAAATCAAGTACATTGGTCGAGGTGATAATTGATCCGAGAAAAACCATGATTAAAAACAGAACACGATAAACCATCGAAGAACCATCCCCAAACAACCAAGCCCAACAACGTTCACCGTAATACGACCAAGAAATCATTGTGCTAAAAGCAAACAATACCACAGCAGCAGACAAGACGTGTGGAAACCAAGAAATCTCAGATGCAAAAACCGTCGATGTCAATCCTGCCCCATTACTGACAGCTGCAAAGGGCTCAGCCACTTCAGCCGCAGACCCACCCTGATAATGGCCTGTGATCACAATAACCAAACCTGTCATGGTACAAACAATAATTGTGTCAATGAATGGCTCCAACAACGCAACGATTCCTTCTCGTACTGGTTCTTTGGTTTTGGCTGCCGAGTGTGCAATTGCAGCCGAACCTACACCGGCTTCATTCGAGAATGCCGCCCTCTTAAAACCTTGAACCAGCACACCAATAAAACCACCCCAAGCCGCACCAGGATTAAAAGCACTTTCAAAAATTGTACCAAATGCATCTGGAATCTCGCCTGCATGTTTAAGTAATACTACTATACACGCTAACATGTATATGGCGCACATTGTAGGCACAATTTTTTCTGCTGTCTGGGCGATGCGCTTGATACCTCCAATAATGACCAGCCCAGTTAGAACTGCCATGATTAAGCCAAATACCCAACGATTGTCACCAAACCATGGAATTGATTCCTGAACAGCATTAAGCGATTGGTTCACCTGAAAGGTGTTACCTCCACCGAACGAACCTCCGATACATAAAATCACAAAAGAGACAGCTAAAAGCTTCCCAAAGGGCTTCAGAATACCTATGCCAGTTCGCTGCCCCAACTCATCCAGCCCATTCTGCAAATAATACATTGCCCCGCCCATTACGCGGCCATCCGGACGAGTAAGACGGTATTTTTGTCCTAGGGTACACTCTGTAAATTTAGAAGACATCCCTAGAAATCCGGCTATAATCATCCACAAAATTGCTCCCGGCCCGCCAAGACTTACCGCAATGGCAACACCAGCTATATTTCCCAAACCCACTGTTGCAGAGAGCGCAGAGGATAATGCCTGAAAGTGACTCACCTCTCCTTGCGCATCCTTGCTATCATACTTGCCCCGTACAACATCGATTGCATGCTTGAATCCACGAAAATTTATAAAACCCATTCGAATGGTAAAATAAATTGCCCCAACAACCAACCATGCGACAACTAACGGAACTGTAGAACCCTCGCTGGACGTGTAGATAGGAAAGAAGAAGACGGAAGCAATCCAGCCAACCACTTTACCTGCAAAAGCATCAATCAGCCCAGACATCCCAGTCTCATTTGTTTCCTGAGCAAATGCAGCAACTCCTCCTAAAAAGAAAGATAGAAACAATGCGAGGAAGCGACTTCCAAAAGAGGCATTTAACATTCGTGCCTTACTGCTAATTATGGAATTTAAACTTATTTTCATATCTGTCGTTTTATATACTTAAAGAAAAAGAGCCGGGAAATCGACCCGGCCCTTCTAACATAAACTTAAATCATTGGTCACTATTACTTAAAAGGATCAAAATGTTTCTGCATCAGGTAAGAGTCACGTTGAATCTTCATTATTCGATCATGCTTAATACTTGCAGCATGACCATCGAAGTACGCAGCATTAATACCATTCTTATGCATTGTATGAAGTTTCCCTCCCACAGCACTGGCACCAGTGCCTCCACCGAAAGCAGTCCCACCAGGATGGAAACTAGCATTACGCATGGAATGCGGATCCTCATTGAGTAATAGAAACTTGTCCGAAGGACTCTTCACCATGGAATAATTGACTCCAGGATGCTGACCTCCTGTCTGGCCATTTAAGAAACTTGTCATACTGAAGTTCACACGCAGTGCACGACCAATCTCACCAGTACTCGGGCATCGGTAAACCCCATAAATAGTTTTATTGCGAGTATCAGGGTAACGCCCATTTCGGATAATATCTTGACCTGTCACATAAGGAAACACAGCACCCGCCTCAGCATGGAAAGCAACATTTCTGTCGTACTTGGCCCAGTTCTTTCTGGGATCCTTAACGGCATCTCCAGGGCCTCCCCAGACCCAGTCTTCGTGCCAATTACGATCTATGCCACCGGCAAAAGGAAGATGATCATCATAATCATCCTTATAATTGTATATCCCAAGAGCTACCTGACGCATGTTATTAAGACAGCTTATAGAACGACCACTTTCCTTCGCACTGGCTAAAGCAGGAAGCAACAAGGAAGCCAGAATGGCTATAATTGCAATCACGACCAAAAGCTCAATAAGCGTAAACGCAGATGCTCTAGAAATTACTCTCCTTAATTCCATTGTCTCCATTTCTCGAAAATCTAAATACGATTTAACAAAATAGCCACGATTTTCTGAATCGAAAAAATGTAACTAATTGTTTAATTTAACACAAACTTGGCAATCTTTACTCGGTTTCAACTGTACCGTATTAAAAGACATCGACCGAAGATCACAATTAAGCAACCGATTGTAGAGCGGATCTCCTAATCCAGTGAGAATTTTGATTGCCTCCATGGCACCAAGGCAACCAACCATTCCTGAGACAGCTCCAATAACTGGAAAACGCCGCTTCCAATCATCTGGTTTTTCCGGATATAGACATCTTAAACAAGCTGTCTTCCCTGGAGCAAAGCTGGTGATGTATGCCTCTGTTTCAAACATTGCACATTCTACCATTGGTTTAACAAAACGCATACAAGCGTCATTCATTGCATACCGCTCTTCGAACAAGGGAGCGCAATCAATCACAAGATCAGACTGGGAAACCAATTCGTCTACATTTGACTCATTCACATTTTCCGGTACTGAAATGATCTCAATCCGCGGGTTCAAACCCTTAAGCGTCTGCACTGCAGTTTCGATTCGCACCTGACCAATTGCGTCATGACGCATAAGCAACTGCCTATTCAAATCACTCGGCTTAAGATCACCTCCATGGGCTAAAACCAAACGTCCTACACCGGCTGCTGCCAACTCAAAGGCAACTAAACCACCAAGGCCGCCCACACGACTAACCATGACTGTCGCCCCTTTTAGACGTTGTTGGCCTTCTTCTCCGAATCCAGTCACAGTTGTTTGCCATGAGTAAACCTCACGCTCAAATTCTGTCAGTTCAGGCAATGTCATTTCATCAGGCATTTTGAAGTATTTTGCCGTCTACCAATTGATAGTGGCAGCCCGCTAAACGTTTAGCTTCGCTGGGGCTATGGGTTATATGCAAGACAGTCACGCCTGTCTCACTATGAACATGCTCAAGTAGCCGACACATCTCACCGTGCAACTCCTCATCAAGGGCACTGAGCGGCTCATCAAGGCAAAGAACCGATGGCTGATGCGCCAAAGCACGTCCAAGCACAACTCGTTGCGCCTCACCTCCACTGAGTTTATCAGGCATCCGGTCAAGCAGTTCTCTCAACCCAAGCAGTTCTGCCAACTCATCGACTCGTCGAGAAATTTCCAACTGGTCAAGCGAACGTAAAACAAGAGCAAAAGCGAGTTGTTCACGAACCGGTTGCGTTGGGAAAAGAGCCCTATCTTGTGGTACATAACCAACTCCACGCTCTGCAGGCGGCAAAGTTGTTACATCACGATCACCAAGTATAATCTTTCCTTGATCAATTTTCCTTAATCCGCAAATCGCCTCGAGTAATGTTGTCTTACCGCAACCGCTTCGCCCCATTAGCACGCCGTATTCACCAGCAAACAACTCAAAGTCAATCCCTGACAACTCAAAGTCTCCCTGCTTTATGGCAATATCAACAAGACGTATCATGCAAAGATTCGCTTCATCCCAAAAGTTCTAGCCAAAACAAAAACAACAACAGCAGCAGCAATCATAATTAAAGAAACAGCCAACATTCCTTCAGTTCGACCAGCCTGTAGTTCTAAAAAAGCACTTGTCGGCAGCACCTCTGTTTTCTGACGTGTTGCTCCAGCAAAAACTAAAATAGGGCCGAACTCTCCCAGTGCCCTAGCCCAAGCCAAAGTTCCTGCAGCAAGCAAACCACCCTTCGCCTGAGGCATAATAACCTTCCAAAAAGCCTGATTTCGATTACAGCCCAGAGTAAGAGCCACCTGTTCAAACCGCTGAGGGATTTGATCAAAAGTTACGCGCATCGTCCGCACCGCAAAAGCACAAGCAACCATAAACTGTGCTAAAACCACAGCAGGCCATTTATAAACTACAGCGTCACTCAACCAATCAGGCATGTAGCGAAAAAGAATCAGTAGACTTAAGCCTACAACCAAAGGCGGCAAGACAATCGGAATATCGAGAAGCGTATCAATGACAGCTTTACCACGAAACTGAAAACGGCTCATCACGTATCCAATTGGCACCGCTATCCAGAGCGAAAACAAAGTTGTAATCGTACAACTAACAAGACTTAACTTAATCGAAAAACGAATATCACGACTCCGCAACGCCTGAACCAATGGGTTTGGCTTTGAAAGACGAAGTGCTGCAACTATCCCTGCTCCCTCATCAAGTGCAAATGAAAGCTGATTCGACGTAGTCTCGGTAATTTCCCGAATACCGGTCCAACCCTCATCACCAACTTCACTTACACGAATAAACTCGCCCCAAAGCAATCCATGCGGTTCATCGGTGGTCAGCGTGGCTACATTGTTAGTGATCGCAATATTCTTGATCCTTACTTCCGGCCGCAATGAAGCTGTGACCGGTTTCCCTGCCTCATTGGAAACTAAAACAACTTCACTCGCTTCAGCAGTAAACAATCCAGTCCCCTGCAAAGCATCACTATCTTGGCGCAAGCCAATTTCATTTTTACCGCCTCTAAAAAAATAACGTCTGCCTTTCTGGGTAGGAACAATCACACCAGATTCAACATGACGGCCCTGTCGCACCATCTCATCCCCAAGTACAGGCTGATCGGCATAATTCAAAAAAAACAAATCAGCCAAAACCATGGCTACAATAATTAACAGATAGCTTCCGCCTAAAACACACAGCCCAATCAAAAATGGCTTATCTGAAGTAACTCGAAATGCAGACGATTCTTTTTCCTTCATTCGCTAGCAGCCTCCCAGCGGAAACCTAATTGTTCGAATCTTCGTCGAGATTTAATGGACGCAAGCCTTGTCATTAATCGACCAGCCAGAGTTGGATATTCGGTGGTTTTATTGGCTGCAATATTCTGCACAGCAATCGCATACTTCTTCTGCAATGGCACATAATCAAAACGCTCATTCAAATGCTGTATGTTGGCCTCATAAACCATCGCCACATCCAATCGCTCTCCAGCCTCCATTGTTTGCACCAGTGTGTGGGCTGTATCTGCCATCATCACAATATTTTCTTTCACAGCAGAAAATTGACCAGTCTCACGGATTATCTGATGACTCATTGCGCCCAAAGTGCTGGCTTTCGGGTCGGTGGTACCAATACGTAAACCTGACTTGGCCAAATTATCGACAGACTGAATTCCCAAAGGATTACCTTTAGCCACAAGCATAACAATACGTGTACTAGATATTCTTACATCAGGTCCAAATGGATTGCCCATTTTCTGTTGGATCATATCAAGATAAGAAGCATCACAGGTCATGAACAAATCTGGAAGTCCTTGCTCACCAGTCTGCATTTTACCAACCAGTGTTCCACAACCAGCATAAACAACATCGATAATACAGTCTTCTCTCTGCTGAAACTCTTTGATGGTTTTTTCGATGGCTTCACGATTAACCCCTCCGCAATCAATGCGCAATTTAGGCTTTAACGCCCACGCGTCTCCATCGATTGGTTTATACTTGTGTGCAGCAAATATATCGCCTCCCTTCGAAGGTGCGGCCAGATAACGGGCAAACTTCAAGGCCTTTGAAGGATGAGCCGTACTTGCGGTGACTGCCACGGAAATATCCGCCTTACTGGATTCAAGCTCAGGCAACTCAACCACCTTCAATCCAAACTGCCTTGCTACAGAATCCCAAATAAATGCACCGTGAGTTCCTGCATTTTCCTTAACAGCCAAAGCTGCCTCAGTTACTGTAGGGAAGGTAGCTGTTTTAGCAGCATCAATTGCCTCCCAGTGTCCAGAATCCTGAAGCATATTTTTTGTTTTTCGCCCCACTCCAGCAAGTGGATCGCATAAAACAATTGAAAGATTTTTTTGAAGAACTGCGTCAACATCGACCGGCAAGTCACCAGAATCTTGCTTCATGGCAAATACAACCTTCCAGGAAGCCACTTTCATTGATTCAGCTGTAAGTCCATCACTAGCAGCTCGCTCAGTATAAACATAATCAGCAGGAATATATACATCCGCCCTAGCGATTCCTGACTCTCTATCAGTTTTTAGTTTATTGGCTAATACACCGCTACTTGCGTATTCCAATGCTATTTTAACCCCTAACTCTTGCTCAAATTTCCCGGCAATTTCTTCAACAGCTCTTTTCACACCAGCTGCACAGTATATCAGTATCTCCTGATCATCATTCGATTTCACCCTTGATGAATCATTCTGCAAAATAAACACCAGTAATGATGTTAAAAACACAGTCACCAATAACAGCAACCATCCATTGCTGCCTCTTCCTCCATATTTATGTGAAGATTCGGTCATAATAAACCGTCTGCAAGGAACTTTGCCGTCCACGTGGCATGGAAACAAGTTCACAAAATCTATTATTGAATTTAACAACCTAATTCTCCCCATGCGAACCGAGGCTTGACCGGACACCGATCGAGGCTTCACGTTCTTGCCGCCATATGGGTAACACCCCAAAATACAGCCCAGAGCAAATAGCCCAACACGTTCAGCAGAGTCTCCCCGCCGAAGGACTCTTTGCTGGTCATCGGTGGCGCGTGGCTACAAAACCGTTTGAACTTGATAAAAAAATCGCAAAGCAACTCGAAAAACTGGGGCGTATACTGCTTAAGTTTTATCAGGCCACTAACCAAATATATAGGTGGAGCACCGAAGATAGATTACCAAAATGGCCTTCAGAATGGCTTGAAAGAGGTAAACCAAAATCGTTGATAGACCTACAACGCCACAAAGCGTTTAAAAGCGAACTGCCTCGCGTGATCCGGCCTGATATTTTGCTGACCGAAGAAGGATTAAAAATTACCGAACTCGATAGCGTTCCAGGTGGAATAGGATTAACCGCATGGCTTAACCGATCTTACTCCGAGGCAGGCACTGAAGTAATTGGTGGCCCAACAGGAATGCTCGATGGCTTCGCCGGAATTTTCGGCAACGCAGAAAAGATAAGAATGGTTGTATCTGAAGAGTCTGCCACCTACCGCCCAGAAATGGAGTGGATAGCAAAACAAATAGGAACTGATCGTGTAAGTATTCACGACGAAAATTATATTAAATTTAATGCGGGAGATGCTATTTACCGTTTTTTTGAACTGTTTGACCTACCAAACATCCCATCAGCCGAAACCATCTTTCAACATGCCATAGAACAAAAAATCACTGTCACATCTCCACCTAAAACATTCCTTGAAGAAAAGATGGCCTTTGGACTTTTTCATAATCGAAACCTCTCAGATGTGTGGCGACAACAACTTGGGGATAGCTTCAAAAATACACTCGAAACACTACTGCCTCAAACCTGGATAATAGATCCTACACCAATTCCTCCACAAGCATCCTATCCAGAAATAAATCTTACTAATTGGAATCAACTAAAAGACCTTTCTCAAAAAGAACGTAACCTCATTCTCAAAATTTCAGGATTTAGCGAACAAGCTTGGGGCGCACGTGGCGTTTGGCTTGGCAGCGATCTACCAAGAGAACAATGGTCTCATGTAGTTGACCAAGCAATCGATGAATACGAAAAATCTCCACGTATCCTCCAACGTTATCATCACTCAATACAGGCGAATTCAGAATGGTTCAATTTCGAAGATGGGCAATCTCAATCAATCAAGGGACGAGTACGGCTTTGCCCTTACTACTTTGTTCATGGAGAATGGGATTCCGCCAAAACTCACCTCGGCGGAATACTCGCCACAATTTGTCCGTCCGACAAAAAAATTATTCATGGAATGAGCGAAGCAATCCTTGCTCCATGTTCAATTAAACAAACTTGATCGCTTGACAATCCCCTTGCCCAAGCAAAACCTCGGGTAGCATGAAATTTAATTTGAAATGGTTTTCACTGCTTGCCCTAGCATTATTTATCGTCGGTTGCGCCGGAAAAAAAGAACTTCGCCGCTTAGAGTCATCATATAAAACTCAACTGGAAGAATATGCCGAAGAGTATAAAGCCGGAAAAATCACCAAAACTGAACACGATAAAAAAGTGACTCTTTTAAACTCTCGATATGGTAATCGGCGCGCCCAGATGGAAAGAGATATATACGGAGATGGCATAGATCGCAATCGTCCCGCCCCAATGATAGGCCGCGGTGCAGCAGGCCGACGATACTAATCTATATTGTATTCCCCTAGCCTCTGGCCTTTTGGATCGACTCATCAAGGAGCTTCCAGCAAACAAGCTGCATTCGTGGAAAGTGAAATGGCCCTTTCCACAAATTACCCTTTAGCGGCACTGAAACACGCCCATCACGATGTAGATACCCAAACCATTCGCCATAATCGGAGTCAGCAAAATGCCCATAAGACCAATCATGCACTTGGCTATGCCAATCAGCATACTTTTTTTCACCGGTTAATAACCAAGCTAGAAGACAGGCAATTATTGCCTCATTATGTGGCCACCAAAATTTCATATCGTGCCAGTATTCCTGAACCGGCTTATCATTAACATCACGAAAATAAAACAGCCCCCCGTATTTGTTATCCCATCCCCGTGACCACATCCAATCTAAGATCTGGCATCCAGTTTGAATTAACCCTTGATCATTGCCCCGCAAACGAGCCTCCCACAATATAAACCAAGCACATTCAATCGCATGACCCGGGTTAAGCATTCGTCCTTCAAAATGATCAACAATTGATCCGTCCTCGGCTACAGTCTCCATCACGCACTCAATCTCCGGCTTCATGAAATCTCGACGTATCTCCTCTATCGCAGCATCAATATCCGCCGTGAAAGATTCATCGCCTAGGTTTAAACGTAACTCTTGTGCAGTAACCATCTGAATCATTGGCCCACCGATGGACTTCATAGGACGGGTATCGGTGAATTTTGACTCCACAAGAGACGGGTCAGAAAAATGCCGTTTAGCCAAAGAAAACAAATCCTGACCGATATCTGAAAGCTCACCATTACCGGTTGCTTTTGCCAGAGAAGCATAAGCTATTGCACCAAAGCATTCGGTAAAAACATAACGCCGTTTTCGAAGTGGCTGACCATCACGAGTAAGATGAAACCACATTCGCCCATCAGAATCCCTACCGTGCCTATCTATAAATCGTAATCCACACTCTGCCCAATCCAGCCAAGTACTATTAGGTTCTACTGTATTGTATAGCGTCGCCAACAACCAAGTGGCCCTACACTGCTGCCACATGCCCTTGTCATCATCAAGCAAGCTACCATCGCGATCGCGAGCCAAAAGAAAACCCCCATGATCTTCATCTACACAACGCGGAAACCAAAACGGAAGAGTATCATTCAGAAGACCATTACGATATACAGCCAACAAATGTTCCTGTCGTTCTAGTTGCATAAGTTCCGGCTCAAAAAACACGGATTAACCCCAAAGGAATTCCACAGGTCGAGCTTGAATTGTTGATAACTAACAAAAAACTAAATTGCACTCGGTAATTTCAATCTCATTTGGAATATTATTATCAATATGCTAAATCTAGTCGCACAACACAAAAAACCGTCATGAAAAAAACAATTCTATTGCCTTTAATTCTTATAATGTTAGTTGGGTGTACAATGACATTTGAAATCTCACCAAGAAAGATATCCTTCAGAAAAACATCTACTGTAGAAGGAAGCCCGCAAGAAAAAGAATCGAAAAAAATCACCCAAAGCAAAACCGTAAGTTTCAACGTAAAGGACAACAAAAGAGGAGAACTATATTACGTCGAGTCAAATGGTGAAACCTCTCTTAAGGCAATTGATCCAAAAGGAATTATTGTCTTTGATGGATCTATCAATTCAGAAGAACAATTATCGAAAGTCCCCACAGTAATGTTGGATTGGCTAAATGAGATAAAGGCAAAGATGTCGAAATAATAATTGTTGAGCAGAACAGTTATATGTAACTTCTTATCCCCAAGGATCGACTAAATAGTTCGAGAAGATTTAAACAATCACTAATTTATAATGAAAATAATAAAACTAACTACACTACTCTCAGTTTTTTTGGCTGCTTCATTTTCTTTAATAGCTGAAGACAAAAAGAACCATCATGATGAAAGAGAGTTAAAATATAGAGCTGCTGAAGAGAAGATTTGGGGAGCAGTTAAGGACGGAAAAGTCTCAGAGGAGATCGCCAAGAAACGGCTTGATGGCATTAAAAAACAAATCTGGAATGATGAAGAAAAAAAACAGAGCCCATCAGAACAAAAGCATGAAAAACGTCAGCATGACAAGGAATGGAAACGTAATATTAATCGCGGCCCTCGTGGCCCCATGAACCAAAATACGCAGAAAGGTTTCCGTGGCCCTCGTGGCCCCATGAACCAAAATATGCGCAATAGCTTCCGTGACTCAAAAGCATCTCGAAATTTTAAGAACGATCAAGCCCTCGAAGCAAAAAAATATAAATCCAAAAAGGAAAATAAAAGAGGAGAAAAAACCCGTAGAAGAAGTAAGAAAAAAAGATAGCTTCAATATTCTATTCGATAAACAGCCTGTAGAAGACAGGCCCAACTCCTAACTTGGATGTCTTGAAGTCAGCCTTGCCACGGAAGTTGGTCTGGATGCTTTGAGGC
>JAYZHR010000070.1:0-12861 GCA_036166355.1 Verrucomicrobiota bacterium | reverse complement strand
ATCAAAAATAATATATAATATATTTTTTATTTTATAACGACATATTGACATTTACAATGTAATCTATAGTTTGTTTAAACAAATACGAAATTTCTTAAAATGAGTTCCATTCAAAAAATAATAATACCGTTTTATGTGGTTTGCTTGAGCCTGTTATGTAGTTCAGCTTATGGCGCAGAATCCCCAAAAACCAGTTTTGAAGCAGTTACTGCAAAGCTGGACAGAAACGGCCATCTATTCGCCTATTTTAATACAGCAAAAACCATGAAGCAGTTGGACCAAGTTATCGACAGCTTACTCGAAGCTGCACAATCCAATGAGTCATCCAACCTTCTAGCCGATAATCCCTTCATTGCACCAATGATCTCCGGCATTACCGATGCCATAAAACCAGCATATGAAGAAAGCGGAATAAACCAAATAGGAGGCGTGGGCATGAGCAGTTTTGCTGTTAAAAAAGACCAATGGCGTCAAAAAACGTTTGTTTATCGTGATCCTCAAAAAGAAGATGGTCTGATCTGGGAGATGTTCGGCAGTGAGCCACACGACCTTGAAATATTGGAATTAGCACCATCCCAAACAGGTTTTCTGGCTCATTCTGATCTTAGAATCAGTGCCCTTATGGATTGGATCGATCGCATTTCAGAAAAAGTGACTGGGGGACAATCCGTCACCGCCAGCGCACCAGCTGAGTTTAAAGACATTCTCAATGCCTTTGATGATGAAGTTGGATTCATGATGACGCTTGACCCCAATAAACAATTGAAAATTCCAGGATTCATGATTCAAGCCGAAAATGATTTGGAAATGAACTCTTTTGCATTCGCCCTAATTGCCCGCACAAAGGGAGATAAGATACTATCAATGATTAATGATGCAATGGAAGGAGGATTCGCACCTCCACAGAGAACTAAAATAAAAGGAGTTAATTTAAACTCAATCCCATTACCGCTACCTATACCAATCGAAGGGTTGGATATATCTCCATGCTATTTTCAAGTAGATGATTACATGGTACTCGCATCATCAACAAGTCTTGGAAAAAACATCATCGAAGCAAGAAACGGAAAAGGGCAAATCAAAGAAAACGATGATTTCAAGAGTTTGACTGACGGACTGGACCTCAAGAGTAATGGCATAGGCTATATGAGTGCCGACTTTACCAAGTGGAGCATAAAACTAAACGAGCTCAGCATGGGACAAATGCCAGAAGAGATTAAAGACAGCTTCGATATTTACCTAAACTACAACAAACAGGTGAAAGGCATGGTATCACTTATCAAGTCTGACAAAGACGGCATAATGCTTGAAACCCGTTCATCCGTTAATCTTACCGGGGAATACCTCGCTCACACTGCTGCTAGTATCGCTATTATACTTGGAAGCTCAGTTCAACAATTTAACGAATCTGGCATGTTCGACGATCTGGGTGGCTTCGAATGATAAAGTTGCTATAAAATAAACGATCGCACTACGCATAACTAAAAATATTTAAGGAAAATAATTTAAAATGAAAAAGGAAACAATTCTAACACTCTTTATAACTGGCATAGCTGTTGCCTTTACCGGTTGTAGCAACTCATCTGAAAAAAAGATTGAAAGCACATCCAAAAATAAAAGCCCTGAGTCCGCAGTGCCGAATAGTTTCGCAGAAGTTACCTCCAAGCTTGATACCAATGGCGACGTCTTCGTCTACTACAGCACCGAGGACGTTATAGCTACGATTGAAAAATATGCTAAAACCGGGGGAGATCAGGCCGCAAAGAGCATAGCAGCCCCCATGGAAAAGGCCATGATGGAAAGCGGAATGAATATAGGAAAGGCAATGTACGAGCAAAGTGGCATCAAAGACGTAAGCGGCATGGGAATGAGCAGCATCGAACTTGAATCTGGAATTTTCCGTAACAAAGTGGTTATTCACCACGACCCTGAAAAATCCAATGGGAAACTATGGTCCCTCTTGGGTTCCGAACCACATGAAATTGAAATGCTCAAATTTCTCCCAGAAGACACGGCCCTTGCCTTCTCACACGAAATAAATTTAAAGGGCCTGCTCGACTGGCTTCCAGAATTAATCAAAGCAGCTGGCAATCCAACACTCAAACAACAATTTGATCAATCCATTGAAATGGCAAACGCAGAGATGGACATGACCGATCTTGTCATATCATTCGACAACGAGATTGGCATGTTTGTTACACTTGATGACTCACAAAAGGTGCAGCTACCGCCTCCAGCAGGAGAAACCCCCCTGCCTGGATTCGCTTTGATGGCAAAAGTGAAAGACGATAAAATCAGTGATCTTCTTTTCAGTATCCTAGAAAATACAACTGGACCGGAAATTGAGAAAAAAACTGTTTCCGGAATTGAAATGCTGGTTGTAAACGAACCAGTACCTATGCCAATTCCATTCGCACCAGCAGTCTTTCGCTTGGGCAATTACCTCGTGGTTGCTAGCACTGAAAATTTGGCCAAACAGATTGTAGCCACCCAAAACGGAAGCAAGAAGAACCTTAGTTCTACAGAGGAATTTCAGCGATTGGCTAAAGATCTCGAACTCAATGCCAACCACTTCTTTTTTGCCAGCGAGCAAGTCGGTTCTACAATAACCCCAATATTAAAGCAGTCAATGAGCGCAGGCGGTCTTTCTGAAGACTTTCTTGGTCTAGATTCAGATGACTCCTACAACTTACAAACTCTGGGTGTTATAAGAATGAACACAGATAGTATAATGGTTGAAAACCACTCTCAGAATGGCCTTTTCAATTCAGTTATGATGCAGGCGGGCGTTATCCCAGTAAGCGTTGGCGCAGGAATGATCCTTCCCGCACTGGCAGATGCCAGGGAGAGGGCACAAAGTATCTCCTCTGAGCAATAATAGTTTAAAGCAAAAAGGACGTGCCCAAAAGCTAGTCTTTGCCTATGCTTGACCTCACACCGATTGCCGAGAGTAGTGCCACCACCACTCTCCGGAATATCTAATAAAAAACAATAGAAACTATGTCACAAAAAGTAGGATTTGTAGGAGTTGGCCGGATGGGCGCCAATATGGCTCGCCGAATGAAAGATTGCGGGTACGAGGTATCTGCCGTTTACGACATTCGAACTGAGACTGCCTCAGAAATAGCCAAAGAACTAGGAACAACCGCCTGCAGCACACTGGCAGAAGTTACAGCGTTATCTGAAGTAATTATTACTGTAGTAATTGATGATGCCTCAATGCGGACAATCTTTGCCAGTGAAGGCGACAGCCTACTCGCAGGTGCAGAAGGCCGTATTTTCATAAACTGCGCCACCATAAGCCCTTCAGTTCATATCGAGGTAGAAGGACTTGCAAAAGCAGCTGGAGCGGAGTCACTCGAAGGCTGCATGGCCTCCAGTATTACACAGGCACGTGAAGGCACACTTTACTTAATGCTTGGAGGAGAGAAAGCCACCTACGACAAGGTAGAAGATCTTCTCGGTAAACTTTCAGTAAATAAACGTTATGTCGGAACTTCCGGCAAAGCTGCTCAAGTTAAAGCTCTGGTTAATATGGTAATGAATATAAATACCGCCGGATTAGCCGAGGGGCTTGGATTAGCTGACGCACTGGGACTAGATCTTAATATGGTGATGGAAATTTTTTCACAAACTGGGGCTAATTCACGTGTACTTGAAACCGACGGTGAAGACATGCGAGATCGAGACCATGAATGCTATTTTTCTGCTGCTCATGCCGCGAAGGATTCCGGTATCGCCCTTTCACTTGGCGAATCGGAAGGACTTAATCTACCGATGGCTGCAGCATCTAAATCACAATTCGACAAAATGGTTGAAAAAGGCATTGGCGAACTAGATAAATCTGGCGTAGCTGAACTGACATTCAAGGGGCGCACCCCATAAATTTTTGATACATATCTCAGAATGGCGGTCAATTCATGACCGTCATTTTTTTGTTTAACTAAAAAAATCGCTTGCACATAACGTTATATTTTGTTTTTTTCCCCGCCCCTTTTATGGGCATTGCCTTTAGAAGGGTTTCTTCTACAAGTAAACTTAGATGGGGAACAAGAAGGATTCAGCTAATAAACGATATTCAGCAAAAGGCATGGCAAAGCCTGTTAATTTCCTTTGCATTGCACCTGAAGCTCAAGAAGTTTGTGTCATCGGGGATTTTAACGATTGGAAACCAGGACTAAACTCAATGAAACGTCAAATCGATGGTGCATGGAGTACTCAGATTGATCTACATCACGGTCATCACCGCTATCAGTTTCTAATAGACGGAAAAGCCACACTGGATCCGCGTGCAAACGGTGTTGTCCGTAACGATACAAACGAACGAGTATCTCTGATCGCCGTAAGTTAATGGGATCATTTACACAAAAAAGACGCTCTTATAGAGCGTCTTGAAAATTAGGTTGTTTTGATTTGAACCTTAAGAATTAAGACTTCGCAGAATCGTAATTGGCAGCAACAGCTTCCCAATTCACAACATTCCAGAAAGCCTTTAGATAATCAGGCCGACGATTTTGATAGCGAAGATAATAAGCATGTTCCCAGACATCGCATCCTAGGATTGGCTGCTTACCATCCATAAGTGGAGAATCCTGATTAGGAGATGAAGTAACCTCAACAGTGCCATCCTCATTCGCCACTAGCCAAGCCCAGCCACTGCCAAAACGAGTTGCACCAGCAGCCTCAAATTTGGCTTGAAAATCTGCAAAGCTTCCAAATGCAGTATTGATCGCATCTGCCAGTGCCCCACTCGGCTCACCTCCGCCATTTGGACTCATGATTGCCCAAAAGAGAGAGTGATTTGCATGGCCTCCGCCATTATTGCGAACTGCACCACGAATGTCATCCGGCACAGCATCAAGATTGGAAATCAGATCCTGGATCGACTTTCCTTCTAGTTCTGTATTTCCAGCAATGGCATCGTTCAACTTAGTGATGTAGGTGTTATGATGCTTACCATGGTGAATCTCCATTGTCTGAGTATCAATATGAGGTTCCAAAGCGTCGTGCGCGTACGGCAAGTCAGGAAGTGTATATGACATATTATTCTTTAGGATTAAATCAGTTTTATAGACCAAGACACTTGGCCAAGAAGCAGGTAAGCTAATAAAAGCTTAGCTAACGCTCAAGAGATATCCACGCGGTTGCATAAATAAACGAAAAATAAAACTCAGACGAATTAATTGCCCTACTTATCTAGATAAATTAACGAAATTTTCGAGAATTTTCAGACCAATCCTCTGGCTCTTCTCTGGATGAAACTGGGTGGCAAATATATTATCTCTCCAAATTGAAGAGACAAAGTTAACACCATAATTGGTACAAGTCGCAGAAATGGAGTCATCTTCAGGATTTGGATAAAAGCTATGAACAAAATACACATGACTCCCACTATCAACACCCTTATATATAGGACAATCCGGTTGAGTAATCTCGATCTGATTCCAGCCAATCTGAGGAACCTTAAGCCCAAGATCACTAGGAAATCGAATTACATTACCTTGAAACAAGCCAAGGCCTGATGCACAACTGTTAAACTCCTCACTTCTTTCAAACAATGCTTGATAACCAACACAAATTCCCAAAAAGGGACGACCCGAATTTGCAAACTCCTTAGCTGCTTCAAATAACTCCTGCCTCTGCATAGCATTAATACAATCATCAAATGCACCAACACCGGGTAAAACCACGGCAGCTGCTTCCTTGACCCGATCTGGTGTGCGCATCAACTCCACATCCGAACCAACGTAACGAAGCGCTTTTTCAACGCTACGCAAATTGCCGGCACCATAATCCAAAAGTGCAATCATTTGATCCGTTTAAGCCAACCCTTAGGATGATGGGTAATAAGAAAACGCTCACATCGTTCGTGATCAATTTCAAACTCAGGATGCATAGAAAGATATTTCTCAATTGCAGGAAGCGGCCCTGGGCGACCCTTACGAAACATAAACAACTCGTCAATAATCCCATCCTGAACCAGACAATAACTACCCACAGTAGTCAAAGGTGCGTAGAGCTCTAATTCCTTGGCAACATGCTCTTCAGAATGATCACTATCTAGTATCACCAACACTGGGCCCATTGCCTTATTCGCCATTTCACGAATTTGCGAGACTACATCCTCAGATGTCGAACTACCAATCAAGTAGGTCACCCGTGGATGGGACAAATCATGAAGTTTCTCGATATCCACAGAAACAACTTTTCCTTCTTCTGCTCCCATAAGATCAAAAAGCTGGGCATAAAAATAGGCAGAACCACCGCGATTTGTGCCACATTCTATAATAAGTGACGGCTTTACATCATAAATAGTTTCCTGAGCAATCCATAAATCAAATGTATTTTGCCATATCGGCTTTCCAAGCCAATTGCTCTTTCCAAAGTTATTTGTCTTGGTAACAAGCTGGTGAAAAAATAACTTCTCAACAGCCCGTGCGAAAAGCGCGTTATAAACGGAGATCACCAAACTGCGAAAACGCATATACATAACAATATTAGATAACAGCGAGCCAGTTACGCTGGACGCGCACCGTATGATCAATCGAGCATCGAGGCAATATCAGTGTTGTTATCGACATTATTAATGTTAGACTGTGAAAAACCCAATAACACAAATCATTAGAAGCTGTCGTGAATGGCGTCGGCAACAATTGTTGCATGGAATGTTCCACTTCAAAGATGCTGTAATGCAGATAAACAGAGTAATTCTTCCAACTCGTTTCCACGCCAAAAAGGCTGCTCGACAATTGGCAGTTGAAACGAAAATTACTTCAATTAATGATACTTTATGGGAAGTTCGATTAACCCAGCATGATTTGAGTTTCTTTTGGCCAAGCAAACCAGATCACAATTTGTATTTTGTAATCGAGCAGGAATTTTCATCAAAAAACCCACACCATTACACGTCTAAACCAATTCGTCTTTCAAAGAAGAGTACGATACTTGATATAGGAGCCTGTGAAGGTTTATTTGCATTCCGCGCTCTCCACTTTGGCTTAGCTAGCAAAGTGATTTGTTTTGAACCAAGTGAAAAGATGGCGTCACTGCTAAAGCAAGGCGCAGAATCGAACACAGTAAAAAACAGTATTAAGATAGAACAAAGTGGAGTAGGTAATCGAACTGGCAAAGCTCGAATGATCATTGGAGATAACCCTGATGCTGGATACATGGAATATCTCCCTAATGAAGTCATGCATCCAGAATCAGTCCCGGTAACCACCATTGATGATTATTGTGAAAAAAATAAAATTGATCTCGGCCCATCTGACTTAATTAAAGCCGACGCCGAAGGAGCTGACTTAGATGTATTACTTGGGGCTGAAGATCAAATACGCCGCAATGCCCCGCAAATTGCAATCACCACATATCATGTCGACGACCATGCAGAACGAATGATCGATTGGCTTCAAAAAATTCGCCCTGAATATAAGCTAAGATTAAAAGGGCTTTCATTTTGGACAACCCATCCTAGACCTATTCTACTTCTAGCTTCCACTCTCTGAGATGACCAATCAACCACTCATAGCTGGAATAGGAGAAGCACTTTACGACTTGCTCCCAGTTGGCCCCGTACTTGGTGGAGCACCACTCAATGCAGCATTACAAGCACACCAAATTGGGATACATTTAGGAGGCGAGGCTGTAATGATTAGCCGAATAGGTAATGATGAACTCGGTAGATCATTAACAGAAAACCTCAAAGAACGCGGAATGGACCATACCTTTATTCAACAAGATCCCAATACAATGACTGGAACAGTTAATGTCACTTTGAACGGGACAGAACCAGAATATGAAATCACTCAGAACGTCGCTTGGGATAAGCTGGAATGGTGTGATTCACTAGATAATTTAGCCAATCAATGTAGTGCCATCTGCTTCGGCACTTTAGGTCAACGTATTGAACCAGCACGAAGTACTATTCAAAGGTTTATTAAGACTGCAACCCAAGCAAATCGATTATTCGATGTTAACCTAAGACAAGAATACTATTCAAAAAGCATTCTAGAAACCGGATTACAAGCAGCTTCAATAGTTAAAATGAATAAAGAAGAACTACCCGTAGTAGCCTCACTTTTCAATCTACCTAGTGACGAATCGTCAATATCTCAACTCATGAATTGTTATAACCTTGACCTTTTTGTGCTAACTCATGGCAAATTCGGCACAAAGATTTACTCTAATAATACCATAGTCAAAGGTGAGCCTGCACACTTTACTCCAGAGGAAAAAGCCGACTCGATCGGGGCTGGTGATGCGTGCACTGCGGCTATTCTACACGGAACTTCGCGCTGTTGGTCTCTACAAAAAACTGCCAATTTCGCCAATCATATGGGAGCTTATGTTGCCTCACGTTCCGGAGCAACCCCCCATCTACCCTCGGAAATATTAACCGAATGGAAAAACTGATTACCGCTTTACACCGGCGCGATGAACAATCAATCTCTCCGCCGCTCGCGGCTTAGCCACGGAAAATAAAATGAGTAAAGAAAAGAAGGACGAAAATGAATCCATGGGCAAACTTGAGGAATTATTTCTCAAGTCTCGCACAATCATGCTGTATGGGGAAATCAACCAGAAGGTAGCCCGAGAATTCTGTACAAAAATCCAACTACTATCAGCTGAGTCTGAAGATGACATTAAGGTTTTTATCAACTCTCCTGGCGGTCATGTGGAATCAGGCGATAGCATTCACGATATGATCAAGTTCGTGAAACCACGCATAAAGGTTATCGGTACAGGATGGGTGGCAAGTGCCGGTGCACTCATTTATTCTGCCCCTCCTGTCGAAGATCGGTTTAGCCTGCCTAATACCCGATTCATGCTTCATCAACCTAGCGGTGGAGTCGGCGGACAGGCATCAGACATCAGCATTGAGGCAGACCAGATAGTAAAAATGCGCGAACGCCTAAACCAAATTTTTGCAGATCAAACAGGTCAACCCATCGATAGAATCGCCAAGGACACCAATCGGAATTTCTGGATGACTCCAGAAGAAGCCAAGAAGTACGGACTCGTTGGAAAGATAATTAAAAGTCACAACGAGCTCTAGAATTCTGAATACTACGGTGTTGTAGTTGCCTTAACTTTAAAAAAACGAATATCAGATTGATTAAAAGGCACTTGGTGTTTTATTAATTGATCCTTTTTTGGTTCGAAAGTGGTTAGCATATCCCACTCTTTACCCAATACACCTGCCCCCAATAGAGAGTAAGTCATTCCGGCTTGGGCTTTAAAACTCAAACGAATTTGGTCTGAAGAAATTTGGTCTATCGATATTAACAGCCTTTCTGTAATAGATGAGTCATCCACACCAGGCGTCCCTCCTAGTGATGAACTTGCACGATAACCAACTTCACTCTCACTATCCAAAACCAACGAATAACCATCACCATCAGCCTGAACTGGCCAAGGTTCATTATCTCCATAATCGAGAGTAAGCACAGGTGCTCCATAACCTGCCGAAAGCGTTAATGTCTCACCTTGATTAGCAAGTTTTCCCTCGAATACACCATTCACCTTCAAACCAGGATACACCGACTCAAGAGCCAATTTATTGCGACCAATCAAGAATAGCTGTCCAGGCGCCAAGGTGCTTCCTTTGGGGAATATAAACTTAATGCCACTAGAAAAGAACAAGCCACTCAAATCAGTAGTTCTGGTTCCTGTATTTTTAATTTCCAAAAACTCATAGTCACTATCAATTACATTAGGACGCGCCTGAGGATGATACATAATTTCGTTAATAACCAAACTGCCTCGCAACAGGGATAAATCCGGTTCACCAGCAACAAAATCAAGTGGCGAGGACCAATGACTCCATGACATTGTGCCGTTACGCATTCGAACACGAGCTCGATAAGTGCCTCCCTTGCGCATCACGTTTTGTGGCACATAAACCTCACTCAAAAAACTATCTGACTCTAATTCCCAAACTGACTGGATTTCATATTTCCAAGGTTTGCCGACCTCATAGTAAGGCGTTTGTGGATTAGATATTTCCGCTAACCTCCATTGGATTCCGGTAAATATTTGATTATTCTTTAAACCTCCGGGAGAAAACGGGGTAGTTTTAAATTTTAATTCATTCAAAAGAAAACCTTCTGCCCCAATATATGAAATTTCAGGTGTATCAGGGATATCAGCCCACTTGGCTTCGTGCTCAAGATAATTATAACCATAACCTTTAGGATCACCGTCACCAATTCTCCACCTGTCTGTGTCTGTATCGGTCATAAAATCAAGCATGTGCTGCATCATGCCCTGAAAATCTTTAGTTGTTAACTGGCGCGTCCAAGTGCCGCCAATATTATTCTGACTTTTTGGCGAAACATAAAACTGACCTCGATGACTTCCCGCCGTTCGTGGATGATAATTCCACATAAACTGATCTACATCTACAAACGTCAACTCCTGATCGGGAGGATCAATGAATCGCGCTTGTTCACCTATAAATTGGCCAATCTGTCCACCAGTCAATGAAGCATCATCCAACAGCAAATCCAATAGCTCTCGAGCTCGATTTTTGAATTCAATTTTGAGTGATCTATGTTGACTTAAACTCTTCTCTATATTGATTGCGCCCTGCCAATGTGTCTCTGGAATAATAAGCATATCAAGATCCCAAGGTATGGGATACCATTGACCATCAGGGTGATGATAAAAGACTTTATTCCATCCTTCCCGAATATCCACATTGCTCACGATACGATTAATACATCTAAAAGTATAATAGGTCGGCAAATGGATATTCGCCCGCCACCATCTTATCGACTGCGAACGATTGTAGCCGTCGCGAAATGTATTCCAATCAGAAGCAGTATTTGTCTGGGTTGGTCCCTGGTTTCGGCGATCGCCCTGACTACGCTCAATCTTATACACGTTACCATCCAAAATATCTCTCTCATCAAGAAATCGACTATCCGTGTGCTCAACTGAAAGATAAAGACCCCAAAGGTCCCCCTCGTATTGGGCGTTTCTTGATCCTGTTGGGGCTTCTTCCACGTCGTCCACCACTCTCAAATGGATAAAGTCGGCATGTGGTGCCAAGCCTCCGGCAAGAGAATACAATTTAAACCCAACAGCTTCCTCCATTCCAGCCATACCGCGGTTTACCGGCATCCAAGGAGCAGCACATCCATTCAAGTTAATCGTTTTTTTACGTTCCTTATATGGGCGACCATAGTTGTCTTTAGCCCTCAATCCCCGTGTACGATTAAAATATAATCGCCATTTGTTTTTTCCAGAAACATAAGTCGAAAATTCCCCACGATTCCTAAAATCAATATGGTCATATACCTTACCATCGTAAACAAGAGTTCCTTTAAAACGAACCATATCATAAGCAGAATTATACTGTGAATTCGTTACATCTGAACTTTTGGCAATTAAGTGATATGTTGGCAATGACTGCATGATATCACTTGAAAATGTTTCCTTTTTTCCATTAACACGATTAGAGCCAAGCCAAGCCGGTATACCGTTGTAACAAAAGTAGGCGAAATTGGGCTGAGGATCATCAGAATATGGAAGTGTAACTGCATTGCTCTTTTTATCCTGAACGTGCAACCGATAACGAACCAGCACACGATGTTTCTGTACTGATCTAGGAATTATAGCTGAATAAATAGAATCGCCCGCCTTAACATCTCCGCCACTACCCACGTCATTCATTCTCAGCTCTTTCCAATTATTCGCATACTGTGAGTCAGTTTTACGAATATACTGACCCGGCTGTACTATCTGATAAGAAAGCATGACCGACGCAACACCATCTGGATCTGTCACTTTTGCAGAAATTCTAACTGGCTCTCCTTCTTGAGGCTGTTCAGGCTCATTTTTCACCTGTCTTGTTTGAGGCGGCACATTCTCTGTAAAAACCGAATTAACAGCACCTGGCGTTGGAGCACCGAAATTTTTATCTACTGATGGAGTTCTTAATTCAACATCAATAGACAAATCACTACTACCTCGCGTCGCGTTAAGAACATGAATTGAAATAATATTTTTCCCTGGGTTAATAATCTGGTTAGCATTTGGTATTAGCACCTCTTCCCATTTGGCTTCATGATCATTAGCTAAAGAATCATGACGCAAAGGACCACTCGGCACACTTACTCGTGCTACCTCTTTTCCATTTATCCAAACTACCGCCCCATCATCCACATAAACCCGTATCACCAATGCCGAAGGCACCTTTTCATTAACAACATTGAACTCCCGGCGTAAATAAACGGAAGTATATTGATTCTGCATAGATAAGATTGTCCTATCATCTCCATCCCCATAACCAATGGGAGCTCTTCCCTTTTTCCATGAATCATCCTCTTTAAAACCAAGCCTTCGCCAAGCTGATGGAGGCACTGACGGTTCACTAGTCCCCTCTCGATAACTCCACCCATTTTGATCAGATCTCAATAAAATCATTGGGCTAATCGGCCCACTTTGCATGCCAGCAGATCGCCATGAACCACCAAGATCGTTATCAAGAGTCGGATGAATTAATTCCATCGAACTACCTGCTCCACTTGCTGCAGTTGGCCAAGGAAATCCAGAGCTGTAATCAACCCGATCCACTTGATTTCCAATCGAATTTCGGAGTGTTAGCACTTCGCCGTCAGATAAACTACCCGCATAGGGACCAAAAACCTTATCGCTAGGAATTTGAAATTGATTTCGAAGTAGAGATGGATTCTCAGCAATCACCAAATGAGCACCTGGCTTGATTATCGTATTTGCCGGGAAGGTAAAATCGATTCCATTCGAGAAATACCATCCTCCCAAATATTGAGTTTTGCCTCCAGCATTATATAGCTCAATAAATTCAATCCGTGCTGTTTTTGGCTCAGCATCGTAATG
>JAYZHR010000069.1:0-13503 GCA_036166355.1 Verrucomicrobiota bacterium | reverse complement strand
ATCATCAGCGTTTTGGCAAACCTGCTGAGTGGATTCGGACTTTAGGTAGCAGAATTGTTAAATTGGATGTTAAAGATTGGGGTAAGTCGAATGGGTTTTGCAAAATTGGCGATGGAGATGTTGATTGGCCTGATGTTCGTAATGCACTTGAAGAAATTAACTTTACTGGCTGGTCAACTGCCGAGGTAGGGGGAGGTAATCGAATGCGAATTAAGGAGATTCACGACCGAATGGATAAATTCCTTTTAGGGATAAAGCCTAAATCTAAATGATTTATTGCACAGACGGCTTCAATTGATGCCGTTTTTTATTCGTTGCCTTCGATTGATACTTTGATTGTTTAAAGAGGCTTATGGTCCTTGTACCACCAAAGTTTTTTGTCGATATGGTATTGATTTTGGAATTCATAATGTAAGTCGGCGTAGGTGATATTACTACCTCCTTTGCTTTGAGGGCCTATACGACCATTGCCTGAATTATGTCGGGCATAAAGTAAATTTGGAGGGTTTTGAGTTGATCCAGCAGGTCTTGGGCCGCTGGCATTATACATTCGTTCGTGGTCCCAAAAGGGAACAACCATATAGTTTGCGCAGCCAAAAAACATGATTTTATCTGGTTTCGGTACTTGGTTGGAATTGCCATGTTTAATATTTGCAGGGCCAACAATTTGTTCATTAGCTCCATAAGAAAAAACTACATCTCGACTTTCTTTGCCGAAAACGATGCGACGCTTTCGATGCTTGAATTCATTCGATGGTCCTTCTGTGTCAGCAGGATCCGAGAATAATTCCATTGTACTGAGATAGCCAACTTTTCGCATAATCACAAGCCAGTTAGCATGGGCCTGAGTTGACCCTGCAAGTGATTTTGGGAACTCTCCATCGAAGTCTTCTGCGTACATCGCGGTCGATAGGCCAAGCTGTTTTTGGTTGCTCATGCAAACAGTTTGCTTTGCTTTGCTTTTAGATCTGGTTAAGGCTGGCAATAATAATCCGGCAAGAATTGCTATAATGGCAATGACCACTAGTAATTCAATTAAAGTGAAACCCTGTGTTTTCTTTTTCATTTATTAAATTCAAGCAATGATTCCATGGGCAATCTTTCCATGAACGTCGGTTAAACGGAAATCACGACCACTCCATCTAAAGGTTAGTTTCTCATGATTGATTCCCATTAAATGAAGTATTGTGGCGTGTAGATCATGAACATGCAAGCGATTGTCTTGAGCATGCATTCCAAATTCATCAGTTGTTCCATATGTGAAGCCTCCCTTGACGCCGCCTCCGGCTAGTAGCATTGAGAATGCGGTACTATGGTGATCACGACCTACATCCTTCTTTTTTTTCTGTTGAGCATAAGGGGTTCGTCCAAATTCGCCGCCCCAAATTACCAATGTGTCTTCCAATAGTCCGCGTTCTTTTAAATCTGAAATGAGAGCTGCAGTAGCACGGTCGCTGTCTTGACATAGTTTTTTGTGTCCCTCGTTATGTTTGGTATGTGTATCCCATGGTTGGTTGTTGTTGTTGACATAGTAAACACCTACATAGCGGACACCACTTTCGACCAGTCTTCGGGCAAGTAAGCAGGAATTGGCAAATGGTGTTTTCCCGTACTTTTCTCGAGTAGCTGTGCTTTCTTTTTGGATATCAAATGTTTCCATTGCTTCAAACTGCATGCGATAGGCTGTTTCCATTGCTTCAATTTGTGCATTTAATTCTAGGTCATTGTTTCGTTTTTCTAGATGTAATTTATTGATGCGATTAATGAGATCAAGTTGTTCTCTTTGGTTGCGACTTGTAAGGCTGGAGTTGCGAATATTAGCGACAAGTTTTTCAACTTTCATATTTGCCGTTATGACGCTGGTTGCCTGATGTTGTGCTGGAAGGAAGCTATTACTCCAAAGTGCTGGGCCCACAACGATTTTGTTAGTTGGCCTTAGAACGACATATCCGGGGAGGTTTTCATTCAGAGACCCTAAACCATATTGAATCCAAGAACCAATCGATGGTCTAATTGGTTGGACATTACCGGTGTGCATTTGTAGTAAGGCCGGTTCATGGTTAGGTACATCAGTGTACATCGATCGAATTACACAACATTCATCGATTACCTGACTAATATTGGGCAATGATTCGCTTACAGCAACTCCGCTTTGGCCATGGCGCTCGAATTTAAATGGTGATGGCATGAAACCGGTGGAGTTTGGTTTTTTGTATATTTTCCCTGTAGGTTGTGTGTCTTCGTATTTTTTTAACGCCGGTTTAGGGTCGAATGTATCAACATGAGAAGGGCCGCCGTTCATAAAAAGGAAGATCACTCTCTTGGTCTTTGGTGCAAAGTGTGGGCCGAGCGAGTTAGATGCATTTGCTTGTTTTATTCCAAGTATTCCGGCTAAACCGAGTGAACCAAAGCCAGCTGTGCATCGGCTTAGCATTTCTCTTCTATTAATCTTGGTTGAAAAATTTGGTATCATTAATCTATGAAATTCATTTCATTTGCTGCCAATAGTGCATGTGAATACTGCTCCCAGCGTGTAAGTCTACTCTCGGAAGGTAACCCAAGAAAATTAAGTGCTATTTCCAGCTCATTATTGTCTGGTTTGCGGTTGTATAGAATCTGGTATATTTCCTGAACGTGTTCGGCCTTGGCATTGTTGTTTTCGCCTAAGATACGATTGGCCAACCGTTTTGCATGTTCAATCATGAAGCGGTTGTTTAATACGAAGAGTTTCTGTAATGCCGTGGTAGTAGAGGAACGTATGGATGAATGGACATTGGCGTCTGGATAGTCAAATTGCATTAACATATCGTTTAATTTCTTCCGGCTAATACGGCTGTAAACTGTTCTTCTATTATTATTTTTGTCATTCAATTCCAATGATTTGCCGCCTGTGCGATCTAGGCTATTACCTGCGGCTAAAATTGAGTCGCGCCACTGTTCAATGCTCAGTCGTCGCCTGTTCATTCTCCAGAGATAGGTGTTAGTTGGGTCGATTGACTTATTAATGTCGGACTCTAAGGATTTTTGTTTATATGTTGATGAGAGTACTATCTCTCGAATTAACTGTTTCATTGACCATCCGTTTTCCATAAAGCTCACAGCTAAATCATCAAGTAGAGCAGGGTGGCTGGGGAGAGTTCCTAGTTGTCCAAAGTTGCTTGGAGTGGCAACAAGACCACGGCCGAAAAACATTGACCAAGTTCTGTTAACGATGACGCGAGCAGTGAGTGGGTTTTCAGGGTTAACGATTGATTCGGCTAGTTCTAGTCGGCCACTACCTTGAGTGAATTTTTTGGGTTTGTTTTTTGATAAGACTTGGAGAAATCGTCGTGGCACGATTTCGCCCTTGTTTTCTGTGTTTCCTCTTAGAAATACGTTAAGATCCTTAGGTTTTATATCCCGCACCATATGAATGGTACCAATTCGTTTTTTTGCGGCTTCAGAATCTTTCTTGATTTCACTTCCGTCTGCCATTCGATCGACAAGGTCCGTGCTAGCAAACACTCCCGCTAGTGCGTAGTAATCTTTTTGTGTTAATGGATCGTATTTATGGTCATGGCACTGAGCGCAGGCAACGGTAAGGCCAAGAAGTGAGCGGGTTAGTGTGTCGACTTGTTCGGCCCATTCTTCGGCTTTAACTGCAAGGCGATTACGATCGTAATATTTGTGGCCTAGCCCTATGAAACCCAGCGCTGGTAAATCTTTATTTTCAGTATTCTGCAATAAGTCTGCTGCGAGTTGTTTACGGATAAAATTGTTATATGGAACATCACTGTTAAATGCATTGATGACCCATTCGCGATAACGAAATGCATTTGGATAAAAAAACGATTTATTTCCTCCGACCTGATGTGCCTGATCCTCTGCGTATCGTACGTTGTTAAGCCACATGCTGGACAAGCGTTCGCCGAATGCCTTTTTCTGTATCAGTTTTTCAACTAATCGATCATAAGCATCGCTTGTTTCGTCGGATAGAAAAGCCCTCATTTCTTTTGGGGTGGGAGGAAGACCTGTTAGGTCAAGAAACAATCGTCTAGCGAGAATGCGTTTTGACGCTTGTGGAGATTTGATGAGCTGGTTTGCTTCTAGTTTAGCTAAGATAAAGTAATCGATACGTTGACTTGGCCAAGTGTGGTCTAAGACTTTGGGAAGTTTTGATTTTTCGGGAGGTTGAAATGCCCACCATTCTCGGGCTTTTTCCCAGTTCATTGAATCAGCTTCGGAAGTTTCAGTTGCTTTAATGTTTGTCAAACTGACATACAAACAAACTATTAAGCTGACCAATATACCATTAAATTGAAAGATCCTAGTCATCTTCCCAAAAAGAGCATCGTCAAAAGGTTGACGGATATTACGAATTATATGGCTCTGGTGACAATACAATAAAGATCAGGATCTTGTAGTTGACCATTGGTGTTTTTGGTCGTTTTCTTTGTTTTGGTTATTTATGAAGAAACTTAATTTATTTGCGTTAATTTTTCTTTTTGTATTATCAGTTAATGCAGCAAAGCGGCCCAATGTAGTTTTGGTGATCACTGATGATCAAGGATATGGCGATCTTTCTTGTCACGGTAATCCGGTTCTTAAGACTCCTTATTTAGATCAATTGCATGCGGATAGCGTGAGGCTGACTGATTACCACGTGGCGCCGACATGTTCACCGACGCGGGCTGCGCTACTCACTGGCCGCTGGACCAACCGTACCGGCGTGTGGCACACCATCATGGGGAGATCTATGCTTCGGCACAACGAGGTGACTATAGGCAAGATTCTTGGCGATGGCGGTTATCACACAGGCATGTTTGGCAAGTGGCACTTGGGTGATAACTATCCGTACCGCCCAGAAGATCGTGGTTTTCAGGAAGTGTTGCGCCACGGCGGCGGAGGTGTGGGGCAGACGCCCGATTTTTGGGACAATGCCTATTTCGACGGATCCTATTTTCACAATGGCAAAGCTGTGCCGGCCAAGGGCTTTT
The DNA here is from genome assembly GCA_036166355.1 of Verrucomicrobiota bacterium. Lineage (GTDB taxonomy): Bacteria > Verrucomicrobiota > Verrucomicrobiia > Limisphaerales > UBA1096 > UBA1096. The sequence continues at coordinate 8,527 of JAYZHR010000069.1, read as the reverse complement.
GCACCGATGTGTTTTTCGATTATGCAAAGCGCTTCATTTCCAAGGTTAAGGATAGTGACAAACCGTTCTTTGTTTACCTCTGTACGAATGCCCCCCATGGTCCGATGCATGCGCCGGAGAAGTACGCCAAGCCATACGAGAAACAGGGGGTCAATGTAGCCAACTTCCTTGGCATGATTGCGAATATTGACGCCAACGTCGGCGCCATGCGCGCGTTTCTCAAGAAGGAAGGGCTTGAGGAAAACACCATTTTCATTTTCACAACTGACAACGGCACATCCAGTGGCGCGAACATCCACAATAATGGCATGCGTGGCCGAAAAGGTAGCGAGTACGATGGCGGCCATCGTGTGCCTTTTTTCGTTCATTGGCCCAAGGGTGGCCTTACCGGCGGGCGCGATGTGGACTTGATTACCTCTTATGTCGACGTCGTACCTACGCTTATTGATTACTGCCAGGTACCTTCGCCCAAGGACGTGAAGTTTGATGGTGTGAATATTCGCCCACTCATTGAAAACAAAGCGAAAAACTGGCCCGATCGTATTCTGGTGACCGATAGCCAGCGCGTGCGCGATCCCATTAAATGGCGCAAGAGTTCAGTAATGACCGACCAATGGCGCCTAGTGAATGGTAAGGAGCTTTACGACATTAACGCAGATCCCGGCCAAAAGAAAAATATTGCTGCCGACAACCCGATCGTGGTCAAACGCCTCACCAAGTTTTATGACGAGTGGTGGGGCGAAATTGTGCCAACCTTTGGCAAACCAACGGCCATTTACCTTGGTGCGAATGCTCCACTTGCCAACCCTGTCACGCTCACTTGCCACGACTGGATCGCCAACGGAAGCACCCCGTGGAACCAACGCCATATCCGCAATGCCGAGAAAAAACCCAGCAATACCGGTTTCTGGGCTGTTGATGTCAAGACTGCCGGTGAGTACACCGTCGAACTTCGCCGTTGGCCTAAAGAAGCTGACGCCCCCATAGGCGGCTCACTTCCTGCCGGCTCCGATGTCCCTGGCGTTCGTCCCTTCCGCGCTGCCTCAGGAAAACGCTTCGCCGCCGTGAAAGCTCACCTCAAAATCGGCGGCCAAGAATTTACCCTCCCTGTGAAACCCAACGCCAAGAGCGTCACGTTTAAACTTAAACTCAAGTCCGGACGAGATGAGTTGTGGGCTAAGTTTACCGATGCTGAAAGTTTACCGATGGGTGCCTTTTATGCGTATGTTACTAAATTAAAGTAGAGGGTATGACATAAAGAGCTCATAATTAAGCGCGAATCATGAAAAAAACACTTACTCTATTTTTTACGTATGTTCTGGTGATACAATTCGGCTGGGCTCAGCCGAACATGGTTCTCGTTTTTATTGATGATATGGGCTGGGGGGATTTTTCATGTTTTGGCAATCGAGCGGCTCAGACTCCCAATATAGATCGTTTGGCCCGGGAGGGAATAAGATTTGAGCAATTTTATGTTAATTCACCAATTTGTTCGCCTTCTCGAACTGCAATTTCTACGGGTCAATACCCGCAGCGGTGGCGCATTACTTCTTATCTTGCTCATCGTGCGATGAATTCTCGGCGTGGAATGGCACAATGGCTTGATCCTAATGCCCCAATGTTAGCGCGTTCATTGAAGCGGGCAGGCTATGCAACTGGGCATTTTGGTAAATGGCATATGGGAGGGCAGCGTGATGTTGATGATGCCCCGCCAATTACTTCTTATGGGTTTGATGTATCACTAACCAATTTCGAGGGAATGGGACCGAAGTTGTTGCCGCTGACTCTCAAGCCTGATCAGGACCCGGCTAAGCCAGGACGTATCTGGGCTAATGCCGAGCGCTTAGGTGATGGAGTACGTTGGATGCAGCGTTCAAAGATTACCGGTGGGTTTGTCAACGAAGCGATCCCGTTTATGGATCGTGCATTTAAGAATGGAAAACCATTTTATATCAACCTTTGGCCAGACGATGTGCATAGCCCGTTCTGGCCGCCGGTAGCCAAGTGGGGTAACAATAAGCGTGAGTTATACCTTTCTGTTTTGGAGGCAATGGACCAGCAGTTAGGCAAACTGGTAGACTATGTCAGAAATAATAAATCGCTAATTGATAATACGCTCATTTTGGTTTGTTCAGATAATGGTCCCGAGCTTGGGGCTGGTGTAGCTGGGCCTTTTCGTGGCTATAAAACTCATCTATACGAGGGTGGTATACGTTCCTCGTTGGTTGCTTGGGGCCCAGGTTTGGTGAAGGCGGAAAACAAGGTAAATCGGAAGTCGGTTTTCTCTGCAATTGACCTTGTTCCATCTTTGTTAAACATCGCTAAAGTAAAACATTCCAAAGAGGTGGAGTACGATGGGGAGTCTGTCTCAAGTGTTTTGCTTGGTATAAGCGATGATTCAAGGATTGCACCAATTTATTTTCGTCGTCCACCTGATAGGGATGCGTTTTATGGTGACAATGATCTTCCAGATCTCGCTGTGAGGGATGGTAAATGGAAGTTTTTATGTGAATATGATGGAACCGAACCAGAGTTATACGATATAGCCAATGATCTTGGAGAAAAAAACAACTTAGCAGAAAAATATCCTAAACTTGTGGCTAAGTTTACTAAGTCTTGCATCGATTGGCATAGATCTATGCCACCTGATAACGGCCCGAATCTTGTAGGTGATATTCGCCGTAAAGCTTTAAAGAGATAGCAGCTATTAAAGTAAGCCAGTTTTCCATTCGGTGGTAGCGTTGACGGCAAGCTTGGGTGTCTTTAAAGTTTGTTCATGAATATACGGTTGTCAGTTCATTTATTTTATATTTTTGCATTCAGTTTTTTTATTCCCGCTGCGCATTCTCAGGATAAACAGCAATCAATTCGGGCGCTTCTTATAACAGGTGGATGTTGTCATAACTATAAGTATCAATCAAAAGCGCTTTTAGAAGGAGTGGCCAAGGAAGCGGAAGTGGAGTGGAAGGTTGTTAATGAAGGGGGGTCTGGAACAAGAGCACAGATTTAATTATATGATGACCCTAATTGGGCTTTTAGTTTTGATGTTGTAGTTCACAATGAATGTTTTTCGAATACTACAGATGAAAAATATATTAGAAAAATAACTAAGGTTCATAAGGCTGGTGTGCCGGCTGTCGTAATTCATTGCGCGATGCATACCTATAGGGCCGCAAAAAACGATGAATGGCGAAAATTTCTTGGTGTGACGAGTCGTAGGCACGATCACCAGAGCCGTTATCCGGTTAAGAAGGTTGCACCGAAACATCCCATACTGAAAGGTATGCCGGATAAATGGATTACTCCAAAGGATGAATTGTATATAATTGAAAAGATGTGGCCTTCAGCCAAGGCTTTGGCGACATCCAAGAGTGAACGAGATGGTAAAGAGCATGCAGTGGTCTGGACGAATCAATATGGTAAAGCGAAAATATTCGGGACCACTTATGGCCATTCAGATGCAACTTTTGATGATCCGGTATTTCAAAAGATGATTGCTAAAGGGTTACTTTGGGTTGCTGGTAAGCTGAAAGATTAAGTTTTTTATTTTGTGGTGAACAATACTTCACCTAAAGCATCCATTTTTGGGGTGATTCCAAGGCCGGGAGAAGTGGATGCAGCTAGTTTGCCTTCTTTGCGTTGAGGAGCACCATTGGCGATTGATACGGTAACATAGCTATTAAAGTCAGTGGACGAGAATAGTAGTTCTTTCGGAGTGCTGTGAGCTAAATGAGAAATTGCTGCGGTGATAATGTCGCCTCCCCAACTATCTTCAATTGTCATCGCAATACCAAGAGATACGCAGAGATCTCGAGCCTGGCGTGCTTTAGTAAGGCCGCCGAATTTACTAATCTTTATGTTTACCACGTCCATTGCCTGCATGCTATTGGCACGGAGAAGAATTGGAAGGCCGTCAATATTCTCGTCGAGTACAAAAGGATGATCGGTTAACTTTCTGATAGAATAACACTCTTCGAATGTTTCGCAAGGTTGTTCAATATAAACGTCAATATCCTTAACAGCGCGCACAACCCGAGTGGCTTGGTGCATTAACCAGCCGGTGTTGGCATCTGCAATAAGAACGTCACCATGTTGTAGCTCAGCCGATACGGCACGTATTCGTTCAATGTCGGTTTCTGGATCGCCACCAACTTTAAGCTGAAATTTTCTATAGCCCTCTGCTCTATAGCCCGCGACCTTGCCTGCCATTGATTCGGGAGATTCCTGTGAGATTGCTCGATATAGTAGGAAATCGTCGCCGTAGCGTCCACCGAGGAGATTACATACAGGCTGTCCTGTTGTTTGACCAAGTATATCCCAGCAGGCCATGTCTATAGCGGATTTTACATATGGATGTCCTTTGAGAGTGGTGTCCATATGTCGATTGATTTTTCCTAATTCTAAAGGATTTTCTCCAATTAATGAGGGCGCAAGAATTTGAATGCCTGCTCGGGCTCCTTCTGCGTAGGCTGGTAGATAAACTGGGCCGAGTGGGCAGACTTCACCATGACCTGTAATGCCTTCATTAGTCTCAATTCTTACAACGGTACTGTCAAAAATCTCTACAGACTTTCCTCCCGACCAATTATAACTACCCTCATAAAGGGGTAGATCGACCTTATAAACACTTATTTTACTGATCTTCATGAATCTCAGGCCAATGGTTGGGTTTTAAGGCGATGAAATCAATCAGGAATGCGCTTGGCCAAGGCACCTTGTTAATTGATAATCCGCCGCGATATGAATGAGGGTCAGATACCTGTAGATTTTAGCGATCCGATAAATGCCAAAATTTTGGCTGTTTCTGAGGATAGATTACAGGGATTTCAACAAGACCCTATCGGTGCAATTGTTCGTGAATCTGGAGTTGAGGTGCCAGTAGTTATTGAGCGTATTCGAGCTATGCTTAGGGCTGGAACAATTCGCCGTGTGCGACAAACTCTACTGGCTACCAATTTGGCTAAAGGCGCATTGGTGGCATGGAAGGTTCCAACTGAGAAGATGGATTCTGCCTTTAATTATCTATTTGAGGAAGATCCGTTTTCAGGTCATGTGGTCACACGTACGACAGATACAGTTTCGGCAGGATCAAATTATAAGCTTTGGACGACTCTTAAAGTGCCGCAAGGCTATTCAATGAAAAAGCATAGTGAATGGTTACTTCGGAAGATTGGAGGAGACCATTTTCGTTTGATGCCGGCAAAGCGTTTATTTGCTCTTGGGGTGGGACATGTGCGTCGACGAGGGATGCCTCCTGGTAGTCGAGCTGATCAGCCAGCTGAGGCTATGCAGGTTGCCATTGTTGATCTAACAGCCGAGGAATGGCGTGTGATGACAGCGGTAAAACGTGAATTCAAGCCAGAAGAAATTATTGAGGATATATGGACAGTACGTGCTGCTGAAGCTGGAGTTTCTTTAGATGAATTTTTTCGTATTGCAAAGGATTTGGACAGGCGTCGTGTAGTTGGGCGTTTCTCAACGTTTTTGGAACACGTTAAACGACATTCTTCTGGAGAGCGCGTAACTAAGTTTAATGCGTTGTTCCACTGGGCAGTGCCCGAAGGTCGTGAGATTGAGGCTGGAGGGGAGGTGGGACGTCACGATATCATGACTCATGCCTATTGGCGTGAAGGTGGTCCAGATTTTCACAATGTGAATATTATGGGAGTTGCCCATGGTACTAACAAGGAACTGGTATTGGAGCATAAAGCTGCAATTGACAAGCATCTGCAAGATATTGGGATCCCGGTTAGCTACACAAATGTTTTTTGGGGTGGCCGTAGTGAGATTAAGCCGTCTGAAATTTCACCGATTGCTTATCAGGAGTGGTGTCAAAAAGTAGGTATTAATCCTGAAGATATGCATGAATAATACTACGAAACTGCTTTAAATTTAATTTGATGGATCCAATATTTATAGTCCTGAGTTTACTTGTTTTGGCCGTGGTGTTGTTTGCTACTCGAGCATTGCCAGTTGATCTTGTGACTATTTTCCTTCTTTTGGCTCTTGTACTAACTGGAATTCTTGATACCTCACAAGCTTTTGCAGGTTTTAGCTCGCAGATTATAATAATTCTCGGATCAATCTTTGTTATTAATGGGGCATTACTCGAGGGCCGTGTGCTTGATATTGTGTCTTCTTGGTTATTACGAGTTGCCGGTGGAAGTACTAATAAACTGTTGCTTACCACCATGTCTGTCGTAAGTGGACTTTCCGGATTTATGAACAATACTGCAGTAACTTCTTTGTTTATAGGTCCAACAATGTCGGTAGCTCGTAAACTAAAAACAAGTCCATCTAAACTACTCATGCCAGTATGTTTTGCTTCGATTCTAGGCGGCACTTGTACGTTAATCGGTACTTCAACCAATGTTGCAGTTAGTGGTGAGATACAAAGGCAGCATGAAGCTGGATTAGTTGAGTGGATAGCTCAAGGGGGAACAGATTTAAATGATGATGGAGAAATAGACTCATTAGATTATTTACTGCATGCTGAAACCAATAAATTGAATATATATAAGCCGCTTGGCCTGTTTGAAATCACGCCGATTGGTCTTTTGATTATGGGTGTTGGTATTGTTTATTTAATGTTGGTTGGTCGAAAATTATTGCCAGATTATCCTGATGAAAGTTTGACGGAGGATTTTAATATTCGTGAGTATGTTTCAGAGATTGTTGTTATGTCAGGTTCAAGGCTTATAGGTGAGTTGGTATTTAAATCATCGTTGGCTCAGATGGATTTCCAAATAATAAAAATACTTCGAAAAAAAAATAGTTTTGTGCCAAACGCTCGTTCAAAATTTGAGGAAGATGATGTGCTGTTGGTATCTGGCCGTATTGACGACTTAATGGCTGTGAAGGATGCAAGTGGCATTGAGATCAAGGCGGAGGTGAAATTAGAAGATGATTCACTTCATACTGAGGAAACTAAAATCGCAGAATTATTAATTACTCCCAAGTCGACGCTTATTAGGAACTCACTCAAGGAGGCGAATTTTCGGCAGCGTTTTGGTTTAGCTGTGCTTGCGATCTATCGACATGGGCAAGTGTTGGGCCGTAAACTTGGAGTAATTAAGCTGCGAGCAGGTGATTTGTTATTGGTTCAAGGTTCGGAAGATCGATTGCAATCTCTGGAGAATGATACAAATCTTGTGAGACTAGAGGTTAATGAGGCGCCGAGCGGAGACCGTCGTAGAAAAGGTTTTATGGCATTAGGTTTTTTTGGTTTTGCTGTTTTAGCAGGTGGTTTTAATTTGGCTCCATTACCGGTTTGTTTCTTGGGCGCAGCAGCAATGACCGTGGCAACTGGGTGTATCTCCATGCAAAAAGCATATGAGGTGATTGATTGGCGTGTTTTAATTGTTATAGGTGGAATGACTGCATTTGGTGCAGCTATGCGTGAATCTGGCACGGCTAGTTGGTTAGCAGGTGGCATTCAAAGTGCTTTTGAAAGTCCAAGAATGGTTCTGGCTGGTTTTATTTTGCTTACTATGTTTTTAACGCAAACGATGTCCAATGCAGCAGCAGCGTTGGTAGTCTTGCCTGTTGCCATGCAAACCGCTCAGACACTAGATGTTAGCGGTCAGACATTTGCAATTGCGGTTATGTTGGCTGCTTCATCATCTTTTGTTGCACCTTTTGAGCCTGCTTGCATTCTAGTTTCTGGTCCTGGCAAATATCGATTTACAGATTATGTAAAAGCTGGTTTGGGGCTAACGTTGTTAATGGCAGTTCTTGTTTGGTTTTTTGTTCCAATTATATGGGGGCTGTAATTTTAACCTGCAATATAGAAAAGCCCGGCTTAAAGCCGGGCTCTTTAATTATCGAAGAAAAATTCAATTAATTTAAAGCCTTTTCGATTTCAGCGGTAACTTCTTTTGAGTCAGGCTTTGTTCTTGGAGAAAAGCGTTTTATGACCTTGCCGTTTCCATCCAAAAGAAACTTTTCAAAATTCCAAGAGATTTTATCCGATCCTCCAGATTCCTTTTTGATTTTCTTATATAATGGGTGTGCATTTTTCCCATTAACTTCAATTTTTGAATGAAGCGGGAAGGTTACATTATAGTTATCGCTGCAGAATTTTTTAATTTCTAGTTCTGAGCCAGGCTCTTGTCTGCCGAATTGATTGCACGGAAATCCTAGAACGGTGAAACCTTTTTTTGCGTATTTAGAATGGATGGCTTGAAGTTCTTTATATTGCTTAGTTAAACCGCATTGACTGGCAACATTGACAACAAGCATGATTTTCCCTTTATGAGCCTTAAGGCTGGTTGACTTTCCGTCGATATCTTTCAATGGAATATCAAGTGTGGATTTTTCAGCGAAAACAGTGCTGGTTAAGCCGACTGTTAGTAGTAATGATAAAAATAGTTTCATACGGAGCAAATCTCTCAAATATGATTTTTTTGTCAAACACCTAGGATACGTCATACCGGCTTGTTTTTGTGTCGGCTTTTGTTGAGACTGCCCGCCCGTCGATTTGTAATGAAGAAGACTTCGAAAAAAACGACTCAAAAAAAGAGGGTAA
>JAYZHR010000068.1:0-13161 GCA_036166355.1 Verrucomicrobiota bacterium | reverse complement strand
ATTTCGAAGTGTTAGCACTTCGCCGCCGGATAAACTACCCCCATAAGGACCAAAAACCTTATCGCTAAGAATTTGAAATTGATTTCGAAGTAGAGATGGATTCTCAGCAATCACCAAATAAGCACCTGGCTTGATTATCGTATTTGCCGGGACGGTAAAATCGATTCCATTGGAGAAATACCATCCTCCTAAATATTGAGTTTTGCCTCCAGCATTATATAGCTCAATAAATTCAATCCGTGCTGTTTTTGGCTCAGCATCGTAATGCACCTCATTAATAACAACATCTGCATTAATAACACCAGACCAGACAAGAAGAAGAGTTAGTTTGGACGAACGAAAAGTCATCCGGATAAATTAAGGGTTATGAACAACTTCAAGTCTAAAATAACGCTGATCAGAATCAGGAGATAATTCATATGTAATAAGACCACGAGTCTTAGGTGAAAACTCGACCAAAGGTTGCCATTTAAGACTCATCACATTGCTTGAATGAATGGTATAAACTCTACGTTGCTCTCCAACAAACCCCAATTGCAGTTTTTTATTCTTCAGACGTATGACTGTCAGAGTCAAACTACTAGCCGGATTACGAGGGTCAGTTCCAGCTGCATATTCTGCTGCATTAACCAATCCATCACCATCAGAATCAATAGAACCATCAGCTGCATCAGAATAATCGAAGGCATATGCATTCTCCCATGAATCCGGCATACCGTCTCGATCGGTATCTTTCTCTAAACCAAGCCGCGCCCAGTTAGATGCAAGATTACCGTAATTCTCCAAGCTTACCCGCTGAATGGCTATGCCTCCATTCTCAGGCAACATAGGCCAAGGCGAATAGGAACCATACTTAACCTTTTCTACGAGTATATAGGGAACCAAGCCGATATCGGGAGGCAAAGTCTGCGGACTATCAGGGCGAAATAATTGCAGACTCTCACCGGCATTATTTAATTTCCCGTCAAACGGACCTAATACAATCTCATTCATCCCAAGAGTATACTGTTCCCTCAATAATGCCGGCTCCACGCTTCCCACAAAAACTGACTCACCTGACTTTAGAACCAAACCTGACGGAAAAACAAATTTAATTGCATTCTCAATTTTCCATGTGTTTTCAGAGTTCAAAGGATCAAACAATGGAATATCATCTGATGAGATATTCTGCAGTATCACGTACTCAGCCATACCCTCTGAAGGAGCATACATAATCTCACTAAACACTATTGGACCAACTAACGGACCTTTATTGGGCGCTCCTTTTCCAGCACGAAACTGTTCTAACAAGCCAATGTCTTGTCCAGCACGAACATCACTTCCCAATGAATTGTCTACCATGGCAACAAAAGATCCAATTGCATTAGGATAGCGACCAAAAGTAACACCATTGGCCGAAGCACCAAAGCTCACCTTATCAACAAATCGCAAAAGATTACCGGAACCATCGGCCTCTGTAAGCCAGACTTCATCACCCCGAGATGAACTTAATGAAAACCCATTAATTCCATTATCCAATAAAAGCGACTTCTCATAAAAAACAAGATAGCCATTTGGTGAAATTTTAGTTCCATCTGGAATGCGATATTTTTTGAGATTATTCGAACTATCACTTAAAAACCATCCAGACAAATCAACCTCATTGGAGCCATAATTATGTAATTCAATCGCATCTTCTTGAGGGGCATCAGAGTGAGTTAGAACCTCATTAACCACCACGGATGGCACTCCAACAATTGCAACACCTGGAGAACCATTGTACGCATTGCTTGAATCCCAATTTTGAGGATCATTTAGATCTAAAGACGGATCAATTACGACAAGTGAACTCCCATTCCCATCGGCTCGACCAGGCCAATCTCCGCCATCGTCATATTCAACCTCCAACACAAGATCTCCATCACTATCAATCATAGCAATGGTTTCTCCATTATTTCTTAATCTGCCTTCATATTGCCCATCAGCCAATAAAAAACCAGCCTCACCATAACGCGAAAGAAACGCCGAACGATTCTTAGCCACAACAATTCTTTCACCTCCAGCTAAAGTCACTTTATTAAATTGATAGGTAACACCACGATCAAACTGGGCTCCACTAAGGTTAATGTTGTTTTGCCCAATATTTACCAACTCAATATACTCAAAATCATCTCCACCAATCGGATTATACATAATCTCACTAATTCGCAGACTCCCTTTAAGAGGAGAAACTGCGGATGGATCAATCAAAATTGCATAATCAAATCCAACACGAATCGCCTGTGGTTCATTATTTTTGTCAGTGGCAACAAACATACCGCCATTAATCGCCGGAAAATCATTCTCTATATCCTCCGCATGAACCTGTTCCCATACATCTCCAACCTTCCATTCAAATAATAATTGATCGTCCTTCCTTATCATACGCACGGCAATTTCTTCCTGAGCAAGTAACCCGGTATATAGCGTACTAACATTGCCTTGGTCACTTACTTTTCTAACCATCAAGTGCGTACCGTCATTAAAGCCAATCGTATAACGTGTTTTACTACCTGCACTCCCAAATAACGCCATCAAGCCGGCATCATAATCTCCAAACTGGCGTGAAACCAAACGCAGCTTAGTCTGTAACGCCCAGTCTTCTTTTTGGGGTAGTTCACGAGCTATATAGGGATAATTTCCAATAGAATCAGCTAAAGGCATCGCCATCATATCCAAGACTTGAATCTCTAACCAACCTGGCACGTCATCTAGGGAGTACCAGGAAGTTGGCGAAAAGTTTCCCCTTGGTGCAACATTTGCAGACGTCCAGTAATCCTCTAGTATTGGCTCTCGAAAACCACTGAACCCATTCGCACCATATACGGCAGCCTCTCGAACCACTTCAGAAACTTTACCATTATTATCAGTAACCTTAACTGAAAACCCATATAAACCTGGCCGATTAAATACCGCCTTGGCACGCGATTGATCAAAGAGACGTAAGTCCATGTCATCAAGACTGGTAGCCATCCAATCAAATGTTAGCGATTGACCCTCTGGATCATGAGAATCACGCGCATCCATATCCAGCGTATCATCTACTGATATATTCCACGAAGTCGGTCGTGCCTTAAGATCTGCTACTGGAGCAGCATTTCCATTTTTTTTGACCTTTATTTGAGTTTCATTACGAACTTTACCCCATTGATCTGTTCCAAGGACTTTAATCAACTGTTCACCCTCTCTAAGCTGAATATCATCAATTTTCCATCCCGTTAAACCGGTCCAGGATGCACGCGCCTCGGGATGCCCCTCTACTGCGAGATGTATCACCCCATAAGGCGAAGTGCCTTTAAGGCTAAGTATGTCTTCCGATATATCCAAATCGGCTCCCTTGTTAGTGGTTACCTCGAATCTTTTTCGTGAATAATTTGTACCCAATTCGCTTTTCACCGTGCCGCGCCGTGCAGAGAAAAAATTCTTGTACTCACTCGCACGAGAAGAGTACGAACCACTCACCTGTTCTTCGGCATTAAGCCAAGCATTCATTCTCGGTGAATTATATGTGTAGTTCTCAGTAAACTCGGCTAGATAAGAATAGAATAATCTCTTATTATACCACTTACCAATGTAACCACTAAACCCAGGCATTCCTTGGTAAAGCTTTGATCCCGCATTACCGAATGCCAAATCACTGTCCCAGTGCAAAAACTGGAACTTACCATCGTCGTATCTCTGGTAAAAATAACCATTCTTTCCGCGGCGCAGAGAGAAGGAATCCCAATCATCAATATACCCTCTTACCATGGACATAATCATGGTCTGATGAGGATCAACAAGACGCTCTATCTGCTCCTGCTTATAAGTCTTACTAACGGTCCGAAAAAGATTAATTAACGCGCTATAATCATCCTCCCATTCATTGGTTCGCTTCATCCACTCTGACCTATATCGGCCAGGGTTATCGGTACCCTTATATCTCCAATCTGCATTGCGATTTGCCCGTGACCAACTATCAGTAAACCACCATTCATCATCAATCCGGTATAAATTGCCCTTAACTCCATCGGTGAAATTACGACTTAAAAAATCATTAGCAACCGGCTCGACTTCTTCACGCATCTGCGGGGAACCATTATTGACCGTAAACCATATCATTTCATTTTCATTCACAACATGCCCCATCAAGTAAAGCATGTAACGGGTCAATCGATTTCGGCTTACACGACCATTGGCATCATCATCCCAAGAAAGCTTATACTTACCTCTAAAACGCCGATCATTTGGCATCTTCCATTTACCTCGATTTACATTATTCCCGCGAGTCCAAGGACTACCACTGTTTCGCATCTCACAATTATACCGAATATCTTTTTCATTAGAGATGAATGTAGCGTTATAATAATGGTTAGATAATCGAGGGAAATTGTATTTATATTTAGAACTACCACCATTACTAATAGCCCCCATATCATAATCAGAAACCACTAACCTTACACTTCGCAGATCTGTTTTTGGCTTGCGATTATCTACAACATATAAGGCAGGACGATCAGGGCCAAACTTCGGATGCATATGCTTGGATCCGGCTTTGGTTTGCGCTTCCACAAAAAACTGAACACGCCGACCATTGGTTTTATATTCAGTAAGTGTAGCAGTATAAACACCATCACCAGCAATCTCATCTCCTCCACTACTACCATTATCGTACATGGTTTTATTTTTCCATGCACCAGTATTTGTCGAAGAATCTGCCCTGTGCCTTAAACGAACCACAGATAAAGGTTCAGCTGAAGTTACATTTGCTGTCACACGGACTGACTGGGAAGATGTTGGAACAGCAGGACTATGTATGGTCCCATCAACCTGCGGAGGAGTTATATCTTTATAAGCTGAATTCTGCTTACCGGGCGTTCCAAGGTTCTCTGGAATCTCAATCAAGAAACTCGCAGCGAGGCTCTTATCCCAAGTCCAAGCAATTAATCTTGGATTACCACGAACCCACTTAGCTTTAAATCGAATCGTAGCGTCATCGTTACGCCTAATATCTGCGGTCATATCGATCTCCATCCTGTTAGGTCTATTGTCACCATGTCCATCTGAAATAAGGTGCAAACCACTTTGATCCATATAGGTTTCCCAATGAGTACCTTGAGCTAGCCAGCCGTTTGAACTTTTTCCGTTTGGTGACATTTTAGTGCTATCTTTCAATACATTCTTAGAAGTATTTCTCGAGGTAGTTACTTCAATATCTTTCAAGATAATCTCCGAATCACCAACAAGGTGCATATGAAACTCGCGATAGTCACCTGTTCCACCCTGTGTCCTTAGCTGCCGATAGCGTCCCATGGCAATATATTCCCGAAAACCACCTTTGCCGGCCTCATTACTATCACGCCAGGCAGAAGGCCGGCTATTATCCGACCACGGATTTACCAGTTCCATGCTACTTCCACCCCCCTTGGTCCAATCCGGCCAATCACCGTGATTCATGTAATCCAACTCATCTGCAAGATTGCCATAAACATCCTCCAGCCTGAGTATTTCACCAGGATTACTCAATTCACCCCTATAATTACCCAATATGTTCTCTATTTTGTATACACGGTTCATGTATTTAAGATCCGCAGCAACAACCAGAAACTTTCCAGGCTTAATTATTGTTCCAGATGGAAATGCAAAGTTAACACCTTCAACAAACCTCCAACCTGTGAGATCAACTTCCGTATCTCCTCGATTGTAGAGTTCAATGTACTCACCGCTCCGATGATCTCCAGGCGGATTGAACATCACCTCATTAATAATCACATTTTCATACCTGTCTGGATTATTACTTTGCCCCCTTGTGCTATTAAACACAGTGAACCATTCATTACTGCCGTCGGGATATGCCTGCATAGACCCAGCTCTATCTGGCCGGCTCAATAACAATGACTGAATGACAGTATTACCATTCAGCAAAAACAACGGCATCTGCCCTCTTGATTCAATATCAATCTCAACCACCTCTTTCCCATTTTCCACAACCTGACCGAACAACGGCGTGCGATCAGAAAAATCACGCCGAGTCGCCAATGATAATCCCTCCAACGAAATCGCACCTTCTCCACCATTATAAAACTCAACCCAGTCCATACGCCCATCTTCACTGAAATGAACTTCGTTTAACCTAAGAGACTCACCAAGAGACTCACGACTCACATTTGCAGTTCCAGGAGTCGAATCAGTAAAAAGAAACCATTCAGAAGATCCGGTCGGTTTACGGCCTATTGAACGACCATCAAGTGTCACATCTGCTCGAACAGCTGTAACAACTGTCTCACCATCAGGCTCAGTAACATACACCGTCACTGGCGACTTGACGCTTAGCTTAGCTAAGCCAAACGAAAGCTTAGCTAAGCCTTTTGGTTGAACCTTAAAAACACGATTCAGTTTCTGCTTGTCAAGATCCGTAGGATCATCACTAAGGTAAAAACCCTTCAGGTCAATTACTTGTGCAGTAGGATTGTAAAACTCAATATACCCATCCTGGCCTTGTACTGGGTAAATTTCATTAATCACAACACCCTTTGTTGCTGGCATGGAAGCGCGTAGCCGACAACCAAACACTATATCCGAACTAGTTCGATTGGTTTGATGTACCTCAACAGCCAATAAGTTTGATCCTCGCTTTAAACCAGAATCAATTATAACGACGCCCTTTTCCTCGGTTGCATCACCCACGGTTGCAGAAGAAGTAGTATTAAAGTTAACAGCACCATTAACCCTCGATCGCCCTACCTCCTTGCCGTTCAAATAATAGACCGCACCATCGTCAACAATCTGATCAATAGTCAACGTAACTCCAGCAGGGTCGCTATTAAAGTTAAACTCCTTCCGAAAATAATAAGTTAGTTGAGATCCCTTGTTAATAGTGGTCTTCAAACCCGGACCAGGAAGTCCCGCGCTTTCAACCCCCAAAAGTCCTCCGCCAGATTTCCAAGAAGAATCATTATATGAGTTCCTTCGCCAAGTAGTTCCTAGGCTTTTATTTTGATCGTTATATTTCCAACGATCCCCATAGTCCAACAGCACAATCCCAGAGGTCAAATCCACCTCAGGACTATCCACTGATGTCTCAGCACCAGCAACAGGATCTCCACCCGGCGTACCACCTGGCCGTTTACTAAATGTCCAGTTACGCCAATCATCAACTTTCTTGTTTTGGTCTTTTAAAACCAAGGTATGCCCTGCTCCATCTGCCGCAATAGGCCATCTTCCACGATCGTTATACCCTAATGTACAAACCTGAACGTTATTCCTGTCTTTAATCGTTACCCGTCCACCCTCATTTGGAAGATTTCCAACCCACGGCCCAAAAACCCTAACACTTAAAGGTACTCCATAAAGACTCCTGAACTCTTCTGGATTAATATTGGTTAAAATGATCTTCTGCCAATGCTTAAGAAATGAATCACTCGCATTTGCTTTATTAAACTCAGGAAAATCCAACTCAACATTCCCTCGAATTTTCCAGTTGGCAATATCAAATGGTGTGGCTGTTATATTCGCCAACTCAATCCACTCAGGCTCCCCCTCCTTGGGATTATACATCACTTCATTAACAACAATCTGCTCGGCATCTAAGTTGTTAGAAATAGTTAAAAGCCAAAACGCAAAAGCTAACTTGAATAAAGAATTTTTCATTAGATAAAGACTATAGCTTCTTCTTGACGGTCAGGATTAAGCCCGTGCCAAAAACATGCCACATTTCAAACCAGCAACCATCGTGCCGGCAGCATTTGTAAAGGATTTGACGAAATTGAAAACCGTTTTTGTAGTTTAATTTTCAGTATTGTGCGAGATTCACGCTACTAGCGGGATATTAACACACTAAATTACATAATTGAGAAATCCAAAAGACTATTGGGAAGGCAGTCCAGGAATATTAACCTTCGGTAGATGAGCTTTAAGTTCAGCAATAACACTCCGATACTTTGATTTATGGACCAAGTTGAACCACTCGTTTGAATCCAACGAATGATCGTATAATTCCTCATCACCATTTGCATACCTAATATAACGCCATCGCTCAGTTCGTACTGCATGATCATTGCAATGAAAAGTAGTGATAGCCGGATAAGGCCAAGGAGCATTCGGCTGACTTAGTAGCGGCAAAATCGAATTCCCTTCCAACTTTTGAGGAGGTTTAGGAATACTGCACAACTCTACAAGGGTAGGATAAATGTCAAGTAATTGAACCGGCCTATCACATCGACCAGAAGTTAAACCTGATCCAGCAAATATCAAAGGTACACGAGTAGACTCAGACCATAGTGACCTCTTAGCCCAAAGCCGCTTCTCGCCCAAGTGCCAACCATGATCCGACCATAGCACAACCAATGTATTTTTAGCATGTCGACTTTGGTATAAGGAATTAAGTATCAATCCGACACAGTGATCCACAAATTCAGTGCAGGCGAGATAAGCTGAAACCGCTTCTCGCCAACTATTAGTATCAAGAATTGCACTATGATTTAAAGGTGTATCATCCATGTACCTTGTAATCTTAATCCCTGACGGCGGAAGATCTTCAAGATCATCTTCTTTGATGACAGGTAGCTTCACTTCTGATTTCGGATGATTCAAAAAAAATCGTGAAGGAGCATATAGAGGCACGTGAGGAAGACGAAAACCTACAGCCATAAAAAAAGGCTTCTCGAAATCCCGCTTCAACTCCTTTGCTGCCCATCGAGCATTAATCACATCACGAAATTGTTCTTCAGGTAAATCAATCGGACCAAAATCACGAACCCGAATCTTTGGCAATCGTGAAACTGGCTTCACACGAAATTGATTATTTCGAGCATCAGGGCTAATTTTAAAGTCATCCCACTCATCTAAATAGGGTTTTCCATGATATATTTTACCACGACCCAAAACATAATAACCACTAGTCTTGAATTGTGCCGGCAAAGTCTTCGAACCCTTAAGTGCGGGCGCATGACGTAGAGGCTGTTTCAATTCATAAACACCCGAAGTAGAAGGGCGAATTCCAGTAAGTAGACTCACGCGAGACGGATTGCAAATAGGGGCTTGGCAATGAGCATTGGTAAATAACACCCCACTCTTTGCCAAACTATCAATGTTAGGAGTCTTCGCCTGCGAATTACCGCCAAGACAGCCAATCCAATCATTCAAATCATCAATGGCAATGAATAAAACATTTGGGGGCTTGACCTGATCAGCATGCGACCGAACAAAACAAAAAACAAACACCACCAACGCTATACAGCGTACCAACCTCATACTAAAACTTCTTAATCTTACTTTGCATGAAAATAATTAATCAAGATTCGTGTGCATCTGCTCTTTAGTCGGTGTCTTGGAAGGAACACCATCTTTAGGGATCTTTACCTTAGCCGTCCAAAGAATAGCATTGAGCATTAGTTTGCGGTTGTCGTCGTGCTGCCAGTTCATGTGGACATGGCCGCCAGTGAAACCAAAACCGCGCCCGCCATCGGCGCGCTCATACGCCCAAGCTACATGCTGTGTCTCGCCGTTAGCAACCGCTTTGCGTACGGTAGGATTACCACTGCGCGCACCATCTGGACGCTTCAACGTCGAAGTAGGCGGTACATCCGTAAGAATAGGGGTAACGCCCTTCATCTCCTTCACAAATCGCATATGATAATACCATTCATCGTTAACGCTAAATGGCTTCACACCATTCCAAATCTCATGTTTGCGCGGCTTGAATTTAGGACTCCAGTGTGGGTTTACGCTCCAGTGCAAATCACAAAAACCACCCATCCACTCAAGGAACTTGTCAGCTGGATCTCCCTTCACCGCCTCGGTTGCCCAATGAATCATTACCACTCCCTTACCCTTTTTCATTAATGCATCGAATTCGTTCAGCTTTCGATTCAGCACATGCCCTCCATGGCCAGTACAGAAAATCACAATTGTATCTGCATCATCCAAAACACGATCGTCCTTTGGATAACCAATATCCTTGAGCACAAAGGCCTCCACCTGCAATCCAGATTCATTGATCGCCTTAGCCAGCAACATATTCCCGGCCCGATGTTCATGCGACAACCGCCCGTGACTCGGTTTACCCGAGATGAACACTACCTTGGACTTATCAGCCCCCTCAACTGCTACGCCAGACAATATCCCGACAAGCATATATAGATTAAGGATTAGTTTTTTCATTGGTAAATTAGTCCACTTTCCAAGGCCACGGTTTTACGCGTGCGCGAATGGCCCATTTTTCCCATTTGGCAGAGAGAGTCTTCACCTTGTCGGGATGTTTTTTAGCAAGATCATTTTGTTCACTACGATCGACCTCCATGTCGTAGAGCTGCCACGGATGTAGCTTGGCATTACGGCCAGAGTCACCATAACGAACAAGCTTCCATTTGCCATCACGGACAGCTCCATTAAGGTGGTGATCAAAATAGAGAGCATCTTTGCGTACAAGTGCACCGCCACGAAAGGCGGGTAATAGGCTTACACCTTCAACCGGCTGGACTTGATGTTCGCCAAACTTACGCGGATGCTTCACTCCTGCGGCATCAAGGCAGGTGGACATAAGGTCGATGAGATGCCCAGGTTGCCGCTCAATTCTCCCATTGTTTTTTTGATCGATACCTTTCGGCCACGATACAATAAATGGCGAAGAAATTCCGCCTTCATGAGCGAAATGCTTATACTCACGAAACGGAGTATTGGAGACATTCGCCCAACCGCGACCAACACCCGTAAATGTATCCTCAGGCCCAGCCATAGCATCCGGTCCATTTTTCACAGGCCTTCCATCTCGAGTTTGCATTGGCGGCCAAATCTTCGTTTGAAAACCGTCACGACCGAGTGGTTTGTATTTCCTATTGTATGGCTTTTGACTGTATCTACCGAAACCCTCAGCACAGGCCCCGTTGTCCTGAAGGTACATAATAAGCGTATTATCCAATGTCCCTTGCCGTTTAAATTCGTCAACAATTCGACCAATGCCACGATCCATATTATCTATCATTGCCGCGTATACTTCCATATTGCGGATATCCCACTTCTTGTTGGGCATCTTCTCCCAATCATCGGATTGAGGCGATAGCTCTAGATCCTTACGAACTAAACCAAGCTCCTTCAACCGCGCAAAACGCTTTGCACGGACCTCCTGAAAACCACCATCGTACACACCTTTGTAACGAGCGATATCTTCCGACAACGCATGCATCGGCCAGTGCGCAGTAGTATAAGACACATAGAGAAACAACGGCTTATCCGGTGACTCTTTAGCATGTTCCTTTAGAAACGTCACCGCATTATCACTTATAGCATCAGTGTAATAGTACGTCTTAGGCTGATACTTTTTATCGTTCTCCGGCGTAATAAATTTGTTGTCGCGACACAAGGTAGCTGGATCATAAAAACTGCCTGCACCAATAATCGTGCCATAAAATTTTTGGAATCCCCGCTGCAATGGCCAGTTATCCTTCGGGCCTTGAGGTCGTGTATGCTTGGTCACATGCCATTTACCGCTCATGTATCGCCGATATCCACCCATACCGAGAGCTTCAGCAATAGTCACTACATCTCGACCAAGCTCACCGCGATACCCTGGTAGCTTATTGTCGCCAGTCATCAACCCTATGCCAGCCTGATGCTGATACATCCCCGTGAGCAATGAAGCCCGCGTCGGACAACAGCGTGAAGTGTTATAAAATTGAGCAAAACGCAGCCCATTTTCCGCTAGCTTATCCAACACTGGTGTATTGATCTCACTGCCATAACAGCCGATATCCGAAAAGCCCATATCATCAGCCATTATGATCACAATATTCGGCTGCTTGGACGCCTGAACGCTTAGTGCCTGGCCAAGCGCCAACAGAAGAATGATGAGTCGTTGCACGCGGTGAGTCTCCGCTTGACCAAGCGGCAGGTCAAGAAAGCGTGTGCTTGGCCTCAGGCGATAATGTCCTCGATCACATGGCCAAAATCCACTTCGAGACGCTTGTGCTCGGGGACTTCCAACTTGTGCGGATCGATGCCCATGAGGTGGTTGATCGTGGCGTGAACGTCAGTCACGTAGTGGGGAGCCTGGACGGCATGATAGCCCAGTTCGTCGGTCGACCCGTTGGTTACGCCACCCTTGATTCCACCGCCGGCCATCCAGACGCTAAAGCCAAAAGAATGGTGATCCCGGCCATCGGCACCCTGGGAACCGGGGGTGCGACCAAACTCGGTGGCGAACACGACGATGGTGTCCTCGAGCAGTCCCCGTCGTTTCAAATCCTTCAACAAGCCCGCCGTGGGAAGATCCACCTGACGTGACAACTTGGAGTGCCCGTTTTTCAAGCCCGAGTGATTGTCCCACGCCCCTGCCGCGCCGTCACCGTGCATAATCTGGATAAACCGAACACCGCGTTCAGAAAGTCGCCGGGCCGCCAGCAACTGTTGACCAAAGGACTTGGTCTCGTTTTGATCGATCCCGTACAGCTTTTTCGTTTCAGAAGATTCCTGCGAAAAATCAAGCGCATCCGGAACCTCTGTCTGCATACGAAAAGCCAGCTCGTAAGATTTTATACGGGCCTCGATGACCGGGTCGAGCGGGTATTGTTTCGCCGCTAAGCGGTTGAGTTTGTTGGTCAACTCGAGATTTCGTCGCTGTTCCGCAGCCGTCATCCCGTTGCTTGATTTGGCATAATCGAGGGGATTTTTTGGATCGATCTTCAGGTTGACCGCTTCATAGGCAGGGCCAAGGTAGTGGGCATCCTTCTTGTCAAAAAAGCGTGGGCCGATGTTGATGAACTGCGGCAGGTTTTTACTGAGCGAACCGAGGCCGTAATTGATCCATGCACCGATGGTCGGGACGCGCGGATCCAAAAAATGTCGACCGGAATGAAACTGAACCTGGGCACCGTGATTATTGTCGCTCGTCCACATGGAACGAATAAAGGCAATGTCATCGACACAGGAGCCGATGTTCGGAAACCAGTCGCTTATCTCAATGCCCGACTGACCATATCGCTTGAAGCCGGTCTGCATGGGAAAGATCTTCGTGCGGGTATGCCCATTAGCATCGCCCTTGATTGGGATGCGCAGCTTCCGAATCTTCGAGGCATCGAGCACGCTCTTGTAGGGAGTTTCGCTGATTGATTTTCCGGCAAATTCGTTCAGAGCAGGCTTTGGGTCAAAGCTCTCCATGTGACTGACACC
>JAYZHR010000067.1:0-5798 GCA_036166355.1 Verrucomicrobiota bacterium | reverse complement strand
GATTCGAACTGACGACCGTTCGATTACAAATCGAGTGCTCTACCAACTGAGCTAAACTGGCTTTTCCTCGAAAGGAGGCGGGAAAATGCCGATTTCATTAGATTTAATCAAGCGTTTTCTGTTTTCAACTCTGCAAAACCTTATGCAGTGATATGCAGAGATAGGCTGCAATATGAGCCGAAAGCCGTACCTGAAACCGTACTTTTTAAATGAGTATGATTACAGGTTTGCGCCTTTGTGTCTGGGTTATTATCATCCAATAAAGTCTTACACATTAATTATGGATCCAAATACAGTACAAAGTAATTCAAAATGTCCCGAATGCTTTGAGCCAGTTAACCCGCAGGCGACAAAATGTAAACATTGCACTGCCGATATTTATCATTGTCCGAATTGTCGAACTAATGTCACTGTAGTGATAAGATATTACAGGACAAGCGGATGGTCTTGGGATGAGTCTGCAATGGGCTTTTGCAGCAAGTGCGACAAGCAAATAAGCGGACCTCAGAAAAGTGATTGTTTTATTGCGACTGCTGCATACGGTACGCCGATAGCACCAGAAATAAATGTTCTCCGTTATTTGCGTGATGAGCAGATTTCAAAATATACTTTAGGTAGAACTTTTATAAAATCTTATGAAACTATCTCTCCACCAATAGCAAAATATATATATGGTAGAAATATTTTGCGATTGCTTGTCAGGATTGGTTTAAGTCCGATTATTTTGGTTTGCAAGCTAATCATTCAGTTGCAATCTCGAACGGTGAGGTCACAAAAAAAGAAGTGAAAAATAAAAGCCTTTAATAGATTGGCATCGATGAGTTTAATAGGGCCTTTTGATACTTTCCATCTTGATGGCAATCCGTCTATTTAGGCAGCATCCACTTCCGTTTTATTTTATGTAATGAAAATCAAATTTTGTTTTATATTATTTTTACTAGTCTTCTCAGTTGACGTTTTTTCGAGTGTCACTTTGTTTTCCAATGGGAGTAAAGGTCCAGGTTTAAACTGGAGGATTGTTAATGACACTGTAATGGGAGGTAGATCATCGAGTAAATGGAAACTTAAATCCAAAAAATATGCTTTATTTGAAGGGTATCTTTCACTCGAGAATAACGGAGGTTTTGCATCTGTTCGGGCAGAAGTTAAAACTCTTAATATAAAAAATACTAAGGGCATTTCTCTAAAGGTCAAAGGTGATGGCAGGAAATACCAGTTTAGGATTCAATCAAAAAATCCTAGTGCAAGACGGGCAAATTATACCTGTGAGTTTCAGACTAAAAAAAATACAGTCCAAACTTTTTACTTACCTTATGAGGAATTTTATCCAACTTGGAGAGGTAGAAAATTGAGTGATATTCCAAAGCTAAAGGGAAGTGATATTTACGGAGTAGGATTCTTTTTGGGGGATAAAGTTCAAGGTGATTTCAAGTTGCAAATTATCGAGGTCATTGCTTCAAGGAAAGGGTCGGGGGGCAGTAATAGCTCAAAAAAGATTATAGATTCCGGTTTATTAGATTTAAATAAATAATTCCTTATTTCATTGAATCTTGAGGGTAATCCTTATTGCTTCATTACCAATATACTTAATTGAGGAGTAATTATTTTATAGGCTAAAAATAGTTTGAGTTTTGAGTCTTCTTTTCTAGTCTTTTGCCGTGCGAATTCGTTTGCGCTGGGTTGCTTTAGTTATCCTGATTTTGGGTTTTTCAGTTTGGGGATTTAGTGGCTTCCATTGGGGCTGGTCTAAGTCGACTGTTACCGAAATGAAAATGGATGAAATCACGGGGCTCGAATATCCTGTGAAGGCTAATACTATGGTATTTGGATTAGAGTTGCTTGGCTTATTCGTTTTAATTGCATTCATTTGTTTTGGTGCATCTTTCGCTTTTAAAAAAAATAAAAATATAATGACATGAATAAAAATAAATTTGCAGCATTCGTTATTGGTGGTGTGTTGGCTACTTGTTGTTTATCAACCATTAATGCTGAGCCAATTAAGTTCGATTTTAAGGATCCTAAAAAGGTAAATAACGCGTTGTTCCTTTTGGATGCACCGCTGGAATCCATCTCGGGAACTGCTACTGGAATTTCAGGGTCAGTTACCTTTGATCCGAAAAAGCCTGCTGCCACAAAAGGACAAATTATTTTGGATGCTTCAACTCTTCATGTTGATAACCCGGTGATGAAGGATCATATGCTTGGAAAAGGATGGATGGATGTTGCGACCCATCCCAAAATTATGTTTATCGCTGAAAAATTCACTGACATAAAAGTCGATGACACAAAAACTTGGGCGAGAGTCACGGGCAAATTTACCATGAAGGGGGTAACGAAAAAGATTAATGTTCCAGTAACGTTGACTTTTCTTAAGGGCATGCTTGCCAAACGCAACCGCGTTCCAGGTGACTTGCTGGTATTGCGTGCAGACTTTAAGGTTAAGCGTTCAGAGTTTGGGATTAATCCAGGTGATAGAGAGGAAAAAGTCTCTGATGAAATCGAAATCAAACTTCGGGTTGCTGGTGCTGCTCCTGAAAAAAAATAATTATCTCACTACCTTAATATAATATTACACGTTAGTCTGTTCGGGATTTTGTAAGCTCCAGCAAACGTTAAGGTCGATTTACGGCAATTTAACTCTTCATCTTGATTTCTAGTAAGAAGAGCTGTCTAGTTTTGCCGTCCTTACTTACACTTGGGACAAGAATTTTATCATTGGTGCGATTCCAGCAGGGGGATGGGTCTTGGCGTAAATCTCCAGATTGCCAATGCCCAATATTAAATCCCTTGGTCCTTATATGAAATCCGCTTTCACGATCATAAATGGTATAATAGTTGACCTTCTTTTTCTTGTCTTTATGCCCATTAACAAACAGCAGGCCGTTTGGTGAAAGTGCTATGTCGCCTTCTGGATCGGGGAAAATTTCAGGAGAGCCTAATGTTCCAATGACAATTTGGTTTTCTGTATCGTATAGAATTTGTCTGTCTTTCTTTCTTCCGATCATTCGATGTCCATAATCCCACTCAGGATGTCCGCCGATATGAAGGCGGTTTGATCGTAAATTTTTGGAGTCTGTATCAATAATAAATGGATGATTTATGCGTTTACTTTTTTGACCGCTCCAACCAGCGCGAGCAAAAAAGAAAATTCGGTTACTTTCTCGATTGGAAAGTGAGTGGTTAATGAATAGGTGATTTGATTTAATATCGCGTCCAATAGATTCGAGTTCTTTTGCCATTTCATAAAATGAAACTAGTAATTGTTTCTTTCCGCTCTGAATGTTGATCTTGAAGAGGCCATCATCTTTTGGATGAGCAATGCCTTGTGTCCAGTCCCATGCATTCTTGTAACCGGTCACTGGTCTTAGCCTGGCCATTCGAGCGTAGTTAAGACCTAGAAACCAATCTCCTTTTTGTGCGACTCCTCCATTCCCAACTGGTGTGTCTTTAAAGCGATATTCCCGGATACGCTTGCCTTTTTCTATATCGTAAAGAACGCAGAATACTTTGCCAGTTTTACGATCACGATCGTTGAAGAAAAACTGGGTCTCTTGCTGGTTGGGGTTCCAATAAAACATAGTTCCCTGCTGAGGATTCCAGCCGCGAGACTGATCAACTACTTTGATCTGATAATCATTGTGAGTGTCGATCAATACCACATTGGCCGGATCGTTTGCTCCAGGCATTCGATCATGGAAGTTGGTTTGTAAAGCTACAATATATCGGCCGCTTTGGTTCCACGGTATGTTTTGAACATGCCCGATGTAACCGAAGAAATGAGTCATAGGGCCGTTTGTGATTTGTTTGATCTCTATAGAAAATGGATCCTTTTCATTGGCAAGGTTAGTCCATGTAAAGGCAAGAAAACTGATCAGAACAGTAATATATCGAGCTGTCGAACTGGTCTGCATATTAAGTAAAAGAAGGTCAAAGTTTGAATAGAGTATAGTTCAAGAATGGAGTTACTCGTTGGGTTTTGATTGTTCCTCAGGTTTATCGAGTTGAGTTTCTTTAATTAGTTTGCCTTCGTCA
Source organism: Verrucomicrobiota bacterium (assembly GCA_036166355.1). GTDB lineage: Bacteria > Verrucomicrobiota > Verrucomicrobiia > Limisphaerales > UBA1096 > UBA1096. Next base: position 1,766 of record JAYZHR010000067.1, on the reverse strand, counting down.
AATAATGCGGTCCGTATTTTTTTTCCATTTTCATCCCAAGCAAACCACTCGCCAGTTCGAAGTCCCATATCGTATGAACCTTCCTGCTCCAGTTGGCCGTTTTCATGATAGCGTTTAATTTTACCGTGAGGCATTCCTTCCTTATATTCCCACTCAACAGCTTTGACTTCATTGGTGTGCCAAAAAACTTGAAGTCCATCGGGTTTCCCGTTGAGAAAAGTTCCAGCTTTATCTGGTTTGCCGTTATCGAACCACATATTCCATAATCCAGTTCGTTTGCCTTCGGAGAATGTGCCTTCAGTTTGCTTTTTGCCATTGAGATGCCAAACAGTGTTTGTCCCGTAAGGTAGCCCGTTGGTGAAGGTCATTTGAAATTTTACTAAGCCATTGGTGTGGTAATCTAGTTCCATCCCGGTAAATAAGTTCGTTGTACCTCTAAGATACCAGAGTCCTTCTTTCTTGATTAACTCTTCCTCTTTAACAACTTGCATTCCGTTAGTTGGCTGAAACGTCTGCTGGATTGGTGCCTGTTGTATTGCAGATGAATTTGGGACTATTGGTTTGGTTTCTGGTTTTTTTTCAGTTTCTATTTGAGGGGTGCAGCCAGTGTTATACAGGCTCAATAGTGATGATAATCCCAAAATGATGCTTTTTTTAGTTAGTTTCATGTTTGTCGACCGCACACAGAGAATGCAGGCGAAGTCTTCTGGGTGAAAACAAATTCTACATTTTCTTTGAATGAATAAGATGGAATTTATGTAGTAAGTCAGGCAATTGTAACCGGCGTCTGTGGGTATCGGTTTCCAGATTAACAGTAATTCTGCATGTGCTTGGATTGGCCTAGCTATGGCTGTCTTGTGCTCCTGCAGTGTTCCGGTTGCTGGTCAATCTAACCAGCGGAACTTGATTAATCATAGCCAGGTAAAACCTTCGGTTTCTGGTATAAAGAGATTTGAAATAGTTTCATCTCTTCAAAGTGGTATTACTTTTACAAATCGACTGGCTGGTTTGGAGTATTACAAAAACATGGTTGCTCACAATGGTGCAGGAGTGGCTGTTGGAGATGTGAATGGGGATGATTTGGCAGATATATTCCTGTGTAATATTCAGGGAGGTAATGAACTGTATTTGAACGATGGTGATTTCCGGTTCAAATCTGTTTCTGGGCCGCAAGAAGTGAAGGATGCCATCAATACCGGGGCAACTCTGGTGGATGTTGATGGAGACGGTGACAATGACCTGTTGATTAATGGGGTGAAGTTTGGGACTCGATTATTTTTAAACGATGGGGCAGGGGGGTTTGAATTAAGTCAGGATTCTGGATTGGATATTTCTGGGACAACAACTTCCATGGCACTTGCTGATGTAGATGCTGATGGAGATTTGGATTTGTATGTCGCACATTACATTGACTGGATGCATCTGGCAGATCCAACAACTCGGTTTGAGTATTCTAGGCGTGGCGATAAATTAATGATCACAAGGATCAACGGTGAATCTACACTAAAGCCAAAATGGAAAGATCGCTTTACGGTTTCGAATACTGGGCGCGTCAGGGAATTGCCGGAGGCAGATCGACTTTATTTAAATAATGGTAATGGCACTTTCCGAGACGTTTCTGCCGAACCAAGATTTGTAATTGACGGTAATGCCCAGTCGCTGTCCTCACTTCGCGAGTGGGGTCTAGCCGTAACTTTCCGGGATGTTAACAATGATAATTTGCCTGACCTGTACGTATGTAACGATTTTGCTAGTCCAGATCGTTT
>JAYZHR010000066.1:0-5984 GCA_036166355.1 Verrucomicrobiota bacterium | reverse complement strand
TGGTCTATGCACCGGTATGCCACTGGGTGTGGGGCGGTAATGGTTTCATGCTTGAATCCGGAACCATCGATTTAGCAGGAGGCATCGTGGTCCATATCACAGCTGGTATAGGTGCCTTGGTAGTCTGCATTATGGTGGGTCCTCGTAAGGGATATCCAACAGCTCAATTTCAGCCGCACAGTCTGCCATTGTGTGTTACTGGTACAGGGATGCTGTGGGTTGGCTGGTTTGGATTTAATGCTGGTAGCCAACTAGCAGCAAATGGTGATGCTGCCCAAACATTGGTTGTTACACACCTGTCAGCTGCAACTGCTACGATTGTATGGTCTTTAGCTGAGAAAATTAAAAACGGGAAAGCCAGTGTGTTGGGTGCTGTTACTGGTTCGATTGCTGGATTGGCAGCGATTACACCAGCTTCAGGTGCGGTTGGTCCTATCGGTGCTTTGGCGATCGGTGCAGCTTCAGGATTTATCTGTTGGTACGCCTCTGTAATCCTAAAGGCTAAGTTGGGTTACGACGATTCACTAGACGTTGTTGGTGTTCACGGTGTCGGCGGTTTGGTGGGCACCTTGTTGGTAGCCTTTTTTGCGGCTTCAAGTCTGGGTGGTAAGGAAGGTGGCGACTATGCAATAGGAAGTCAGTTTATGACTCAGCTTACATCTTCTGGTATTACAGTTGTTTATACCGTGGTGCTATCGTTTATTATCCTAAAAGTTGTGGGAGCTATCTGTGGAGGCCTAAGAGTTTCTGATAGTGAAGAAGAGGACGGCTTGGACATTACTGCCCATGGCGAATCCGGTTATAATTGATTCTCTTTTGGCTTGGTTGTTCGATTAATCAAGTATCAATAAATTAAAGACCCGACCGGGAAACTGGTCGGGTCTTTTGTTTTAATGAATAAGAACAGAGTTTTGATTAATTTATAGTTTCTTTTCGATGCGAAATAAATGTGTATCGCTTCTTAAGAACAGGGCTCCATCTGCAACAGCTGGTGATGCTTTGAATGTTCCCTTAAGTTGATTTGTTGCCAGTTTCTCAAATTTCTTTCCTGCCAATAGGATAGTGGCTTTGCCTTCGCGATTCAAAAAATACAATCGCTTTTCTATTTCAATGGGGGATGCATCGTAATTACCGCCTAGCCTCTCCTTCCATATTAGTTCTCCTGTCAGTGCATTTAGACAAGAAGCAACGCCCCCGTCATGAACAAAGTAGATTTCGGTGTCGACCAGAATAGGTGATGAGACATGGGGAACTCCTTTGGAGAATTCCCACTTTACTTCACTGCTTTCCAATTGGCCTTTGCCGGGTCGAACTGCATAAATACAAAAATGATCTTGTCGAATAGACCCTACGACATAGAAAAGATTATTACCGTAAGAGGGGCGACCAACTATCGAAAAACCGTTATATGGCATCCACCAGATTTCCTTGCCGTTATTAACATTATAGGAAGCAACATGATCTGCACCTGAACAAACCAATTGAGTTATTCCATCTACTGATTGAATTAAAGGGGTGGAGTAGGACATTTTTGCAATGGCTCGTTTTTTTGCTGCAGCTTCCAAATGAGATCGTTCTTGTTTCCATCTGACTTTGCCTGTTTGTTTTTCCAAGGCGACTAAGAATTGAAAATCAATTCCGTCGCATGTCAGGATTAATAGGTCATCATAAAGTATTGGTGAACTGGCTCCTCCCTGAATTACGTTGTAACGAAAATCTGTATTTTTCCATATTATTTTACCTTCCTTGTTTAGGCAGGCTGTTCCTCGAGGTCCAAAATGTACAAAAACATGTTCCTCATCTAAAACCGGAGTTGGAGACGCGTATCCGTTTAGTCGGTGTCTTGGCCCTGCATCATCAGTCGATATTACTTTAATATTATGAATGAGTTTTCCGTCGCTTTTATTGAGGCATATTGCTCGTAATGTTTTGCCTTCGTTTTCAGAGCTAGTCATCCATATCTGGTCATTCAATATTACGGGTGATGAAAAGCCTTCTCCTGGAACTGGCATTTTCCATTTAACATTTTTTCCTTCATCCCACTCAATGGGGATATTTTTTGCATTTGAATGTCCCTGCCCATCTGGCCCTCGGAATTGTGGCCAATCTGCCTTAAATGAATGTGGGAACAAGGCTAGGAAGGTTAGGATAGAAGAAATTTTTTTCATGATTAACGCGTTGAGACTGAAGCTAATCATCTCGTTGACAGTTTTCAATGTTTAGGTCAGCTTGCCGCAAAAGATTATCTAGATTTTTTTGGATTTATTTTAGTAATGAAAATACCTTCAAGGAACGCTTTTACATTGATTGAGCTACTGGTGGTCATTGCGATAATTGCCATTCTTGCGAGTTTGATTTTGCCAGCACTATCGAAGGCAAAGAGTAAAGCTGAGAACAGTATGTGTGCTAGTAATATGCATCAGTGGGGAATTGCCATTAGGATGTATGCTAATGATAACGAGGGTTATTTTCCGAATATGGGTAGGGATCATATTCGAAATAGTGCTGATTTTGAGTGGGTTTCTGGATCTATGCTCAAAAATTTCTTTCCTCATTATCTTTTAAAGCTGAATAAGGATTCTCATACAAGAAGAGAGAATCTTCTTTTTTGTCCAACTGATAAATTTCATCGTTTTGTTCATGCTGATAATTTCCAGACAGCTGTGAGTGGAGGGCTAATTGGTTATAAGACAATATTTAGTAATGACCTAACTGTGGCTCAGGGAAGCAACAATTATAGAGTTAATCCGGATTTTCCTAATGTTACAGAATGGGTTTTAAGGGAAAAAATGGACGGCCGCTTTCGCTCTGGGCCGATTTTCATGGATAATTTACAAAGTGTTGGAAACTCTTGGTTTGCCTCAGGCAATATTCCTTATGGAAGCCACGCTGGGCCGAACGGCATCTTTGAGGGTGGTAATTTCCTTTTTGAGGATGGGCATGTTCGTTGGTACAAGGGCTACAATGATGGGAAAAAAAATAAAGGTCAAATTGCTCTAGCTGCCACCCAAGGGGGATGGCGGATTTATTTTGGACTATATGATTTGCAGTAAATGGCGAGTTCAGAAGTGAGTTTAGGCACTTCTTCCTAGCATGCGATCAAGTGAGTCTGAAGTTTGATAAATTAGTGCTTCAGGATAGTGCGGATATGGGTGAAAATACTCGAAGGTTAGGTAGCCATTGTATTTAATTTCATTAAAAGCTTCCATAACTGCTGGCCAGTTGGTTGTTCCGTCTAGTAGCGGTCGAAATGATTCCAGTGAGTGATCTGTTCCCTTCTTGGTGAATTCCTTCAAATGTACATTTCGAATTCGGTTGCCCAGTATGCGGATCCAATGTTCAGGGAACTGAAATAACATAATATTTCCTGTGTCAAAATGTACGTGTACATGTTCGCTTCCGAAACCGTCGACAAACCGTATCATCTCATCCGGTGATAGCAGGTATCCGTTGAAGAAAATATTTTCCATATTGAGATGTACCTTTAGCTTTTCGGCCTTGGGTAGAAGTTTTCCGATTGCCTCCTTTGCGCGTTGATCGCAAATATCATTGGGAGTTGGTTCATGGTCCTCCCGCCATGGCATATGCACTGCGCCAGGAACGACAAGTAGATTTTCAGTGCCTAAATGATGTGCGGCTTCTGTCATTAATCCTGCTAGTTCCATTCCACGCCTGCGTTCGATGGGATTATTGCTTGTCAACGGATAAGGCCAAAATAGGAACGAGCATAATCCGCTAATTGCGATACCTATTTCCTCAGCCATCTTGCGAATTGCTTGGAAGTCTTTTGGACCTGATTTTGGTGACAAGTCGCTTTCCAGATCGTAATTCAGTTCAATTCCGTCAAATCCGGCGTCTTTAGCCAACTGTAGACATTCCCGAAGGTTCATTCTATCAGGGTAAGGAAACGCCCATAGGTTGATGGATTTTTTCATCTTGAAACGCTTGGGAGATGATTTGCGTGGATCTGATTTTGCCTCCCGGGCGGTTGTATGGCTTGTTCCTGCTACGGCCAATCCAGTGGCTCCGATTGCCATCTTGAATGCAGAACGTCTGGAAAATGATTTCCCTGATTCTTCAGGATTACCCCAAGGGGCAACTAGTTTTGGGATCGACTCGTTTTCAGTTTTCATAATATTTTTAGTAAAATGTGACTAATTCTTGGCACTACTATTTTTTCAGTGTCAAGAGGTAGGCCATAACATCGGCTAATTCTTGATCGTTAAGAAGAAGGTTCATCGGAGGCATAGGGCTTGCACCCAGCTTGTCGTATCCCTCCGCCAGCGTGGCGGTTGGATTGACTAAACTCTCATATAGATAGGGCCGATCTTTTCGGTCTGCGATCCCATCTAATGCTGGCCCAATCACGCCACCTTCGTTGCCTATCTTGTGACATCGAATGCATGAGGCTACTGCATGTTTATGGAAAATTTCTTTCCCTCGATCAGCCAGTCCTTGTATTTCTTTTTGTTGATCGGATTTTTTGTATATTGGTTTGACTTCCTGTAAAGATAGATCGTCATACCATGCTGTCCCCTTTGCTTGTCCCCAGCCTCCAAAAAGACAATTAACAGTAAGTTTGCCAGTTTGTGTGCTTTCAAAGATGAGTTCTATTTTTTCCCAATTATTGTTTCCCTTAAGGGCCTTAGTTTTTCCTTTGTGCTGCAGCTCGTGAATATTAAGCAGAGCACCATGTCCTCCATTGACACCTTCAGTCTTTATCCATGCACTTAGTGCGTAGGTACTGCCTGATTTTAGTTCAACGCTGGAATAAATACTTGTGTCATGCCCACTGCCAGATCGAATTTTTATCGATGCTTTACCACTCTTGACGTGACTTGCCCGTGTTTCGATGGTGTGTTCAACATCCTTACCTTTTGCACTGTATGTGCGAACTTTCCAGTTATCAGGAAGATTGGCATCATTTTCATTTGTCTCAAAAGAGGCATTTTGAAGAAGATTTGGGCCACGCTCATAACCTACAATATTAGTTTGTTCTGCGCCAGCAGCTTGAAGTGCAAGTTTAAGCCATTCGTCTTCTGCGTTGACCTTATCGGTGGCCAAGACGCCAGCAGCACGTTTATGTGTGTCGGATTCATTGAACTGTGCGAGTTTAACCATGGCAGCTAGTCGAACGTGTAAATCTTTATCGGCAAGTGTGGCACTGTCATAAAGCAACTGTTCATCTGCGTTGGTTTTTCCAAGCGAACGTATCGCGTTGATTTTGACTTTGGTGTCTGTGTTAATTAGGGCACTGCGTTTAGTTTCTTCATCAAGTTCTCCAAGCCCTTCGAGTGTCCAAAGAGCATGGATAGCGCCTACCCCTTGGCCCAATGCGCGTTTGCGGAGAGCTTTTTCAGTCTCCTTAATTTTTCCGTCAACAATCAATCTTTGGGCGGTTTGTCGCCAAAACAAATTGTCATTGTCTAATGCCTTGATGAGTTCGTCTGGGCTTGCTTGGGCTAGGGACTTAATTTTTGATTTTGGTGCTTCTTCCCAGATTACCCGATAAATCCGACCGTGTTGACGGTCACGATTTGGATTGATGTGAGCGTTTCCGCGGCCGTTACGGGCCGCATAACCGCCGCGGCCTATGCTTGGTGTTGGATTATGTTGGATAATAAAATTGTACCAATCAGCAATCCATAGATGGCCATCCGGGCCTACTTCAGCGACGATAGGAGAAAACCATTCATCTGCGCTTGCTACAAAACTAAAGCCATTCTTTGCCGTGTAACCTGCGCCTTTTTTGTTGATGTGATATGTTCCAAGCAAGTTTCCGGTTGGGCCACACACGAATGCTGTACGGTTGCGATATTTTTCTGGAAAGGCATCTGAAGTGGCAAAGGCATGTCCACATCCTGCAGTGTATGCATTGAATGCGTCCACTTGTCTTATGTTTGGTGTTATTGGATGAAAAGCTCTAGAGTCTGCAATCATCTTGGCGCTCATTTTCCGTTCGCCATCGTAAACGGTTGCAGGAA
>JAYZHR010000065.1:0-6839 GCA_036166355.1 Verrucomicrobiota bacterium | reverse complement strand
AATATGGTAGCCACTAAGAATCCATTGGCATACAGATTTTCCGTTTCCACCAACTATATTAATCGGTTTGGATATCAACCTGGAAACATGTCGCCTACCAATGTTGGTTATGTTTATCCGAATGGTCGTTCTTTGTCTCAGAATGATTTGCTGGTTAGCTTGGCCAAATTGCAACATTTGCCTCGCCCTCCCGTTTTCGTTGATACTAATGCACTTGGTTGGAGGCCAAAAAATTATAATTATAGTAGAATTGATGACTTTCGTTTTTACATTGATTTAAATCGAAATCGTTCTTATGAGCCGACTGGCAGACAGGTTGTTACTAACTTTGCTGGTAAGCCGGTTGTTAATCAGGCTGGTCAACTGTTGACAGATTATTTTGTTGGTGATCCTGAATGGATTGGTCAGCTGGATAACCCATCTATGCCACACGGTCCTACTAATCGTTTTGTTGGGCGTTATGCTTACATGGTTCTGCCTACTGGACGTTCATTGGATATTAACCATATTCACAATCAGGCTCGTGATCCCATGAAGCGTAGTTTGGATATACCCAAGGGTCGGGGTAATCAGTATCTTTATATGCGAAATCAAGGTGTGGGTTCTTGGGAGTTGAACTTGGCAGGTTTTCTAGCTCATTTGAATCCTCTCCAATGGTGGTACTATTACGATTGGATTTCTAGGCCTGTTAATCCTAATGGATTAACTTTACCTAGAGCCGATAGACTTTCATTTTCAGATGCCAGGGATGTTCTGACTTACCGTTATAACGGTGCAAGACGGGATTGGTTGCCGGGTGATAATATTCCTCAAGGCCTGATGGGGATGATTCCCTCGCTTGGCTTACCAATTGATCAGGCATCGATAGCTCGGTCTTCTTTAAATAAGGTGGATGATTATTCTGATGGACCACTAATTTTAAATGATACGCCAATATTTGATAATGAGGATGGGGTGCGTATGGATCCGGTAATGGCTCCTTGGCCTGGTGCTGACAACCCTCGACGTTTTACAGATGTTCAGCAATTGTTGACGTTTCAGCAATACATCGATCCTCCAATGCGTGCGACTAACTTTGTCAGTCGTTTACGACAGTCGATGGAGGTTCGGCCAAAGAATTTTAAGGCTCGCAAACGGCTTGATTCCTATGATCGATATACATTCTACAGGCTTCTGGGCCAAATGGGTGTTGATTCTTCCCCAGCATTAAAAGGTAAGTTGAATATCAATTATGCTAGTGATTGGAATACGGGTTATAATACCCAAACGAACTGGACAGCGACTGAATTTATTAACAGAGCCGCTCACGCCATGTTGCGTGCGAGCGTTTCTTCGCAGTTTTTAACGAATGAGGTTACTGGAGAAGCGTATAATAACTATTCTATTGGGGAATCTTTGGTTAATCCTGATGTTGGTATTGCCGGGTTGCAGCATCCTAAATTTCCTATTCCACAAAACTATCTGTTCTTCAATCCGAATAATGCGGTTTCTACCGGTATTCAGATTTATCCAACTAACGCTTATTCAGCGAATGTACACCGTTTGATTCAGTTGGCGGCGAATATTTATGACGCATCTAGGACTAATAAGTATGCCAAATTTAATCCTAATATCCCCGATGTGCCGACAGTAATGCGCCCGGTTTTTCGTAAATTTCGTGATCCAAATAATGGGCCTCCGGGTGTGTTTATATCCCACTATGCTGAGGTCACAAATGACTGGCGTAAATACGCTCGTCCGCAAAGGTTTTTTGATCTTACAAATGTGATTAGTTCAAATCGCTTTCCTTTCTATGATGGGACGCCTTCCACGGATTTAGAGGTTAGTATTTATGGGGTGCCTTGGATTGTGGGTGCCAAGAAGGGCTTACCTAATTTTAATGAGTATTCGGTGGAGTCGCTCGTTCAAGTGTCCCGTCGTCTAGAGGTGAATAAGCAGCACCCCAACAACATTCTTCCTTCAATGAGTGCTAATTGGCGAACAAACCAGATGTATACGCTTGGGATCACCAATGTATTTGGTATAGAGGCATGGAATTCCTATATGAATGCTCCGAATTCAAACGGTTATCCGAGGAGATTGGCCATGGATGTTAGGCATCATTATGAGGTTGGCCTGTGGGATCATAGTATTGAAAATAATGCCGGACAGAATTATCCGGTTCTGATCACAAATATTGTATCTAGGCCATATAGAAAATTTGAAACACTGAAAGATGGTTGGAAGGGTGGAGAATTTAAAGTTCCGCTACAAGCAGCATTAACCACAGTTACCAATTCAATTTATAGTACTGCTCGAAAGCGTTTTTATCCGGCTAACCGGGCGTTTACTAATGTGTTTGAGAGTGGGTTTGCCGTACCGGATTGGAAGCTGCACATTACAAATCGAGTCCAGTATTTCTTGATAGATCTTGAGGAGAATCAATTGATAGATGTGGTTAATCTTGATGATATGGTTACTTCGATGGATATTACAATGCAGTTGAGTGGCCAACAGGCAGGCTCTGTAGGGCTTTTTGCAGGCTCTGGAATAAATGAAGGAACTTTCTGGAAAACTAATCGCCTGAATCCGTCTCAGGGCAATTTAAGCCCCACACTTGGGGTAGTTGATCAAATTCAAGTTTCTAGTGGGCAACGTCAAGTGAGTCAGGGTTTTTGGCGGAGTTACAATAGTGATCCATACGCTGGTAGAAATAAAGAGAAGGCTATTCGAGATTTTGATGATTTTCTTCAGGGACGTAATCGTCCAAGGCGACCATCAGATCTTGTTCGAAAGCAGGCTCCTTATACACCAGCCAGAAAATTTTATAAGCGTACCTCATGGCAAGCTAATGATCCGCTTGTTCACTATACTATCAATGATTTAACGGATCCTTTGATAACTGATGCAACTAGTACGAATAATGTAATTCAAATCAGACCTCCAAGCATTCCATCCGCGGAAGTTATAGCCAAAAATAGTAATCTAGGCCGGCAGAATGAGCGTTATCAGCCTTGGGGAGGGGGAGGCCAGTTGGCTAGTGTTAACGCATTTAATTATTATCTTAAGGATCCTTTGATGGTGAATAGTGATGCATGGAAATTTCCAGAGAATAAATTTCCGAGTATCGGTTGGCTGGGGCGTGTGCATCGTGGCACATCATGGCAGACTATGTATTTAAAATCCGGCATGGCTTCACTCACAAACTGGTGGTCATGGTCAGGGAGTGTTGGGACTCATCCAACAAATGATTGGAGGTTGCTTCAGCTCTTTACAGCTGCTCCTAATGATAATGCTGCTAAGGGTCTGTTATCTGTTAACCAGACTAATTCAGCAGCTTGGGCAGCTGTTTTCTGTGGATTGCCAGTGTTGTCCAATTCTCTGCCTGATAGCCCGACTTTGGGTGCTTACGTTGCTTATAATGGTACCGAGGAAACACCTTTAATTATTCAGCCTTCTATTCCAAAGGAATATCCGCAATATCCTCAACTAGATTGGATTTTAAATGGTACTCATGGATTACCAACGATGTGGATCAATGGTAGATCGAATGTTATAAATGGATTGAATCAACAGAGGATGGCGGTGGGAGGATTCCGGAACCTAGGGGATATTCTTTCTACTCCCACACTTACCGAGTTTTCCCCATTTTTGAATCTTGGGCGTGAGCAGCTTGCGGTTAGCGGTGTGCCGACGGAACAGCAAAAATATGCTATTCATGAAAATGTAATGGAGTGGTTGCCTCAGCAGATTCTTTCGCTCATTAAAGAGGATGAACCAAGGGTCACAGTTTATGCTTTTGGTCAGACACTCAAACCGGCTGAACAATCAATAGTAACTAGGCCTGGTCAGTTTTATGGGATGTGCACCAATTACACCATTACTGGTGAGGTGTTTACCAAAACCACCTATCGCTTTGAAGAACAGTGGGAGGGAACTAATCAGGTTTACCGTGCTGTTGTAGAGGATTATCAGGTGCTGGAAGAGCAGTAGAGTAAAATGAAAAATATGCACATACTCTCCGCGGTTTTGTTGACGATGCTTATCGTTGGCGTGGCGTACTTGAGTTTTTGGATTGGTCTTGATGACAGACCGACTTCTTTGGCGGTTAAACCGCTTGACCAAGTTGTTGTTAAAAAAGCTGAAATAAATGTTAACCTAGATAATTCGTTGAAAATTCCAGCTAATGCTTCTACTGAATTAGCTCCTGAAAAAGATAGTTTTCCTTATAGGTTAACTAATACTAGATCACCAATTGGTAAGCTCGTTCGAAATGATTCGGCGATTTTATTGCGTAACGCATTAATAGATACATCACTTGGCACAGAACTTGAGATTCCGGAAACACTTTTGGCTGGAGATAATCCTGAGGCTTATATCGTACAGGCTCGTGGGCCGATTAGTGTAGCGTTTCGGCGTCATATATCTGCTGCCGGTGGTCGGATTGTTTCTTATATTCCAAATAACGCCTATCTCGTACGCATGGGAGTCGAGAGTGCTGGCCGCTTAGCTAAATGGTCTGGCACCCAGTCCGTGTTACCGTTTCAACCATACTACAAATTGGAGATGAAGCTTTTAGAGATGGCGCTTACAGACCAACCACTGCCTTCGAATGGATTGCTTAATGTAGTGTTATTTCCTGATAGCAAGCCAATGGTGGTTAAGCATTTGACTGAGTTAGGAGTTGAGGTGCTTTCACAAGATCGCACTCCATTTGGAGCTAAGCTTTTGGCCCGAGTGCCGAGTGATCAACTTTCTACTCTGGCAAGACTTACTGAGGTTCAAGGTATTGAAAGACATCGACCTCGCCGTTTGGCTAATGATCTTACCAGGCCTCGTATGGGGGTAGAGGTGTATAAAGCTGAGAAGGCGGCTGATGGCACTGTAACTAATGTTTTGCGTGAGGATTATCTCGGTCTAAATGGTCTAGGGATTTTTGTTAATGTTAATGACTCTGGTGTTGATGACAAGCATGCTGCTTTTGGTAAGCGAGTCAAAGGTTCGGGCGCGGGATCTGATACTAATGGTCATGGTACTTTTGTTGCAGGAATTATTGCTGGCGACGGTTCTGGATCTGATTCAATTATTACCAATCCTCCCCCGGGTTCAATCAAGGACCCCGACTTTAAAGGGATGGCTCCGAAAGTGCGTTTGCATGTGCTCAAGGCTGATGATGCTAAGGTAAATAATCCAGTTTCAGACAACTGGCTTCAGACCGAAGCGGCCAATGAGAATTACAATCGTAAGAGTGGTGTTAATGTATTGATTTCAAATAATAGTTGGGAATACGAGGATCAAAATGATTACACCTGGGCAGCTGCTAGTTACGATGCTGCTACTCGTGATGCCTTGCCGGATCGAGCTGGAGATCAGCAGGTAATTTATGTTTTTCCAGCAGGTAATTCTGGGGCCGGTACTGACAACGGCCTTAACGCTAGTCCTGGAACCATTACGGCTCCAGGTACGGCGAAAAATGTCATCACAGTTGGAGCATTAGAGAGTGGCCGAGAGATCGAAGGGGAGTCGATTACAAGTGTGACTAATACGGTTACCGAGGTTGATGAAGATGGTAAAGAAATTGAGAAGGAAGTAGTAACCACAACTACCAATACGCCTTTTTCCGGGATGACTGATTCCAATAATCAAGTCGCGGCATTTTCCAGTCGAGGTAATGTTGGTATTGGTGTTGAAGGTACTTACGGGCGCTTTAAACCAGACTTGGTTGCACCTGGTACGTTTATTATTTCCACCCGTTCTAGTGATTGGGAAAGCTCCATTACATCCACTAATGCCCAGGAAGATGCTGATGCATTAGAGAAGCTGAATGAAGATCTGGGAGATCAATATCGTTATGAGTCTGGAACAAGTGTAGCCGCTCCTGCTATTAGTGGCATGTTAGCCTTGATGCAGGAATTTTATACTAAGCGCTTAAAACGAACCAACAGTCCGGCAATGATGAAGGCTTTATTGATCAATAGTGCTCAATCGGTTGATCGACGTTATTCTCACGACGTTAACAATACTGTGAACCATCAGGGTTGGGGTTTGCCTGATTTACAAAGGGCTGCTCCGGCATTGGCTGATGCCAATCGTTTTGGAGAAAACCTTTGGCCCATGCGGATGATTGATCAGAGTTTAGAGAATGCTTTAGCGACAGGTCAAAGTCTATCTTGGGATATAAGGCTTGGGGAGGATGCTATGCAGTATCCTTTAAGATTTACCTTGGTTTGGACTGATCCAGCCGGGAATCCAAATGCGGCTGTGAAGCTTGTTAATGATCTTGATTTGATTGTAACTCCATTATCGGATTCATCATCTGATTCTGATCAGCCGGGCTCTGATCAGTCTTCCGAGGAAGAGGAAGAGCCTCTGGTATATTATGGCAATAATATTGGGCCAAGCGTATTTAATTCAGTGGGAGAGACCAACGATGTGGTTAACAATGTTGAGAATGTTTTCATTGAGGAGCCGAGTTTCAAAAAATATCGTGTTACCGTTTATGCACGTCGGGTGAATGTAGACGCTTTATCTGGGTTTTATAATTCTGAAAAACCGGAGGATCATGTTGATGTAGTTCAAGATTTTGCGCTAGTCATGTCCAGTGGTAATCCAGATGTGGAGAGTGCCTTTGATCTCAGGGAGGCAACACCGGAAGTAATAGAATTACCGGCGATTACAACACTCACCAACGGGGCACCAATGCTTGGCCAGCATGTTGGTGCAAATTCAGCACTTGCCAAAACTGCTGATGCTAATCTTTCAGTGTATGCTAATCGTAGAGGTATCAGTAATCAGTGGCACTTTTTCACCTTTACCAATGCGCCTCCGGAGAAGAAAGAAGATACAGGTGGCTTGGATGA
>JAYZHR010000064.1:0-2756 GCA_036166355.1 Verrucomicrobiota bacterium | reverse complement strand
TCCCGTTCGTTTGGCATTCTCAACAGCATCAACAAAGGCGAAAGGATCCCAACAACCACTTGAAACCAAATACCCAAAGACCTCTTGTTTTTCAATAGTCTTAAGATACCTTTCTACTTTGCCAGATAAAACTGGATATGAAGAGTGATTACCTGCACGCCTAAACCAATATTTGGCGTTTGGATAATCAGGCTCTCTACGATGCATAATTCCGTGCAAAAAACTACCTTCCGAAGATGGAATATTCTGTGAAATATCGTGTGATGCATCAAGATGATCATGCCAAAGCAATGCAGCAGATCTTACAAAAGGCACAAACATAGCATCCAACCCAAGATCATTAACCTTTTGCTCAAGCAGAGCAGAAGAACACACAGAGGGTCGAACATCTGGACCAATATCTGGCATATCGCCTGTATCAATAGATACTAAAAAATCGTTCGTCACAGTGATTACTTGTCAGGCTGACTATTGTTAGGCGAGCTTTCTATGGTAGAATTGGATTCTACAATTGGAGGACTTTTACTTTCACTAGCAAAGAATGTCTTATTAATCGCACCAACAGATCCATAAGCACCTATCAATGCCATACAAATCGCAGACAAGATGAGAAAAACTTTCCATAACTTCCCAGGATGGAGTCTCAAATCTACGCGTGTATAGAGGAAATAAATTGCAGCAAAAGCCAAAAAAGGCAGAAGGGCTCCTTGGGCAAATGCCCCCATAAAAACAAGTGTTACAGGTTTTCCAAAAAATGCAAAAATCAGAAATGATAAAACAAGCAATACAACACAACCAACTTTTACCATATAATGACGTTCATCATCATTTTGGTATTTTTTAAATTTAAATACCGAAACCGCATCAGCAAACAGGCGAGCGTTTGCAGCCGTTGCAGCAAAAACCGTAGAGAACAAGACACAAAAACAGCCAACACTAAAAACTATTTTACCAGACTCTCCAAAAGCCCCCTCATACATCGCAGACAGATTGGTGATAACACCATCGTTAGTTATTTCTTTCCCCATTCTGGCAAGCGTTGCCGCTCCGAGAAGATAAAAGGCAACTGTAGCACCGGTATAAATGACACAGGATACCCACGCATCCCAACGCATTACATTCAGCCAACCACGTGCCCGGTCCAACCAATCTGTCGAGTTATCTTTTACCCCTGTGTTTCTCGCATAACCCTTTTCCAGACACCAATAAGGATAGTAAATCAGTTCAGAAGTACCCACGCCAATAATGGCAAATGCTCCAAAGGCAATCGCAAAATCTTCGGGCAATGCGAATGTTAATCCACTTCCTATATCGCTAGTTGAGATCGCAAAGTCATCGGTGAATTGTAACGAAACTAAAGCTAAAACCGTGAAAAAGGTAAACAGCACAACCATCCCAATGCACACCTTTTCAACAAGCCGATAACGCCCCGAAAGTAGCAATGCCATACATAAGATAGCTATAATAGCAATCAGCCCAAGATGCCATCCAGACTCATTACTAACTAATAAACTAGCAATACCTCCCATCATGCCAGCAACTTGCATAGTGGAACCGACATACATCACCACCCAAAACCAGACCATCCAAGAAACCCTTAACTTTGGACCAGGCACACTATTCATAGCTTCAAGTGTAGTCTTACTATTTATCAATGTGTATCGACCTAACTCAACCTGAACAAAGACTTTAACTAAGCACCCTAAAATAATAAACCAAAGCATAGTGAATCCAACCTTGGCAGCTAATGCTGGAGTGGCAATTAACTCACCAGAACCAACTATTGTAGCGGTGATAATAAGTCCCGGACCAAGATGCTTTAGTATTCCGGTGAATGTTTTAGGTGCAGGTTTAGAATCCATAGTCTTTTCAATTAAAGTTCTTAGTCTAGTTTGATTGGTTTAAAAATAATCCGTCGATAAGCAACCGGGCCATGGTCTCCTTGAAGCATCAGTGGACCAATTGATTTCTCATCATTATATCGAGTTCCCTTCGTAGGACCCAACACTTCAATGTCTTTATGGATTAGCTGACCGTTATGAATAACTTTTATGAACTTAGCATTCTCTAATTTATTGCCATCAACATCAAATCGCGGCGCACGAAATACAACTATGAACTTTTGCCACTCGCCAGGCGGCTTACTGGCATTAATAATTGGCGCATTGCCTCCGACACTTTTACCCTCAACCTCTCTCTCATAAATTCCTCCGTTATCCTTAGAAGTTACTGACTTCTTACCAAAGCTATCAAAAATTTGAAGTTCGTATCGACCTTGGAAGTATACCCCAGAATTAGACCCCTTTGGCACCATATATTCAATGGCAGCCTGTACATCGCCGTGTTGAAAATTGCTAAGCAAATTTTCTGACTTGCCATGGACTCCGTTTACGAGGATTCCCTTGCCAGGCACTAGAGTAAATATGTTTGGCTTGTTTAAGGTTAGCTTAGCCGACTGAACCAAACGCCATTCACCAAAGGGGGCTTTCCATCCCAAAAGCGAGCGCCCGTCACTAATAATAATACTTGTCTGAGGTGGAGGTGGGGGTGGAGCTAATTGTGCTTTTACTTGGTATAACGCACCTATTAAGATCAAAAACATTGGCCACAAATTGACCATGCAATAGACCTTAGTAGCACCATAGATAGGATTCATCTTCTAGAGGCAGACTAGCTAGAACGAGATAATGCCGCAAAGATATTCCCAGAAAAAACATTATAAGGATTACTAAATGAGGTGATTTTAACAAAAATAG
>JAYZHR010000063.1:0-4445 GCA_036166355.1 Verrucomicrobiota bacterium | reverse complement strand
TGAATTCTAACAAAATTCTCCCCAAGCCTCGTTCCCCATGGCCAATGACCCCTAGGCCACTGAGCTTTTAAGATTACATCTGCTCGATTCAAGCCGGCCTCTAAATACTTTTTGTCACCGAAAATTTCATAAGCACGAAAATACACAACTGCGCCGGCACGCAGAGGATAGATATCAGCTTCAGCATACTTTTTTGGAACATCTGCTACTTGAGTATCAAGCCAATTGAGTATTTCTGCTTCCACACGATCAGCCAGCCCTGGATCAGCCCAATTGTTGGTCTCACGAATTTTTATTGCCAACAAAAGCTCTTTAAGCTCTTTCTGTTTTTCTATTCTTTGTCTGTCGGTAAGAGATTCATAATGGACAGTATCTCCGCCAAACAATTGAGCTCGAGCTTTCCATGTTAAACCTTTCTCACTTAAAGCATCATAGGAAAGGTCCTTATATTGCCCAATTTTAGCATCATAAACCAAACCCATATCGTTCGCCCTAGAAGGGAGGTTAAAGACGACGAAAATAATTAGAATTATTAAGGCAAAAAGTCTTTGGGGGAAAATGTACTGATCCATCATGGTTAGTTTTTAATTCAAAGAGTTAAAGAAGCTATTATAGTGTAATGAGATGAAAGAAAACAATTTAGTAACTGGTCGATTTACTTGGGCATCGTTTTACGTAAACGTTCGATCACCAAGGAATAACGAGAAAGTTCAGCAAGGTTTGTCCATTCTTGTGGATCAGAATCATGATCATAAAGTTCTTCACCCCCATCTTGGTACCGAATATAACGCCAACGCTCCGTTCTCACAGCGTAGTTACCTTGCCCAAAAGTAGTTAGAACAGGACGATCCCATTTCCTTTTGGGATTCTGTAACAGCGGAACGAAACTTTGTCCATCCAGTCCATCACGAGCAGGCAAACTACATAATTCCAAAAGAGTCGGATAAATATCTATTAGACTTACTGGACGTCGACAGAGTCGGTTTTTTTGGAATTGCCCGGGTGCAGAAACAATCAATGTTGTCCGTGTAGTAGTCTCCCAAAGGGCATGCTTACGCCAGTGCTGCTTTTCTCCCAAATGCCAACCATGATCGCCCCAAAGAATGATAATTGTATTGTTAGCATGTTTACTGTTCTCCAATGCTTTTAACAATCGACCAACGTGGGCATCTACAAAACTGATTGTAGCAAGGTAACTTTGCACTGCCCGGTACCACTGGTTATGTTTCAAAACCATATCGTGATCTTCACCGTGCGTAGCAAAATTTCGCGGTCCGGACACATCGTACACCTCCCGAGCAAGTTTCTTACCAAACTCTGGCAGATCATCGCGGTCATTGCTCAACGTCTCTGGAAGAATAATCTTGTCCAATGGATGCAAATCAAAGTACTTACTAGGAACATGCCAGGGTAAATGCGGCTTGGTAAAACCGCAGGCTAGAAAAAAAGGCTTGTCCTGAGATTTCTCAAGTTCAGAGATAGCCCAGTTTACTACCTTGGAGTCAAACATATCGCTGTCATTATTATCCAGAGGCCCCCAAGGAGCCCAAGCCGAAGCGGGCAAATTCGTAGGACGACTATATTTAGACTTGGTTTTGGATGCTTTAAAAAAGAAATCCCAAGAGAGCGAATCCCCTGGTCGGTTAGCGCCATGAAATATCTTACCTCCACCCTTGACCATATACCCTTGAGTCCGAAAATGCTGCATGAGTGTGATCGCCTTTGGCAGCTTCTGACGGAATCGTTCACCGTTCCCATAGACACCAGACTTCGACGGTTCAATACCCGTCAGCAAACTTACCCGTGAAGGATTACATAAAGGCGCCGAACAGTAGGCCTTTGTAAAGGAAACACCCATTCTTGCGAGTCGGTCAATATTTGGAGTCCTCGCCTGAGGATGTCCTCCGAGATGCCCAACCCAGTCATTTAAATCATCGATCGCAATGAAAAGAACATTAGGTTGAATGTTGTTTTTTCCGAGTAAGAAACGTTTATCCGTCTTGCTCTTTTCACTAGAAACAATGAATTGTTCCTTAGCTGAGTTCGAAGCACAAAATCCAGATAAAACAGCCAAATAAACCGCAATAGAACAAACGGCACGCATTATTTTTCCTCATTATCGATTGCGCTCATAAAGTTGATACTGCGACCATTACTCAACAGCTTTAACGGCAAAATAGGAACCCGCAACTACCCTTTCAGCTAAAAGAACATTAACAGCAACTTCACGCCCGGATTCCTTGTGCGAAGGATCTCCACCACCAAAGTCCCAGAACCACCCTTTGTACTTGCCTGAAGTGGCTTCAAGAACGAGCCCCTGACTTGCAAGAGTAAGTTTCCAGTAAGAATTTGTAGTCGCACTCTTCGCAAGACGGAGCGCAGGAACAACTGTTAGTTTTGGTCCCTCGGGACGAGGTTTCGCACTATCATCGCATACAATAACCCATCCCTTGTATCGCCCTTTAGCAGCACGGACAATATAACCCTTTTCAGTTTCCACAAATTGCCATGCGGAAGTATCACGTGATTCACTAGCCAAAGATATACCCTCAATAACGTCAATACCATCCAGCTTACCTAGTTTGGCTTTTTCAGTGATGTCAATAAACCATCCCTTAAAACGAGAAACTACCGGACTAAGTGTGCGAGGCTTACTGATGCTTTTACCTGCTAAACCATTTTGCTGCTCATGATCCTCAATCTCTCGCAGGCCCTTAATAAACTTATCGTGCCCATCTACTGCAGGCGGGCTTTGCGCAAATGAATCAGTAACGGTTACCCACAAGGCAGCAACAAGAAAAAGTAGTATTCGTTTCATCACAGTGTTGTCTTCTTTAAAATTAACAATTTTAAGTTCCAAACTTTCTTTCAGCACATTAAGAACCGATCGTCATATCGTCAAGTTCAGCCATGAAAGGAACCATTAATTCAATTCATATAATACCTCGCCACTAAATGCATCTTGCTCAGTGACAACATTTATAAACACTTGAAAACAAACTTTGGCCTGTTATTGTCTGACTCAACTCAAGCCTATGAAAAGAACAATATTACTATTGGTATTAGGATTATCTTTCGCCATTTCTGGAATCACACAAGATAACAGCAAAGAAGCTGAAGATTTCTATAAATTCTACAGCTATTTTCAAGCCAAGTGGCAAGTGGAGCAAGTGACAGATGGAAAAAAAGAAAATATAGAATTAAACTGCTACGGAAGTGCCGGCGGCTGCAATATAGCTATTGGTAAAGGAGAGAACTCAGAATGGTCAGCGATTTGGGGCTACGACCCAAAAACTCAGCAGTGGACTGGAACAGGCCAGATGAAAGATGGAAGCCGTTTCGTCATGGCGATATCACGCCCTCCAGCTGAAAAATTCAAAGCTGGAATGACATTTGCCTTCACAGGCACGATATGGCATGCCGATGGCAAGATTCATTATGTAACTAGAAAGTTTACCTGCGTCGATGCTGACTCATGGCACTCTTCTACTATTGGAACAGACCAAGACGGAAATGCTATTCCGAAGATTATCACAACCGCGAAGCGTACCAAATAAATTATTCCCCCTCACACACTCAACCACAAATAAAAATATGACAGATCAAGAAAAAATAGAATTATGTAAGGGCTTCATTTCTTCTTTTAACAATAGTAATTGGGAATCATTGGAAACCGTACTATGCCCCGATGTTAGTTACACAGAGATCCCAACTAAAACTGAGATTAATGGAGCTAATGACTTTGTTGAACTATGCAAAGGCTGGAAATCGGTTATGTCAGATTGTTCCGGAGAAGTTACTAACGCTCATGCAAGTGGCGATACCATTATTCTGGAAATTATATGGACAGGAACGCAATCAGGTTCAATACAAACCCCATTAGGCGAACATCCATCGTCTGGAAAATACCAAAAAATTCACGGAGTACAAATATTTGAAATTAGTAACGAAAAAATTACCAATATAAGAAATTACTTCGATCTACTCTCCATGTTAATGCAATTTGGCGCTATTTCGTAATCACCTAAAATAATTCACACGCCTCAGGCAACTTACTCCAATGTATTAAGCCCTCGTCACAAGACGGTTTTAGGGGTTCTATTATTTTACGTCTTGTTGTTGCCGTTTAATTTAATAGAATCATTAATTTCTTTTATAGCACTTTCTAATTTATCTAACCGATTATCCACATTTTCAATGTTATCCTTCATCCCCTTTATCAAATCGGTCTGATCTTCGAGTAAATCGGTCTGATCTTCGAGTTCCTGAATTGCATGTGAATCGTCATCATTCACCATAACGCTTGTCAGTGTAGCTGTAAATACACCTACCAAAACCATTCCAGTAATAACTAGAAAAACTGTCAGTATTTTGCCAATACCAGTCTGAGGATTATGAATATCAGCATAACCTCCAGTAACAAGCGTAGTAAAACTCCACCACAA
>JAYZHR010000062.1:0-7020 GCA_036166355.1 Verrucomicrobiota bacterium | reverse complement strand
TCGTACAACTTAGTGCTCGAGCACGAAGAATGTGGCAGCAGCATGATATTAAGCTGTTTGTCATTGACTACATGCAACTGCTTCATTCTACTTCGCGGCGGGCAGGAGAGAATCGCCAACAGGAAATTGCTGAGATTTCCAGCGGCATTAAGGCCTTAGCCAAATCGCTTGGAGTGCCGATTATTGTTCTTAGTCAGCTGAATCGCGAATTGGAAAAGGATAAAAATCGTAAGCCGCGATTGTCTGATCTACGTGAGTCCGGTTCAATTGAGCAGGATGCTGACTTAGTGGGTTTGTTATACAAGCCAGGCGGAGTCGATGAAGATACGGATGATCCTGATAGTGAAGCTCGGCCGGTTAATCTTCTTATTGCGAAACAGCGCAATGGCCCAACTGGGGACGTTCCCCTGACATTTTTAAAGGGTTACACACGGTTTGAGAACGCAGCTAAGTTCAATCCCGAAGACCTCCCGCAGGACGACTAGTCTGAAGGAGGTTGGACTTGCGTTTGACCGAGTCATAGGCGGTCTTCTGCTGGTTATATTTCTTTTTTCACCCGCTTTAGTTAAAGCCCAAGTTGTTGGTGTTGCTCCTGTGAAGTTGGTGAAGGAAATTGTTCTTCATCATAGCGGTCCTGTAGCTGCTAGTGACCAGCTTATTAAGGCTCATATTAGGCTTAAGCCAGGTCAGCCGTTTAATCCGAAGACTACTGACGAAGATATTACGAGTCTTATGGGCACTAATTTCTTCATGAATGTTCGTGTCCGAGTTGAGGATACTAGGGAGGGAGTCATTGTTCACTATACGTTGATTGGTTTGCCAACCGTTATGGAAATCCGGTTCGATGGAAATATCGGTGGACGTAAGTTTCGAGACAGTAAGCTTCGTCGAAAAATTAGATCTCGAACAGGTGAAACACTTAACGGAATGCGTTTGGCGTCCGATAAGCAAATCCTTGTGAAGGAGTATCAGAAAGCGGGTTATCATCAAGCTTCAGTGGATACTCAGATTGAGCGTAACGAGGAGCTAGGTGAGGCTTCGGTTACCTTTCAAATTGATCCTGGTAAAAAGGTAAAGATTACTGAAATTATTTTTGATGATGCCAAGGCATTTTCGCAGCGGGAGTTGCGTAAAGTTTTGAAAACTCGTCGCCGCTGGTGGTTGTCTTGGCTTACCGGTAGCGGGAAATTTGAGCAAGAGCAGTGGGATGAGGATCTTGATGAGTTGGTAAAGTTTTATCAATCAGAGGGCTACATTGACTTTAAGGTTGGAGAGGTCAAATTCGAATATCCAAAGGAGGATAGGATGGTTATTCGTTTAAATGTTTCAGAGGGCTACCAGTATCGCGTTGGAAAAGTTACATTTGAGGGGAACGACATACTTTCAGAAGCGGATATTCGACGTGGTAAAGCAACTTTTGAGCAGTTCGTCGGACTATATATGACGGAGGGTGCTATTTTCACGCCGCAAGGTTTGATTGATGATGTTCAGGCGATCAACGATCTGTATGATATGGATGGTTATCTGGATGCTAATGTTGGAGTATCTAAACAATCCAATACAGATACGGGTGAAATTGATATTAATTATATAATCGACGAACAAGAGCAGGTGGAGGTCGAAAAGATTGAGATTCGCGGCAATACTACCACTAAGGATAAAGTAATCCGTAGAGAATTAGCAATAAACCCTGGTGAAATATTCGATATGGTAAGTGTCGAATTGAGTAAGCGTCGTCTAGATGGCACAGGATTGTTTGATAAGGTTGATACGCAGGTTGAGCGAATTGAAGAACTGCCCAACAAACGTAATTTGGTTATCGGAGTTACAGAGGGTCGTACTGCCAATCTAATGATGGGTTTTGGGTATGGTTCTATTATGTCCCTGTATGGTCAGGTTGGCTTTACTCAGGGTAATTTTGATTTATTCAATCCACCATACTTTACAGGCGGAGGTCAAAAATTCCGACTACAGATTACGGCAGGGCGTAGGCATGAGGATTACCTAGTAACTTTTGAAGAGCCCTATTTTCTTGATCGAAAACTACGGCTTTCGGTGGATCTTTATCATCGTGATAACCGCTTCTATAGCAACTATTTCAATCAGAAACAGACTGGTGCAAAATTAGGTCTTTCTAGGACACTCTGGAATGATTTTACCTATGGAGGTATTAATTACACTATTGAGAAAATAGGTATTCATGACAGATCATATTACTCTGATATGCTTCGTGAGCATGACATGGTGCAAACTGGTTTGATTCGTTCTGATACACTTACCGGGAACCCTTTCGAGTGGTATTATGATAATGCTCGTAAGGATGAAGGTGAATATTCCGAATTAAATCATGATCGTTTAGTTTCTAAATTTGGAACATTCCTGACTTATAGCACACTGAATCATGCTCTAATGCCTAGTCGAGGTCAGCGGACACAATTATCTGCTGAAATTTCAGGAGGTCCTTTTGGGGGTGATACTGAGATGTACCGACTAGAACTTGAAAGCGCATATTATTTCCCAGGGCTTTGGCAAGGTCATGTTCTTGAAGCTGTTGGCAGGGTTGGGGTAGTTGACAAGTTTGGTGGTAGTGATCGTATTCCTTACTTTGATCGTTTTTTCCTTGGTGGTAGCTATAATATGCGTGGATATGACTATCGTGATATAGGTCCTCGCCTAAAGAAATGGAAGGTTGGTAGGCAAATGCATGAGGGACGAGAGCATTACGGTTATTTCGTGGATATTACCCGTGATGGTGAACTGGTAGAGGCTAACAAGTTTATTCCAGTGCATCATTCGCCATCTGAATTTCCTTTTAACGGAAATCAAAATGCTCTCTATCATCCTGGAGATGGAACCAAGTGGGATCCGGTTGTAATTGATGGTTCCGAGCCATTAGGTGGCAGCAGTTATTGGTTTGGTTCTTTGGAGTACACCATTCCTATAATACAACAACTTCGCTTTGCTGTTTTTTATGACATTGGCATGTCTTATCTTGATCCGTATGAATTTGATCTTGGTGAGTATGCAGATAACTGGGGTTTAGGATTGCGGCTTCAGGTGCCATTGCTTGGACCACTAAGGCTTGACTATGGCTTCCCTATTTCCCATCCCGATTATGCTGAGGGAAGCGGTCAATTTCATTTTGGCGTTGGATTTAACCGAAGTTACTAATCAAATTTACAATGAAATCAACAACTATCATCCATTTAAGACTAATAAAGCTGGTCACATTGACATTTGCATTAGCAATTATTACTGGCACGATTTACTCACAAGAGTCGCTTAAGATTGCTACAGTTGATATGTCTAAAACATTCGATTCATATTGGAAAACTACTCTTTCAAATAATCAGATAAAAGAGCGAGAAGCTGATTTTAATAAAATAGAGCAGGGTATGGTTGATGATATTAAGCTTATTCAAGAGGAGTATTCTAGGCTTGTTCAAAGTGCTCAAGATCCGGCTAACTCAGCCGCCAAGCGAGAAGAGGATACTAAAAAAGCTCGGTTAAAAGCAGCAGAGAATGATAGATCTCTTCGTAGTCTTTCTGAATATCGCCAGAACAAGCAGCGTACTATGGGTGAAATGCGTGCTCGTTTGAGTAAGGCTCGAGTTGATGAAATCAAGGAAGTGATTTCCGCTAAAGCTAAGCAGGGGGGGTATGATTTAATAGTTAATTCTGCACAAAACGATACTGGTCTTGTTCTTTATACTGTTGGAAAAAATGATCTTACCAAAGAGGTTATTGAAGAATTGAACAAGGAAGCGCCGGAGGAGTATAAAATTAATAAACCTGCCGTAGTGGAGCCAGCTCCATCAGCTACAGAAAAATAAAATAATTTATAATAGAGAATAAAAAGACGCTGATTTAACCAGCGTCTTTTTTTGTCCGTTTGTAATCTCTAAATGCTAAATATGTAGCCCCTCTCCCATTGCGATGTGGGCGGCCTCTCTTAAGCCCTCGGACATTGTGGGATGGGCATGGATTGTTCGGGCTAAATCCTCTGTGCTTCCTTCAAATTCCATCAGTAATACAACTTCAGCTATTAGTTCAGAGGCGTTGGTTGAGAGGATTTGTGCACCCAGTACCCGGTCTGTTGTTTTGTTAGAGATTATTTTGGCTAACCCTTCTGAATGGCCACTAGCTACAGCTCGTCCGTTTGCCTGAAAAGGAAAAATACCGACCGATACTTCGTAACCTTTTTCTTTTGCTGCTGTTTCAGTTAGGCCTACCGAAGCAACTTCAGGTGAAGTATAAATAATCCAAGGAATTGTTTCGTAATTCACCTTGCCAGCCTTTCCCGCCATTCGTTCTACGACAGCTATGGCTTCTTGCTCCGCCTTGTGAGCAAGCATTGGGCCAGTGACAACATCTCCGATCGCATAGATACCGGGAATATTTGTTTGCCAATCTTTATCGATCTTAATATGCCCTCGTTCATCCAGTGCAATCTCATCTTTGATTGCTCCTAAGTGTTCACAATTAGGCTTTCGACCGACGGCAACAAGAACTTTTTCAGCATCTATTTCAATTTTATCATCTCCTTTTGATGTTATTAATTTAATGCCGTTTTTGATTTTTTCGGCTGATTCAACACTTGTTTCGAGATGGAATTTAATCCCTTGTTTTTGAAGTAGCTTTTGAAGTGGCTGGGTAACATCTTGATCAAAAATTGCGGCAATACGGGGTAGGGACTCGATAACATCAACCTTGGTTCCCAGACGTGCCCAAACCGATCCTAATTCTAATCCAATCGCGCCTCCACCCACTACAATCATAGATTCTGGAGCATGGTCGAGAGCAATCGCATGGTCACTATTTAGTACTGTTTTACCATCAAAATCTAGGAAAGGAAGACCGCTAACCTTACTGCCAGTGGCGATCAAGATGCGTTTTGACTTAAGTCTTTTTTTCTCTTTACCCTGAATGACTTCAACCTCACTTGAGTTTATGATGCCTCCAATACCTTTAAAGTGTTCGATATTATTTTTATTAATTAAATAATCGATGCCACGAGCCATTTTTCGAATAACACCATCTTTACGTTTCATCATGGCCATGACATCTAGTGACAATTCTTCAGTACTGATGCCATGAGTAGCGAAGTTAGTTTTTGCTTGGTGATATAATTCAGACGATGAAAGGAGCGCCTTGCTTGGAATACATCCTACGTTCAGGCAAGTGCCGCCCAAGTTTTTATCCTTCTCAATAATGGCGGTTTTCATGCCAAGTTGAGCAGCTTTAATAGCTGCGGTGTATCCGCCGGGACCAGCTCCAATTATGATTAGATCAAACTCCATGTAATTAAATCAGTCTATTAGGTTAAGTTCTGGTTTTTCGATAAATTCCTTAACCGTAACTAGGAAGGTAACCGCTTCGCGGCCATCTACGATGCGATGATCGTATGTTAGTGCAAGATACATCATTGGCCGGATTACAACTTCACCGTTAAGTGCTACTGGACGTTCTTGTATGGTGTGCATTCCTAGGATTCCGCTTTGAGGTGGGTTTAAAATTGGGGTAGACATCATCGATCCAAAGATGCCTCCATTGGTGATACTGAATGTGCCGCCAGTGAGGTCGTTCAAGTCAACATTTCCGGACCGGGCTTTTTCGGCGTGGTTGATTATGGATTTCTCAATTTCTGCAAGTGTTAATTGGTCAGCATTTCTAATTACTGGCACGACCAGTCCTTTTTCGGTTGAGATAGCTACACCAATATGTTGTTGGTCGTATGTGATGATATCGTTTCCATTAATTGAAGCATTAACATTCGGAACTGTTTTTAGTGCATGCACTACTGCTTTAACAAATAGTGACATGTAACCTAACTTCACACCGTGAGTTTCAATAAATTGTTTTTGGTGCTTTTTTCGTAAATCAATAATTTGTGACATGTCAGCTTCATTGAATGTAGTCAACATGGCTGCTTCGTTCTGTGCGCTGACAAGCCGATTGGCAATAGTGCGCCGCATCATGCTCATTCGCTTTCGTGTTGCGCCATCAACTTCATTTGATGCAGTGCCGACATTGTCATTACTGGCAATTGAAGTGGAGGTTTGGATTGATTTAGATTTTTCTGTAGTAGCTAATACATCTTCTTTTAATATTCGTCCTTGTTTGCCAGATCCTGTAATTTTTGAGAGGTCAATCCCTAGTTCTTCTGCATGAATCCGAGCTGATGGTGTTGTCAATATCTCTTGTTTTTCTTTATCTGGATCTGATATGTCATTTTCAGCTGAATCTCTGTTTATTTGTTCATTTGAATTATGATTTTCAGTACTTGGGGCATCAACACTTTCGTCAATCGTTGCGAGTATTCCACCGATAGGGAGCTCGTCTCCTACTTCTGCTAGGGTAGTGATGACTCCGGCAACTTCGGTCGGAATCTCCTGTGATGCTTTGTCGGTTTCAATTTCACAAATGATATCACCAGCATTGCAATATGTGCCGGTATTTTTTTTCCAGTCGGCTATATAAACTGTTTTAATGGATTCGCCTACTGTGGGGACTTTTATTTGAGTGGGCATGGAAAGTTGATTAGAGCGTGAAGGCTTCCTTAATAAGTTTGGCTTGTTCAAGAAGATGTATGGCACGTGAACCGGTAGCTGGGCTGGCAGATGCATCCCGTCCGGCATAAATGATTTCTTGGTTCAGTAATTTTCTTAGTTGTGGTTCGATGAAAAACCAGACTCCCATATTCTCTGATTCTTCTTGGCACCAAACGAAGGAATCTGCTTTCGGATGAACTTTGGCTGCTTCTAGTAGCTTTGTTTTGTGTAGTGGGTAGTGTTGTTCTAAGCGAATAATTGCGGAATCTTCTATATTGTTTTTTTCGCGGTATTCTTCTAAGTCGAAATAAATTTTACCGGTGCAAAAAATAATACGTTTTGCTTCTGAGTTGCCTTTAGAGTCGGGAATTATTTCCTTAAATGTGCCATTAGCGAGATCTTCCAGTGACGAGGTGCAGCGTGAATCACGCAGCAAACTCTTAGGTGTCATAAGAATTAATGGTTTATT
>JAYZHR010000061.1:0-5611 GCA_036166355.1 Verrucomicrobiota bacterium | reverse complement strand
ATTCTTTCTAGTCCGGCTACTGCTGCTGAACGTGAAGGTCCATCGAATAAAATAGTTTGGTCAAGTCGCGTAAGGCTCGCTCGAAATCTTACCAGCATTCCATTTCCAGGATGGGCAAATAAATCTGCACGTGTAGAAACATTTCAACATGTTCGAGAAAATGTACTTAAAGTTAAAACAATGAAAAATAGCTTTGAGACAGAAATGGATAAACTGACAACATTGGAAAAACAAATTCTAGTAGAACGCCACCTGATAAGCCGAGAGCATGCAGCTAAAAACTCCGGTAGTGGGATTATTTTAAGTAAAGACGAAAGTCTCAGCGTAATGATAAATGAGGAAGATCATCTTCGCATGCAAGCACTCCTACCAGGACTACAAATCAAGAACGCTTGGATGACAATAGATAAATTCGATAGTGAGCTTGAGCAAGGCCTAGAATTTGCCTATTCAAAAAAACGAGGTTATCTAACTGCCTGCCCAACCAACTTAGGAACAGGTATTCGAGTTAGCGCAATGCTACACCTACCAGGCTTAGTTCTTAGTGAACAGATTAACCAAATCATTCAGGCTGTAAATAAACTCGGGCTTGCTGTTCGCGGGCTCTATGGAGAAGGAACCGAAGCATTAGGCAATGTATTTCAGGTATCCAACCAAATGACATTAGGTGAAACAGAGGAAGATATAGTTGATCGTTTAAACAAAGTGCTCCTTCAAATTGTTGACCACGAGGAAAACGCACGTGTTAAATTGATAGATAGCAAAACCAAAATGGTGTATAATCATATCGGACGAGCCTACGGCATACTTGCTAACGCTCACAGTATTTCATCTAAGGAAACAATGAACTTACTTTCTTTACTAAGACTAGGAATGGATATGAAAATGTTTCCTGGCACATCGCAAGCGTTGATTAATGAGCTTATAATAATAACTCAACCAGCCCATTTACAAAAAGCAAACGAAGGGAAACTGTCGGCCGAAAAACGAGATATCCTACGATCAGACTTACTTCGATCAAGATTACAAAATGTCGATCGCCCTATTATTTTACATAAAAAAAACCTCAATGATGAGGAAAATTCTAATCAAAAAGGGTAAATTTGAGTTATGGAAAAGAAAATAATTAGGCTATTCTCGAGCTGGACAAGCAGGCACTTGAGGCTCAAATTACTGCTGGTTGCTATATGAGTGATGAATCAATGAACAATTTCACACCTCGCGCCCAGCAGGTACTAGCGTTGGCTAGGAAGGAAGCAGATCGTTTCAATCACAGTTTTGTGGGAACCGAGCATCTTTTGCTTGGGCTAATTAATTTAGGACAAGGAGTTGCAGTTAATGTCTTGCAAAAAATGGGACTTGATCTGGAGACTGTTCGTCTCGAGGTTGAAAAACAAGTAGGGACCGGGCCAGATCAGAAACTTGCTGGTAATATACCCTATACCCCAAGGGTAAAAAAAGTACTTGAGCTTACAAAGAAAGAGGCTAAAGCACTTCATCATACCTATGTCGGCACTGAACATATTCTTCTTGGACTACTACGAGAAGGAGAAGGCGTAGCAGCTAGAGTACTAAAAAATCTAGATATAGATATAGATCTATGTCGCCAGGAAATACTTCAAGAATTAGATCCTAATTTTGAAGATAATGAAGAAGTAGCAAATGGAGTGGAAGAAGAAGTAGATACTAATAAAAAACAAGTCAAAACTCCTGCTTTAAAAGCTTTCGGCCGCGACCTCACTGAAATTGCTAAAAAAGGTGAAATGGATCCGGTTATCGGCCGTTCCGAAGAAATCGAACGAGTTATTCAAGTTCTTTGCCGACGGACAAAAAACAACCCTGTACTATTGGGTGAAGCTGGTGTTGGTAAAACCGCTATTGTTGAGGGATTAGCTCAAGAAGTTGCAAAAGGGAATATTCCAGAAATTTTACGTGAAAAACGTGTTATCACACTTGACCTAGCATTAATGGTCGCTGGAACAAAATATCGCGGCCAATTTGAAGAACGCATAAAGGCAGTGATGGACGAAATTCGCCGAGCTAAAAATGTAATTCTTTTTATTGATGAATTACACACGATCGTTGGAGCTGGCTCAGCTGAAGGAACCATGGATGCATCCAATATAATCAAACCTGCATTGAGTCGTGGGGAACTGCAATGTGTCGGTGCAACCACTCTTAATGAGTTTCGAAAATATATTGAAAAAGATGCAGCTCTTGAAAGACGTTTTCAATCTGTAAAGGTAGAACCGCCCTCAATTGAAGATGCAATCGAGATACTTAAAGGCCTTCGAGCACGATACGAGGACCACCACAAAATGGACCTTACAGATAAAGCTGTCGAAGCATCTGTCAAACTTTCAGAACGGTATATTACTGGACGATTTCTACCAGATAAAGCTATCGACATAATGGATGAAGCTGGCGCCCGTGCCAGAATTAAGTCTATGACTCGACCTCCAGAGGTTAAGAAACTAGAAGATTCTATAGAAGAAACTAGAATTAAAAAAGAGGAAGCTATAAAAGAACAACAGTTCGAAACGGCTGCCTCTATGCGAGACGAAGAAAAAAAATCTAAAGAGAAACTTGATGTTGTCTTGTCTGAATGGAAAAAAAATAGTGAAGAAAATCGAGTTCTAGTAGATGAAGATGATATCATGCATGTAGTTTCTAAGTGGACTGGAATTCCTCTGAAACGCATGGAACAAGGAGAAATCCAAAAACTACTCGCTATGGAATCCATATTATCCGAGCTTGTAGTCGGTCAAAACGAGGCCGTAGAAACACTTTGTAAAGCACTACGCCGAAGCCGTGCAGACCTTAAAGATCCAGCTCGTCCAATTGGAGCATTTATGATGCTTGGTCCAACCGGTGTCGGCAAAACGCTTCTTGCAAAAAGCTTAGCATTAAACATGTTTGGTGATAGCAAGGCGTTAGTACAACTAGACATGTCTGAATATATGGAGAAATTCAATGTTTCAAGACTTGTCGGATCACCACCGGGTTATGTTGGATATGAAGAAGGTGGTCAACTGACTGAAAAAGTTCGTCGGAACCCTTACTCAGTTGTTCTTTTTGATGAAGTTGAAAAGGCTCATCCGGATGTCACAAATATGCTTTTACAAATTCTAGAGGAAGGAAAGCTTACAGATAGCTTTGGCAGGCAGGTTGATTTCAGGAATACCATTATACTACTAACATCAAATGTTGGAGCCGACCGTCTTCAAAAAGGCTCAGCTATGGGCTTTACTTCTCCAGATGAAGAAGAAGACTACGCCCGAATGAAGGAGAACCTTACAGAGGAAGCAAAAAAAGTCTTCCGACCAGAATTCTTAAATAGATTCGATGACATCTTGGTCTTCCGTTCACTAGGAAAAGAAGAATTAAAGAATATTCTCGAGCTAGAATTAGACAAAGTTCGAAAACGTTTAATAGAGCGTAATATCCAATTTGAATTGGATGATTCAGCACGTGATCTACTACTTGAAAAAGGATATGATCCCACCTATGGAGCTCGTCCCATGCGTCGTGCTGTAGAAAAATACCTTGAAGATCCTATGGCTGAAGAAATCATACGAGGCGATCTTCGCGAAGGCGAAATCATCACTATAACTAAAGTGAATGATCAGTTGAAGTTCTCTCAGAAAAAACGGCCATCCAAGAGCAAAAATACTAAAATCTCTAAATAGTATTATACTAAGACCATAATCTCCTTCTGGCTAGACTCTTAGCCGAGCTTTTTTATTAACAAATCATTTGTTGACTCGCTTCATGTCAATCAGATTGATAATAAAGCCCCTGCAGACCTCATGGCAAAACCTGAAGAAAATCCCATCAAAGAAGCATTCAGTAGCCTGGCACGAATTTCCTATCTGTTTTGGGAGGCTATGGGATCAATCTTCACAAAGCGATTTCGCCTTCGAGATTTGATCGAACAGATTAATTTCATCGGAGTAAAATCTCAATCAGTAGTACTGCTTACCGGAGCATTCACAGGCATGGTCATGTGTGCTCAATTCTACATTCAGTTTCATAAAGTCAAGATGGACAATGCTGTAATGTCGGTGGTAAGTGTAGCAATGTGCCGAGAACTAGGTGCTGTTTTAACAGCGTTAATGGTATCTGGTCGAGTGGGAGCCGCCATGGCTGCACAGCTAGGCACAATGAAAGTCACCGAACAAATTGATGCATTAAGAACTCTTGCAACCCACCCAATAGATTTTCTAGTAGCACCTAGATTACTAGCAACCCTGATAACATTGCCACTACTCACTGCAGAAGCTATTGCTATTGGAATGGCTTCCGGAATGGCAGTAGCTGTTTATCTTCTAGGATTAGATCCCGTTTTCCTTTGGACAAATATGGTTTTTTACACTTGGTCAGAAGACGTGTTAATGGGCTTAATTAAAGCCTTCATTTTTGCAGGTATTATTGGAACTGTTTCGTGCTACAAAGGAATGAATTGCGGGCAAGGTGCGGAAGGCGTCGGTCGAGCCACGACTCAGGCGGTTGTTGTATCATCAATTATTATTCTTATAAGCAACTTCTTCGTAACCCTTGTACTTAACAAAATACTTATATACTCAGATTGATTGAAGTAAGACAACTACGAAAAAGCTTTGGAACCCAAGAAGTTCTTAGCGGGGTTAATTTATCTATTAGCAAAGGAGAGTCTGCCGTAATAATCGGAGGAAGCGGATGTGGTAAAAGCGTCTTATTACGCCATATAATCGGACTAATTCAACCCGACTCAGGCGATGTAATAATAGAAGGTAAAAGTATAGTTGATTTGAATGAAAGACAACTTATCAAAATACGAAGGAAATTCGGTATGCTTTTTCAGGGTGCCGCTTTATTCGACTCATTAACAGTTGAAGAGAATGTAGGATTTCTTCTTGATAGAGAACAAAAAATGACTCGGGAACAAATTCGAAAAACTGTTGCAGAAGCCTTGGAATTAGTTGATTTAGGAGGCACTCAGAACAAAAAACCAGCAGAACTTTCCGGTGGAATGCGAAAGCGGGTTGGCCTTGCACGAGCTATCGTTTACAAACCAGAGATAATCGTTTATGACGAGCCAACAACAGGACTCGATCCAGTAGTATCTGATAGCATTGATCAGCTAGTTATTAAAATGCGCGACCAGCTCAAGTGCACCACAATAGTCGTTACTCATGACACCAGAAGCATGAGGCGTGTTGGAAACCATGTAATGATGCTTCATCATGGTGTTATTCATGCCAATGGAAAACCAGAAGATATTTTTAACTCAACTGACCCCATAGTTCACAAATTCGTAAACGGTATCGCAGACCCAAAAGACTTAGAGTTCTGATATGAAAGCAAAAACAGAATGGAAAGTAGGATTATTCATAGCTATTTCATTAGTTATAGCAGTCGCATTAATCCTCAATTTCGCCAAAGGCAGAAGCCCTTTAACTAAAACTTACTCACTCAATCTCATAACCAAAAATGTTGATGGTATTGTTAAGAATGCAGTAGTAATGATGGCCGGTGTTCCTATCGGTAAAGTTACACAGATAAACCTTAATACAGACAGGTCTGAAGTCACCATGAAAATTCAAATTGAAGAAGAATATAAAATACGAAA
>JAYZHR010000060.1:0-10199 GCA_036166355.1 Verrucomicrobiota bacterium | reverse complement strand
TCAAACGTCGCCAAGAACCTCGAACGCCCGTCTCTGGAATGAAAGAAATAGAGGCCGCGCCGACGGGCGTTGGGAGTAGGCGTGACCGACGGGCCGCCCTGAGACAGATCAAGCGTCCCCGCCAAGTAAAGCAGGCTGTCCCGAATAACCTGCGCCTCCATTCGACGACCGTTCATTCGCCAGTAATGGTGATTACCCGGATCGGCGGCAAGAGTTTTCTCGTCTGCACCAAGATTGGATGAACTGCGCTGCCAAGCCTTCGACGTGAGAATCAGGCGGTGCAGATGTTTCATGTCCCATCCGGACTCGATGAATTCAACGGCCAAATAATCCAGCAGGTCTTGATGCAGTGGTCTAGGTGCCCTTAAGCCAAAATCACTGACTGTCGCAACCAGCGGTGTTCCGAAATGTCGCAACCAGATGTGATTAACGGCCACCCGGGCTGTCAAAGGATGATCGCGGTGCGTCAACCAATTCGCCAGCGCTGTTCTTCGTCCGCTGCTGGTTCTCGGGTAACCTCCTTCCGAAGGCAGAGCATCCTTGTTCGGCGTGTTAATCAGGGATACCTGACTGAACGGTAGCGGTTCAAGATCCGGAAACTTTTCAGCCTGAAGATCCGCAATCAGTCTCTTAATCTTCTTTTCAGCCTCGGCTGTTTTTTTTGAGTCGAGCAGGTCAACTCTCGCCTTGGCCAAGCCGGCTTCGATTTGTTTTTCCCCCGCGGTCTCCGCTGAACCGTTGCCCTCTTTTCTGAAAACGGCGTTGTCCGCATCAATTCGCGCCTTGCCAAAGGCATACTCCGCCTTGGCCAAGCGCAGTTTTGCTTCCGCCAGGTTGATAGTCTCAACCGTTACAGGCGCCTTGCCTCCGCTACCTGCTCGTTCGAGGAAAACCTGAGTGGGCAAACGCCTGATTTCAATACCATGAAAATCCGCAATAGCATCGTAAGCAAGAAGCTGCACCGCACCGGGTTGACGTCGCGGCAGGGTGTAGGCGAAAAGAAATTCCCCATCCAACGTAACGTTGACCAACTGATCGCGAACCTTCAGGCCAAGCGTATAAATTTGATTCAGTTTGATCGACCTCTTTGCAACAGCCTGAGTGTACTCGTCCTTCCCTTTGATGGTGTGGGCCAAATGCACCTTGGCCCCGAATACGCTGGTATACACGAAGTGCGAATTATCCCCACTCTCATCGACGTCGAATCGAATCCCGGTCGATTTCCATTTTTGACCACCGGTCGTTTTAAACTTTAACTCCAGTTCGAAATCCCGGGGATGGTTAACTTTTGAGCGAAGGTAGGTTGTGTCAAGCGAGGATTTGGTAATGGAAAGCGAATCATCCTGATAACGCGAATCACTGCCAAAAACAGTCCAGAGATCCGGCCGGGGTTTGCTAAAGTCATCGGTCAGGATTGTCTCACCCTTAACGGGCTTGATGCTTTTGCTTTTCGCTCGCTTCTCTTTCTGGGCCGCCTTCTTGAGTTTAAGTTTCTCCAGTTGAGCTTCAGCCTCCGTTACCTTTGCCAACTTTTGTGAAAGGAATCCCTGCTGGACGAATTTCTGCATGTCAGGCCGCCAAGCTTCGAGCGGAAGTTCGACCGGTTTGGGAGGCTCCCATCCACTTGCCAAGAACGCCGGGGGTGCCGCGCTAATCTTCCTGTTTTTATCTACCTTACTTTCATCACCTCGCTCGTGGAGATAGGTGGCGGCGCCAAGGTTCCCGTCGTAAACGCGGGTGATGCCATTCTTCGCCAAATCCAACGGCCCCGGCATGGCATCGACACGGACCTGATACGGCTCGAAAATCGCCCGGAACTTGTAGTAATCGAGGTGGTCAATCGGATCGTATTTATGGTCGTGGCACTTGGCGCAATTCATGGTCAACCCCATGAAGGCCTTGCCCGTATGTTCAACCGTATTATCGAGCCAGGTCGTTCGGTTGAATTTGTAGTAACTTCTGGCCAGAAAACCGGTGGCCGCTACCGTCTCCAAATCCTCCGGGGCTATTTCATCAGCAGCCAGCATCTCTCGAACCATTTGGTCGTAGCCTTTGTTTTCATTGAGCGAGGTAACCATCCAGTCCCTCCAGCGCCAAAGTTGTTTCTGGCTGTCACGCACCTCATCGCCAAGGCCGTACCAGTCCGAGTAACGCCAGACATCCATCCAGTGCCGGGCCCAGCGCTCTCCGTGGTAGGGACTGGCGAGCAACTCTTCCACGATGGATTCCCAACGTCGTTCATCCTGCAACTGCTTCTCCGTGGGCGGCAACCCGATGAGGTCAAGGTAAAGGCGGCGGATGAGAATCGTGCGTTCGGCTGGAGACTGGGCCTTCAATCTATGCTTGACCAAGCGGGCCTCCAATAAATCGTCAATGGGATTGCCTGCGTTGCCCGGCATCGGCACGCATTTTGGCACCTGAAATGCCCAATGTTCCCTCGGATCCGCCTCAGCTATTTCGCTCTGCGGCACCGGCGCTCCGGCAGCAATCCACTCGCGAATCGCCTTTATCTCCTCCAACTTCAGCGGCACTCCTTCCGGTGGCATGCGTTCGCCCGCATCCGCCGCTGTCAACCGCACGAGCAATTCACCCGCCTCCGCTTGGCCAAGCGCCAGCACATCTCCACGCTTACTCCCCTTTCGCAAATTTTCAGCCGAGTCCACTCGCAACCCGGCCTTCTGCTTGAGAGCACCGTGACAGGCGTAACAACGCTCCTTGAGCACCGGCTTGATGTCACGCAGATATTCTTCAACACCTGCGATTGCTATCACGGTGTTGAAAAGAAAAATGGCGAACAACCGGGTCATGAAGGCCAGATTCTTCTATCGCCTAAACGGGAGGTCAAGTCAGCTCACGCTTCGCCAAGCGTAAAATGAAATCAAAACACCATACCCAGACTCAGCAGAAAACGGTCGCCATTGCCATGATCCAGCGTACCCTGACGATTGTGAAAATCATGTTTCCACTCCAATCTCATATGAGTGACATCATTAAAGTTCCAATAAATCGCAGGCCCAGCTAAAAGATTCTCGGTTCCATTGGCCTTATAGAGAAAATCAGTTTCCCACAAGATTTGGCTATTGGTTCCAAGAGGGTAAAACTTGTAACCCAAATCGAGTGACAATTTAGTCTCGGCGGGTTTTTCATTTTCAAATAACCAGAAACTGGCAGAGCTTAGAAAAGCAAGTCGGGATGTTTCAAAGTCGTAACTCAAACCCAGACCACCACCCCATTCATTATCATAGATTTCGTAATTATCCTCCCCTGCCAAAGGCACACGCAACATTGGCTTAAACCCCCAAGACCCACTTCTGCCATCTAGATTAAAATATTTCTTTAATGGCAAAGCCAATGTGGCATCTCCTATGCCATTATCATGTTCGACCTGCTTACCACCCAAACCATCAGGCATCTCTCGACGGGCATTAAGAACGTATGGAATCTTGTAAGTTAATCGAATGGATCGATCCCAAGTGTAGACTCCCTGAAAATGCAGAAGATGCACATCCTCGGTGAAGCCAGAATAAGCAGTGCGACTACCCAATAGAAGATCCTCTTCGTGACGATACTCATCGATAAGCTGCAAACCCCAACCATTGTCCCAGCGTGGCATCATGTTCATTATCGGCTCGTCAGCTGACACAAACAAAATGGATAATACGACACCAAAGAGCGTCGATATGCGTTTCAACATGGTTACTTAGAACTTTTTGCCTTAGCGAAGGGGTGCGACTTCAACTTGCCACCCTGGATAGTGTATCTCTCAATAGGATCATACCCAGCAGCAGTAATAGCCTTACTTAAACTTTCAACGTCAGCCTTCAATCCTGGCAGTATTGCCACGGTGATCAACTGCGTCTTGGCATCCATATCGACGCCTCGCTTATAACGAGCTGAATCTACAAATGGCAACTTCCCGACCTTGATACGAATTCCAAGTGCACACGAAGGACATACCAATCCCTTGACATAAGCTAACGAAATATCCTTACGCTCCTTCAGCAACTTAATAGCTGCAATATCGCGCACCTCTTGCTTAGCATCTGGATCACCATCCGCTGACATAACAGTAACCATTCCCAATATCGTTATGGTCGTGACAGCGGCCAAACTCTTCATTTTATTCATTACTAAATTCATTTTTGTTTCCTTTCTTTTTAAATTATACATCCGATTCAAACCCATTTTTACCAACCTTTAGACACACCCGTGCCTTATGGTAGATTAGAGAAATAGGAACCTGAGAAATGGTTCCTAGAATAAAATACTGGGTGAACGCCCAAGTCGGGCCGACCGGATTTCAAATTGCCAGGAAACAGCCGATGGCGGACTCTCATGAGGAATAAAAGATAATGCCTTCGAACGATTAGGAATTCTAACAAGAGAGTTAATTGAAGGATAAATACCAACAACTCCCTCAACTGTATCTGATTTATCTTTTGAGGAAGTTAAAAATTTACCAGACTCAAATGTATCACAAAAAGGGCAGCAATCTGAATTATTGTGAGAATCAGTAGTTTGTGTTTTTTTGGAATCAACACAACAGTCACTAACAATTGCATTTTGAAGAGCTGCGGCAATTAGACAATGTGATGACGCCGGCACCCAAGCCAACAGCAACAAAAGTAAAATTAACCGCCTCAAAAACGTCACTGAAAAAATTTTCGTCCTAAAACTGGATAAAATCAAGAAACAAAAAACTAGTTATTTAACCCTTGGATTTGGAGGCTTAGGCATTAAAGCATCGGTTTCCTCAAGCCACATAGTAAGTTTATTATTCAAACTTCGAGCCAATTGAGGCTCCTCATTAACCAAATTATTGGTCTCACTTATATCTAACTTCAAATTGTATAGTTCAACTGATTGATCATCATAATTGCGTATCATTTTATAATCACCAGATCGCACAGCCCCACCAAGACGATTATCCATATGCCAAGCATAATTAGGAAAATGAAAGTAGAGATCCCTGCTCTCAAATTCACCATCTTGTTTAAAAAGTGATACTAAACTCTTACCATCAAGAGGTTTTTTACTCATAGGTTTTATTCCAGCAATCTCAAGAAA
Source organism: Verrucomicrobiota bacterium (assembly GCA_036166355.1). Taxonomy (GTDB): domain Bacteria; phylum Verrucomicrobiota; class Verrucomicrobiia; order Limisphaerales; family UBA1096; genus UBA1096. The sequence goes on along the minus strand of JAYZHR010000060.1, from coordinate 5,132 downwards.
AGTCGGATAAAAATCCATACTCACCACAGGCTCATGACATAACATTCCAGGCTTCACCAAACCGGGCCAACGAACAATCATTGGCACACGAATACCTCCCTCATATAAATGACCTTTTGATTCTCGTAATGGACGACAATCTGACACACCAGCAAAACCTCCGTTGTCGCTGGTGAAAACCACCAATGTCTCCTCATCCACTCCGATTGATTTTAACGAATTAAGCAATCTTCCCATTGCAATATCCATTGCTTCTATCATTGCACCGTACCGCGTGTCATTTAGACCCGGACCTTTTCTGTTTTCATATTTTTTCAACAAAGCATCTGGCGCCTGCATAGGCCAATGCACCGTATAAAACCAGAGATGAACCATCCAAGGCTGAGATTTTTTACTTTGAATAAAATTAATCGTTTCATCCACTAATCGATCCGGAAGATACTCACCTGGTTCCCCGTCAGGTAGAGTTGAAATACGGTATGGAGAAAAAAAACTCGGCTGACCACCATACGATGCACCTCCAATATTAATATCAAACCCCTGATTTAAAGGAGAATGCTTGGTTGCCACTTTACCATTTGGTCCTGCACTGGGTGCAATATGCCACTTTCCAAGAAACGCATTAGCATAACCAGCCTCCTTTAGACGTTCTGCAATTGTAACATGATGAGGCTCAATCGCAGCCAGCATATCTGCTGGCTGCGGACGATTATCCTTTGGGAAAAATTTACCAGGCAAGTGTGAAGTCATGCGCACACGTGCAGGTGCCTGACCAGTCAATACTGCAGCTCTAGTTGGCGAACAAACTGGAGCTGCAGAATAGGCATTCGTAAAACGCATTCCTTGCTTAGCCAAACGATCTAGATTCGGGGTCTCAACAAGTTTGTTTCCTTGGCAAGCCAAGTCCATCCAACCCAAGTCATCGGCCATAACAAACAAAATATTTGGCCGCTTGGCTCCTTCAATTGAGGATTGCCCAAAGGAACAAACTACAATTAATACTAATAATAATCGATTTGATTGAAAAAGGATCATCCTGCCAAAAGATTAAAGTTATCTGCACAGTTCATTCAACTAAACACTACAATCTATTGATAGATTACAACCTACCACCACATCCACTGACGGTTTAGATTTACTCGACGAATTGACAATATCGGTATTGAATAGGTGCTCAAAATTTTATGATTTCTCAAGTAAGAATGAACCTTTTCGTAATTTTCTGCCTATTGGCTTTTACCTACGGACACGCTGAAGATTTAAAAACAACCAAGCCCTCTAAGGCTGGATTTGACTCCGACCGTTTAAAGCGCATCGACAAAATGATTCAAGGTTGCATCGACCGGAAGGAAGTTCCTGGAGCAGTAGGCATATTGATTAAAGATGGAAAAATTGGCTATCATAAAGCATTTGGCTGGGCCGATATCGAGAGTAAAAAAACACTCAAAAAAGATACTCTCTTCCGTATTGCCTCCATGTCCAAGCTTATTACAACAGTGGCCGCTTTGCAGTTATTCGAAAAGGCTGAATACAATATGTATACCGAACTGGGATCCATCCTACCTGAGTTTAAAGAACAAACCGTTCTAGAATCATGGGATGGAGAAAAACAGGCATTCGTCACTCAAATTGCGAAGAAAAAAATCCGAATGAACCAACTGTTTACGCACACCTCAGGAATTGTCTATCCGATTTTCACCTACAAAGGTCGTGCCGGGTATATGAAAGAAAAAATCATCGATGCCTGGCCCGGTGAAGATATCAGTTTGGAAGAGAACATAAAACGGCTAGCCGGAGTTCCTCTAGCTCACGAACCCGGTGAAGGTCATACATACGGTATGAACATGGATGTCCTTGGGCGAGTAATCGAAGTACTCGATGGACGGCCATTTGCCAAATACATGAGGGAGGAACTTTTCAGGCCACTAAAAATGAAAGACACTGGTTTTGCAGTCCCAAAAAACAAATGGAATCGAATGCCTTCAGTCTATACCACAAAGAATGGAAAGCTGGCACTGTTCGATGAAAGCGTTTTCGATGAAAAAGCGCCTAATAACAAACCAGAATGGTGGAAGCGTAATCCTGACAAGATTGCCCTAGGCGGTGCTGGCATCATCTCCACTGCATATGACTATGCACGTTTTTTGCAGATGTTAGTCAATGATGGTGAACTTGACGGCGAACGAATCCTTGGGCGCAAGACTGTTGATATGATCTCGCGAGGCGTACACCAATCCAACCCGGAATCTAGTACGGCATCTGGTCTTAGTGTCGGCGTCGTTATCAACTCCGAAAAACATCTCCATCCAGAATCTCAAGGAAGCTTCAACGGAGGAGGCTACTTCTACACATCATTTTGGGTTGATCCAAAAGAAAAATTTATTGGTATACTTTTGAGTCAAATCAACCCCGGCTATTCCCAATTGGCGGGAAATTTCAAACTCATGGGCTACAGCGCTTTAAAATAATCGATCAATAAAATGAAATATCTAATCACGATAACTATGCTTATCGCTATAAAAGCGACTGGCTTTGGACAAAATACAACTAACTTCGCACACATCGGACGAATCGATCGTTTTGAACAAGCGCTTAATCAACTCATCGAAAAAGACTCTAAGATTGAGGTGCTTTGTGGTGGATTCGAATGGTCTGAAGGTCCGGTTTGGATTAACGAACCTAAGAATAAATATGGTGGATACATATTATTTTCCGATATCCCTAACAACGTTGTTATGAAATGGCAGGAAGGAACTGGAGCCTCGGTATATATGAATCCAGCTGGTTACACAGGTGTCGCTGATTACGGCCGGGAACCTGGCAGTAATGGACTCGCACTTGACTCGCAGGGACGACTCATCCTGTGCGAACACGGTGACCGACGCATCTCTGTCGTCACCAAAGGTGGAGGTAAAATCACCCTTGCCGATCGATGGCAAGGAAAGCGACTTAACAGCCCGAACGATTTGGCCATAAGGAAAAATGGTGACATATATTTTACAGATCCAATTTACGGGCTACCACAACGTGCGAATGACCCCATGCGAGAGATCGATTTTTGCGGAGTCTATCGATTAGAAGGAGACGGTACAGTCACAGTACAATACAAAGACATGTCCCGTCCAAATGGCATTGGTTTCTCCCCAGATCACAACATTCTTTATGTAGCTAACAGCGATGGACGGGATCCAGTATGGCGTGCCTTTCCGGTCAAAAAAGATGGCAACCTAGGTAAACCAAAAGTTTTTTTTGATTCTTCAAAAGATGATCGCGTTCCGCGCAGCGGTGGTGATGGCCTGAAAGTTGACTACAAAGGCAATGTATTCGCCACTGGGGCAGGTGGCGTGCTAATCCTTTCGCCTGAAGGCGAATTACTCGGCCGATTGGTCACTGGCGAAAGTATCGCTAATGTTGCATGGGGTAATGACGGATCAGTATTATACCTCACATCGGATATGTACCTCTGTCGAATTAAAACCAAGACCAGGGGTGCCGGTTTTTAGGGAAAATTAGTAATCATTCCATTACCTTAGCTAAGCGCTGCTTAACCTTAGTTAATCGGGAATCCTTTGAAAGATTAGCCCATTCATTCGGATCATTTTTTAGATCATAAAGTTCCTCCTCACCGTTGACATAACGAAGGTAACGCCAACGAACAGTTCGCAACGAGATATTCCCTTTGCCAAAAGTAGTAGTTAATACTCGTCCACTTTCCTTGGAAGGATCACGTAAAAGTGGCAGAAGTGATTCGCCATCGAGTTTCTTGGAAATACTTAGACCACAGGCCTCTGCAAGCGTCGGAAAAAGATCAATGAGCCCAACTGGTTGATGACAACGCAAACCTCCAGGCGCAAATTTACTAGCCAATTGCTTTGGTGGCACAACGATAAGAGGTACTTTGGTCGAACGCTCCCAACCGGTCCACTTACCCCAGTGCTCTTTTTCCCCAAGATGCCATCCGTGATCACTCCAAAGAAAAATCCATGTATTAGTTGCTGCATTGCTCTGATCAAGTGCATCCAGTAAACGGCCTATTTCATAATCCACATAGGTGGTACAAGCAAGGTATGCCTCCACTGCAGCAACCCATTGCCTATGTTTTAGAACTGTATAGTGGCTTCCAGCGGTAACAGGCTCACGCGCCCACTTTCTAGCCACTGGACCAACATCATTTAAATCATCAGTAACCACAATCGGAAGCTTTCCGGACATCTCCTTAAAACGGTCAAAATATTTTTGTGGAGCAAAGAGCGGAATATGAGGACGATAATAACCCACCCCAAGAAAGAATGGTTTTTCCTTACCTAAACTAGCCTGCAATTTTTCAATGGCCCAAGTAGTAATTTTTGTGTCTCCAAAATCACCATCCGGCACATCGAACCCTCCCCAGTCAAACGATTCCCCATCAAGCCGATCCGGCTTACGATCAGATGGCATTCGGTTGATAGGCAACACCACTTGGCGCCCAAGACTGTCCATCGTTACATGGCGAGGATTATCTGTACCCTTGCTTGGCAACTCCGCTTTCGTATAGCGCACGGCATTTTTTTTAAACGGACTCCAACGCTGATTTACGCTGTAGAAATCTTCAAAAAGCCCTGCAACATTACCATGCAACATCTTTCCAGCCCCAAGTGTCTGGTAGCCATGATCGCGAAACAAATGAGGAAGGAGTACTTCCTTAGGATGCTTCTTTTCAATCCTTTCACTATCATTCGACCACACACCAGTACGATTCGGCATCAATCCACTAAAAACTGCCGCTCGAGAAGGGTTACAAGCCGGTGCGGCACAGTGGGCATTAGTAAACAATACTCCGCGCTGAGCCAAGCGATCCATGTTTGGAGTTACTGCCTGTGGATGTCCACCCAGACAACCTATCCAGTCATTCAAATCGTCGACTGCAATAAACAAAACATTCGGCTTAACGTCAGCATGTGGAATTACTGGAGAGTAAAAGCCCGCCAAAGCCAAAATCAAGATACAGTATTTCATTTTAATGGATTTTAGAGTGCACTATATAATTTTAATATTACGGCTACTTTACCATCCAAGTTCGTACATTTTTTTTACCCTCTTTAAGCTCTTGCTGACGCCGTTTAAGGTACTCGCTAGAAATTTTGCGTGCTTTC
>JAYZHR010000059.1:0-7808 GCA_036166355.1 Verrucomicrobiota bacterium | reverse complement strand
TTATCGCCAGCGTAGAGCAAAATATGTTTTGGCTTGTAAGGGTGTATAATTCGATTCGCAAAGTGAATTGAGTCTTCAATCTCAGAGCCGCCAAAGCCTCTGTTGATAACGGTATGGTTTGGGAAATCCTGTTCAATTGTTTTCCAGCCGCGAATACTTGAGCTGCCAATAAATAGTACTCCGTCTTCTTTAGGCATTTTCTTTTTGTCAGCAGCTTCAAATGCTGCAATCGATTTTTCCCATTTTATTGATTTAGCTTGGGCAAAAACTGGTGTTACTGAAGAGACAATAAATAGTCCAGAGATAATTATTCCAGCCAAGTGTAAGCGTTCTTTACCAAATTGCTTCATGATTGTGACGCTCATTTTACAAAATTTTATCTAATTTGGAAGGAATTTGGATGATAAGGGCTTGTTTGGATTTTGGCTTCAAACTGTTGGCAGCTTAGCCAAGACTTCCCTGATGCCGGAAGCATTGGCTAAAGACGATTATTTGCCGCTGATTAAATCTGCGTTATCTGAAGATATAGGGAGTGGTGATGTCACTACGAATGCGCTTATCCCTCAAGATTCCTTTGCTTCGGGAGCGATGATTGCTAAGGAGCCACTAGTAGTGGCCGGGATAGATCTTGCTATTGCTTCATTTAAAGAACTTGATGATTCTGTTGACTTTAGTGTGGAAGTTTTGGATGGACAGGATGGAGATTTTTTTCAGCCACTACTGAGAATTCATGGTCCTGCCAGAGCTCTACTGACAGCTGAACGTACAGCGCTAAATTTTTTACAGCGATTGTCAGGGATAGCGACTTTAACCGCTAAATATGTTAAGCAGGTTGAGGGAACAAGGGCGAAAATTCTCGATACAAGAAAAACTATTCCAGGTTGGCGTATTTTAGAGAAATATGCAGTAGTGTGTGGTGGAGGCATGAACCATCGTATTGGTCTTTACGATCAGGCGATGGTCAAGGATAACCACCTAGTTGCCGTGGGCGGAAATATCATTGAGGCAGTCTTAAGGATTAGGGAAAACTATCCTGACATTAAAGTTGAGGTTGAAGCTGATACCGTTCAACAGGCACAATCTGCTGCAGAGGCAGGCGCAGATATCATACTTCTGGATAACATGTCATACGATGAGTTGCGACAGTCGGTTGAATTAATTAATGGCCGGTCAAGCACGGAGGCTAGTGGAGGGATAACTATGGAAACTGTCCGCGAGGTGGCTGAAACAGGTGTAGACTATATTTCAATTGGTGCGTTGACGCATTCAGCACCATCAGTGGATATCGGATTTAACTTTGATTAGCCTTTTGCATTTTATTTAATGCAGTCAATGCGGCATCAGATTCAGCTTCTTTTATGCTATTACCTGTTCCCTTGCTGAGTTCTTTACCAAGGTGTTTAACCAGAACTTCAAATTTTCTGTTGTGATCCGGTCCTGTTGAATTTAACAAGTCATATTTTGGGGGTTCACCAGATTCGCCTTGAAGTAGTTCCTGCAGCTCTCCTTTTGGGTTTTTGATAACTTCAATAAGATCAGGATTAGCTAGTTCTTGTTTAAATATACGTTTTAGAAATGCCCGTGCGGCATCCAGCCCTCCATCAAGAAATATCGCTGCGATAATGGCTTCAAATGCATCCTCGAGTGCTGAGCTCTTCCCTCTCTCAAATTCGGTTTGTTGTCCTCTGCCGATTATCAGATGGTTTTCAAGGCCGAGAAGAGAAGCTTTATTTGCTAGTGAACTCCCATTAACTAATCCGGCACGAGCCTTAGTGAGGGCTCCCTCATCGTAATTAAGATGCATTGAATATAATGCTTCTGAGATTACCACCTGCAGAATGGCATCCCCAAGAAATTCCATTCTTTGATTATCTTCATTGGGTTTAGAGTTTTTTCCAGAAGCAGATGGATGTGTAAGAGCTAGATGCAAGTGTGATTCATCTTGGAAGGTATATCCTAGTTGTTCTTGTAATTTCTGAAAATTACCCATGGTAAAAAAGGTTTAGGCTTCTTTCTCTTTTGAGGGGAGTTTCGAGTCAATAGGTTCGGCTGCATTTTCGCTGATCTCGGCTTCAGAATCTGGTTTTGGCTTGGGGTTTAGCCCCTGCTCCAGTAGCTCAGCAACCTTGGTTTGCACTTGAGTCAGTTCAGTTAGTTTTAATGCAGGATCAAGTATTGTAAAAACATCGCCGTTTTTAGTGTGTTCATAAATTAACATACGTTTTCCATCCTCTTGCCGAACTTGATCCTTATTTTTGATAACTTTTTTGCGTTCAAGCATTACTGCTAAAATAAAGCAGGCTTCTGTGTGGTCAGGATGGTTTTCCTCGACCAATTTTTTGAGGAGTGTTTCAGCATTATTTTTCTGGATGGCTTCAGGCGGTGGTGGCGGTGGCACTTCATAAATTCCCTGCCAATGAGAGATGTATCCCTGAATTTTTTTTGGATTAGCCTTGTAGGTTTTATCCCAGCAAGTTGAACAGATATCTTGACGCTCAAGACTTTCTATTCCTCGGAAGAGTATCGTGTGGTAAGGCTGTTCGTCTTCGAATGCAGCTTCACAGTCCTTGCATTGATTTGAACGTGATCGAAAATGCCAGTCCATATTAGCCCTCAAGAGGCGTGCGCAGTATCACTGTGAAATGGCTATTCGAAAAGCCATTTAAGTTTGATCACCAGCCAACAGCAGGTCGGGCACCTTGTTTTACAATGAGTTTTTCCTCTTCCCAGATAGCTAAACCAGTTTTTAGATCGGTCAGATTTAGTTGAAATGCGAATTCAGATTGCCTGATGCGTCCGGCGCGAGCGTTATTTTGGATAATTTTACCTGAAAGGCTATAATCAGGGGAGATAAGGTTTCCTTTTGCAGGGATGGTTGATTGATTAAAATCTTCGTCGTTACGTAGTTCGCGAACCGCCTTGGATGACGCATCCTCCGGTCCGTCTAGGCCAACTGCTGTAGTAGTGAGAGCACGTCCGCTTTTGTTGAGGGCTACTCGTATTTTTTTCATTAGGCTATCAGTGTCTATATGTGTAGCAGTATTATTTTTGATGCGGCCTATCATTAGTACTTTGGGTTTTCCGGCAACGGATTGAATTGCGCCTGAAAGCATAAGAGATTCTGTTAGTTGGTCAGCAGCATGAAGCCAGTCTTGAGTATTTATTTGGTCTACATTCACAATGCTATTATTGCCATTCTGATCGATGTATTTGGCAGAGGCACAGCCAATAGTAATTGCCGGCAGAAGCATAGCGACGAGGTAATTCAGTAATCTATTCATGTCTGGGCTTTATTTTAGTCTAAATTGATGAATCTTCAAGGGTGCACCATCTGCAAAACCTTTGACGTAGACGACATTAACTCGTCCTGTATTCACGATAACTTCTTTTTTTTGTGAACCAACAAAGAGCTTTATATTGCGATCGCTCGGTGTATTGACTCTGGCGATCGCGAAGGCTTTTGGCAAGGAGGTCCACGTTCGTAGATCTGCTTGAGTGGAGAGGATTTGGTATAATGTGCCTGTTATTGTTCCAAGGTCGCCCATCTTATCGCTGGCTTTCTTTGTAGCAGTAGCTTTTAGTGCGGCAGAGGCGATCGTGCGAATGACGACACCTGGTAATTCGCTATTAAAATCACGCCCGATTACAGCGTCCATTTCGCAAATTATCGTGGCGTCAGTTTTGGTTTTGCCTACTCCTACTGATGAAGATTGGAGTTGCCCTCGATTTTCCAGCCGAGGAAATTCTGCCGCGATATAAGGTAGATCACGATCATATAACGGAATGTCGAGGCGTATTTTCTTCCGGGTAGGCGCAACGCCTGTTTCAAAAATTATGTAGGTAAAGTCGGGGTGCTTGTTGCCCGAGAGCAGCCCGTCAACAAGCTTAATTTCTTCAGATATAAAAGTTGGTCGACCAAGTGTGGCATGTATGCGGCGTAGTGAAACTAGGGCGTTTTCGCCTTGTCCGTCGGTAAGGCTCCAAAGACAAAGTGCATGAATAAAATCACTGAATGGATTCACAAACGGGCCGTAATCCATATTAAGGCTTGGTTGAAGACTGTTCAATTGGGCTTGAGTATTTTTTTCGCTGCGAAGTATGTTTGAATTAATTCCTTCGGCTGATCTGCGCGCAGAGGTAATTCGACGGGAATTACGTCTTAATTCTTCACTTTGTTCTGCGTTAGCTTGCCTCAATTCCACCAAAGCTGCTTCTGTATTTCCGAGTCGCAAATAATTTAAAGCTTGATATGTATTGAGCATCACACGGTCGTAGCCCCGGCCCTCATAAGGAGTTGTCGCCAGATTAGTAACTAATCCAGTGGCTTCTTTGGAGAGACGTAATTTAGCCTGACTTTCAAAATGCTTAATACGCTTTTCAGCACGGTCAAAGGCGTAGTTACTTTCTTCTAATTGGTCATTGGCACGTAGGGCTGCACCCTGCTCGAGTAGCCAAATTACACCATTTTTGGAGTTAATATTGTCGTAGACCTGAATATTTGCGGCTTTCGATGCTTCGGATGTATTGCCGCTATTCCATGTGCCACGGAAAGATTGAGTCTGTCTTTCATAACTAGCGCAGCTGGTCAAGAGTAGTGAGGTAATCAATATTATCCATCCTCGCATACGCGCAAAAACTATCTTTAGAACAAGAGTGTGCCAATACCGGAGTGCATTGGTGCAAATTGACGTGCTGCTATGACTTGTTCGTGGCAGATTTTGTGAAGTGGCAAAGATTATTGGCATAGATCTGGGCACAACTAATTCATTAGTTGCCGTGGTAGATTCCGGGATCCCATTGGTTTTGGCCGATGGCCAAGGGCGTCGGTTGATTCCTTCTGTGATTCACATTCCAGTTTCAGGTGATCCGGTTGTTGGGTGGGAGGCTAAAAGGATTAGAGAAGCTCAGCCAGAAACAACAGTTACATCCATCAAACGCTTTATTGGACGTTCTGGAGGGGATATTAATTCAACCGAAGACTTACTGGCTTATCCTATTACAGCTAAAGAAAACAAGCCGGTTACCATACCCCTTCATGGCAACGAATGGACGCCTGAGCAGTTGTCTGCCGAAATTCTTAAAGTACTAAAGAATCTTGCGAGCGAGGGAATGATTGATAAAACGGAATCAGCAGTTATTACTGTCCCTGCTTATTTCAATGATGCTCAACGCAATGCTACTCGTAAAGCTGGCGAGTTGGCTGGATTAAAGGTAGAGCGAATTATTAATGAACCGACGGCGGCTGCCTTGGCATATGGGTTAAATTCTCTTAAGGAAAAATCAAAGATTGCTGTATATGATTTTGGAGGAGGGACTTTTGATCTTTCCATACTAGAATTGAATGGAGGGGTGTTTCAAGTTCTTGCAACATGTGGAAACACGCGATTAGGTGGGGACGATATAGATCTTGAGTTGGTGGAGTTTTTATCAAACCAAATTGTCGAGGCAGGGGGGCCCTTGGTTAAAGAGAATCCCAATATATTGGCCCGAGTAGTAGAATCTGCCGAGATAGCTAAGATTCAACTTTCTACTGATAATAAAACAACAATATCATTACCGTTTCTCACGCCAGAATTCAGCTTTGAATTTGTTCTGACTCGTGAGCAACTTGAGGATTTGAGTAGGCCTGTTGTTAAGAAGACTCGCCAGTATTGTTTGAGAGCAATGGCTGATGCGGGGCTAAGAAATGATGATTTAGATCAAGTAATTCTTGTAGGAGGCCAGACGCGAATGCCACTAGTTCGCGAATTCGCTGCAGAAGTTTTTGAGTGTAGGGACGGGAAGCCTGAGTTAAATACCAGTCAAAACCCTGATGAAGCGGTAGCATTGGGTGCGGCAATCCAAGGCGGCATTTTATCTGGGGAATATAATGATTTACTCCTTTTGGATGTAACTCCTTTATCATTAGGTATTGAGACTTTTGGTGGACTAATGAATGTGATTATTCCTCGCAATACTACGATACCAGTTAAGCGAGGGGAGGCGTTTACTACTGTAGCTGATTATCAGAAAGATATGTTAATACACGTTTTGCAGGGCGAACGTGAAAGAGCTCCTGATAATTGGAGCCTCGGCAGATTTTCTCTTGAGTTTGAACCTAAGCCGAAAGGTGTGGCTAAAGTCGGCGTCCAGTTTGAGATTGATGCTGATGGGATTTTACACGTCTTGGCCAGAGATATTAAAACAGGGAATGAAAAGATTGTTGAAATGCGTTCTGCAATAGATGTAGATGATGCTGATGTTCAGCAAATGATAGAGGAGTCAGTAGAGCATGCATTTGATGATATTGAAGAACGACGTTGGATTGAAGCGAGGATTCGTCTCGAGCAAACGATTGAGGCTACACAAAAAGGTATGGAGGAATTTGGTGCTCAACTTTCACAGGGCCAGCGTGAGGCAATCGAGGAGAACTTATCAGAAGGAGAGAGGCTGCTCGCTGAAAAGGAGAAAGGAGATGCAATTAATGCAGCCTCCCTCAAAGAATTCAATGCCAAGCTCGATTTGGCAACCCAGCCTCTGGCGGATTTGATGATGGATAATGTTATGGAAAAGATGTTGGAGAAACGGGGAGTGCTACCTAGTTAACTTGCTTCTGACACTTTGATATTATCAACTGAATCTTTGCGAGTTTTATTCCCTCGTTGGTTTATATCTGCTCCATCAACGTGGCGAATTTCATCGTAGTCTACGTCTTTCATCCGGTCTTCAGGATTCGGATGTGGAGCGCGTTGTTTCTTGCTTATGGGATTGAGTAGTACAATTACACTACGCCCAGCTTCACGTGGTTTAGTGTCGGAGTGGCCCCACGGTTTTATTTTATCCATGAATGCCTCGATTGTTTGTAGCCCGATGTGTTTTGTTCGTAGCTCCTTGCCACGGAAGCGAAGTATGACCTTCACTTTCATGTCATCACACAAAAAATCGATTGCATGGTTTAGTTTTAAAGTAAAATCGTGTGGATCAATGTTGGGCCTTAGCTGTATCTCCTTGATCTTGACTGTGGTTGAGGTCTTCTTTTGTTCCTTGCGAAGCTTCTTTTGTTCGTAGGAATACTTACCGTAGTCAGTGACTTTACAGACAGGAGGTTCGGCATTTGGGGAGATTTCTACTAAATCAAGTCCCTGCTCCTTGGCCAATTGCAAGGCATCCTGAAGTTGGTAAACACCCAATTGTTTGCCATCATCTGATAATAGCCTAACTTCTTTGGCTCGGATTCTTCCGTTAACTCTTTCCTTTGGTGTCCTAAAAGGGCGTCTGCCGCCTTTGGGGCGACTCAAAGCGTCCCCCCTATGCTTTTGTTAATCATATTTTCTGTATTTATTACCCATCACTGGACGGGAATGGAGCAAAGACTATTTTTGGTTCACATCATTGCAAGCCTATTTTTGTTAAAAACACCTCATTTAGTAAGCCATATAAGGTTTTTTCTGGGAATAACTTTGCGGCACTATCTGGTTCTAGCTAGTCTGTCTCTAGAAGATGAATCCTATTTATGGTGCTACCAAGGTCTATTGCATGGTCAATTTGTGGCCAATGTTTTTGATCTTAATAGGTGCATTATACCAAGTAAAAGCGCAATTAGCTCCACCCCCACCTCCTCCCAAGACAAGCATTACTATTAGTGACGGACGTTCGCTTTTGGGATGGAAAGCTCCCTTTGGTGAATGGCGTTTGGTTCAGTCGGCTAAGCTAACCTTAAACAAGCCAAACATATTTACTCTAGTTCCTGGCAAGGGAATCCTCGTAAACGGAGTCCATGGCAAGTCAGAAAATTTGCTTAGCAATTTTCAACACGGCGATGTACAGGC
>JAYZHR010000058.1:0-7745 GCA_036166355.1 Verrucomicrobiota bacterium | reverse complement strand
GAGTCTTTGATGGCTATGCCACCTTCCGGCAGCCAGAGTCCGATCGGTATCATTAAAACTAGTAATAAAAGAAACCAGTATCGGGTAAGAAATAATTGCCAGAAATTTTTGGTAGAGGATTGGTGTTCAGATACGCATCCCATTCGGTGATAGATTATGATGGTTGATAGGAAGTAACTCAACGGCTAAAAACTCAATTTCGAGTTTGTTTTTGGTTGAGTGATTTACAATCGGTTATATTCGGTTTCTTTATGAAACCTTTTTTTATGGGGATACTTTTCTATGGTCAGTGACTTTTACTTAGTTGATATGGCTATTTTCTTTTTCTGAAATAGGAAAAATTAAATGGAAGCGAGCTCCGTTCCCTGGTGTGCTTTCGACTCTGGCAGTACCGGCGTGTAGTTGAGTTACATGTTTAACAATAGATAACCCCAGTCCAGTACCGCCCATTTCTCGTGAACGTGCCTTGTCAATTCGGTAAAAACGCTCAAAAATTCTTTCACATGATTCGGGAGGTATTCCTGGTCCGTCATCTTCTACGCATAAATCTATTTCTTTTTCATTTTTTTCTGCTGAAACACAAACACATTCGCCACCATACTTTATTCCGTTTTCAATAAGGTTGTTGAGGGCCTGAAACATACGTCGGTGATCAGCTAGCATAACAATATCATTTGGGATTTTGTTTTTTAGGCATACGCCTTTTTTTTCAGCCATTTCTTTGAGGCTTTCAAAGACGCTTTCTGTAAGGTTGTGTATGTTTACGTAATTTTCTTCTAGGGCGATGCCTCCTGATTCCAGTCGCGATAATGTAAGAATATCCTCAATTAGAAATGTTAGTCGATTTGAGTGATTCTCAATTTTCTTCAAAAAACGATGACTGGTTGATTCCTTGTCTGTTTCTGCATCCAGGAGAGTTTCGACATAGCCTTTAATAATTGATAGGGGAGTTCGAAGTTCGTGGCTAACATTAGCAACAAATTCTTGTCGATGATTTTCCAATAGTTTAATGCGTGTTAAGTCATGAAAAACTAGAATTGCTCCACGATGCTTACCGTTTTTTTCACGAATTGCTACGCCATTAGCCTGTAGATATTGTTGCTTTAGATTTGGAAGCATGAATTCTTCGTTGGTTACACTATTCTCTTTTTCAAGCCTTTCAATCAACTCATTGGCTTGATGTATTCGAATCGCTTCCATTATTGTCTTTCCGCATGGGTCATCGGTTAGTTCAAACATGCTACAAAAGGCAGGGTTAGCAAAATCAATCTTTCCTTTAGCATTAGTGACTAAGATACCTTCTGGCATATTAGCGAACATTTCCGTCATGCCTAAAGCTTTCACCAGCCTGTTGGTTTTAGGCTGTTGATCAGTGTATTTCAGTTTTAGAGATTGATATTTTTTGCGCCATAAAAAGTGAATGGCGATGAGGCATAAAAGTAGTGTTATAGAAATAAACCAGCCAGTCATAACACTGCCTCTACGTATCGGTATCCTATACCTCGAACAGTTTCAAGGTGGTTTGCTGCTTTGCTGCCAACTTTAGAGCGTAGTCGTTGTATTGTCGTATCCACGGTACGAGTGTCGATTGTTGGTTCATAGCCCCAAACATCTCTTAGTAGTGTTTCGCGTGTTTGTACTTCTTCAGCTCGATTGGTCAAGAGACAGAGTAATTTGAATTCTGTGGATGTAATATTTATATTTTTCCCGTAAACAATTGCTCGATGATGAATTGTGTCCAAGAAGAATGGACCTGTCTCAATTACCTTTGCTGATTCTCTATCACCTTCCTTTAGTGAGAGTAAATTCTTTACTCTTAGAACCAATTCACGGGGACTGAATGGTTTAGTGACATAATCATGGGCACCTAACTCTAGCCCACGAACACGATCTTCTTCTCCGGCTCGAGCTGTCAGCATAAGGATTGGAATATCGCGTGTTTTTGGATCCTGTTTCAATAGTTGGCATATTTCTAGTCCATTAATACCAGGTAACATAAGATCAAGTATAAGAAGACTAGGCACCTGTTCTCTCGCTATCTTTAATGCCTGGTCGCCAGTATCGGCGACAGCAACCTTGAATTGTGCTTTTTTAAGATGAAACACAACTAGCTCAAGAACATCGGGTTCATCATCTACCACCAGTATACGAATTTCTTTTTTTTGCGGCATTTTATGGCTTGTTAGTTGTGTTGTGACGTATGTCCTTACCTTCATGGAGTAATACAGCATCTTCAGCGATATTTTTGGCATGATCACCAATTCGCTCTAGACTTTTTGTAATAACGCTGAGGTGTATACATCGAGATATATATTCAGAGCTAGCTTCCATTAAGTTAATTAGGTGCTCTTGATATGAGCCGTTTAGTTGGTCTACTTGTTGATCTCTAGGAATAACGCCTCTAGCTAAAACAGTGTTACCAACAACAAATGCATCCAGTGCATCTTTAAGCATGGAATTAACGAGAAATGTCATTTCTGCGATGTCCAATTGAGTATCTAGTGTTGGGAGGCTCATCAGTAAAATAGATCTTCTGGCAATCGTACTGGCTTCGTCTCCAACTCTTTCTAGATCTTGGGCAATTTTCATGCCGCAAGTTATCTGCCTCAGTTTGAAATCGTCAGTATTATCTACTAGAAGATTAAGTGCTATTCTGTCGATTTGAATTTCAAGTTGGTCAATTATTTCATCTGTTTCGAGTGCTTGCTTCGCTAGAGGTTCATCGCGGTCCAAATGTGCTCTGATTGCTCTTGTAACCATGCTTTCTGCATGACTTGCCATGATCAGTAGCTTTTCTTTGAATTGAGATAGGTTATGAACCGATTCCATATGCTCTATGCTTGCGTTAAATTAAGTCAGTGAGATTTTATTGTTAAGTCAAAAACAAAAAAGAGCCTAGATAATTAGGCTCTTTTAAAAGTTTATTTACTTAGTAAAATTTAATTATGCTCTGGATAACCCCGCATCCATGCAGGCCAATTGACTTTTATCTCTGTATTAAATTCTCTATGCCATTTTAATCTCCAAAGTTTTTTAATGGGTATATGTTGTACAGAGTGATCGAGAAAAACACCTTGAGTGCCTCCGGCGTGGCGATCAAATGCGAAGTGCATCATTTCTTTGCCTGCACCTTGCCAATCTCCGTTGTAATTACCTGGGTTTATTTTGGCGGCGCCACCATGGTATGGGCCACCTCCACGCCACATTGTATCCAAGAACATGGGAATCTTATGAAGATCATGTCCGGCTGCCCCCATTGTTCTCCAATGCCAATTCATATTTCTGTTTTGTATAGTGCGAGGTGCGTCGTATAGCCAATTGTTATTGCCGTAACTTGATCGAGTGGGTATGCCGCCATCGGCTGAGATGTGTCCATGCCTATAGGAAGCATTGTAGCTTCCAAATGCAGCATAAGGATCATTTTTGTATTTTTGTGTTTTAATCAGTCGATAGCCTTCACCATTTCCACTGCGAGCCATATTAGCAGCTGGGCAAAGGAGAATGTCCTGTTTGCGCCAAAATTTTTCTAGAGAAGCAACCCATTCACCACGAGCCCATCCAACCTTTAGTCCATTACTGAACCTGCCATCGTTTTCGTCAGTGTAGAACTGCCAAACCAAACCCCATTGTTTGAGGTTGTTAATACAAACTGTTTGAACACCTTTTTGTTTGGCTTTGGCTAAAGCTGGCAGGAGCATTCCAGCTAGTATTGCAATAATTGCTATAACAACCAGAAGTTCAATCAATGTAAATCCAGCACGGTTTTTTGTTTTCATTTGTCTCTATTTTTGCTTCTTTGAAGTTTCTAGGATTGGTTAGTCAACTAAGATTTTAGTTATTACCGTATCTTGATATAGCCGCAAGATTAAAATTATTTATTGTGCACATTTTAAATATTCTTTTCTTGATGGATAAAAGCATGACATATCTATTTTTTTTTAAAAGTTTTATGACGCGAATTTTCTGTTCAATTTTAAGTATATTATTTTTGGTGACATTGAGTGCAGCAGAGAAAAAGCCGGTAAAGGTTTTTATTTTAGCTGGTCAATCTAACATGGAAGGTAAGGGGAAGATTAAGCCTTTACTGGACCATCAAATTAAAGCGCCAGAGACCAAGGATTTTTTTGCTCACTTTCACAAGGATGGTGAATATGTAGAGAGGGATGATGTATGGATTAACTATCTTGACCGTCGTGGTAATTTGACGGTTGGGTATGGCTCTCCTGGTTGTATAGGGCTCGAGCTTCAATTTGGTCACATTATGGGAGACCACTACGAAGAGCCTGTGTTATTGATCAAGACGGCTTGGGGAGGGAAGAGCATAGGGAGGGATTTCCGGCCGCCTAGTTCTGGAATTCCGTCCAAACAGGAGATCGAGCAACTTGTCGAAAATCAGATTAAGCGGGATTACAACAACATAATTCGCAACGAATGGAACAAGGCAAAAAAAGATAATCCAAAAATTACTAGGAAAGAAGTGGAGGCGAAAAGCAGTGCGTCAATCGATAAAATTCGTAAGGAAAAAAATGAGGAATATCGAAAGCAGATAGTTGATAGCTATGGTCACTTTTATAGGTTAATGATGACTGAAATCAAAACAACACTTAGTGAAATTAAGACGCGCTTTCCTGAATACGACAGTCGAGGCTATGAAATTGCTGGTTTCGTTTGGTTTCAAGGATGGAACGATATGTACGGGAACTTTCCAGGCGAGTATGCAAAAAACATGGAGAATCTTATACGTGATGTTCGTAAAGAGCTTGGTGTTTCAAATTTGCCTGTGGCCATTGGAATTATGGGGCAAAATGGATTCAAACCGGCTAAAGGTAACATGGCAATTGTCAAAAAGGGACAAGCATCTATGAATGACATCGCGGACTTTAAGGGTAACGTCAAAGCGATCCCTACCGATATTTATTGGGATAAGCGTGCTGACGAAGCATATCCTACATGGCGTGATAATCTTGAAGAATGGGTAAAGATTGGTTCTGATTTCCCTTATCATTACCTTGGGAGCACTATTACCTTTACGCGGATTGGACAAGCGTTAGCTCAAACGATTCTCGAGTTACGCGCTGAAAAATAATCTGCAGATTATTTTTTGGCCTTTGGGTTAGGAAGGTCGGTAATGCTGCCTTCAAAAATTTCTGCGCTAAGACCAATCGACTCGTGAAGGGTGGGGTGGGCATGAATAGTCAGAGCCAGATCCTCAGCGTTACATCCCATTTCAATTGCAAGGCCTATTTCTCCAAGTAGTTCGCCTGCGTTGGAGCCAACTACAGCTCCTCCAATTACGCACTTTGAGTCCTTATTCCAAATGAGCTTTGTCATTCCGTTACTACAATCAGATGCTAATGCACGGCCAGAAGCCGCCCAAGGAAAGACTGAGACTTCATAGTTAATTCCTTCCTCTAAAGCTTCCTTCTCAGTTTTACCAACCCACGCGACTTCAGGGTCGGTGTAGGCAATGGATGGGATAACCTTTGGTTCAAAGAAATGTTTTTTTCCAGCAATGACTTCTGCGGCAACATGTCCTTCATGAACGCCTTTATGGGCAAGCATCGGTTGTCCGACAATATCTCCCACAGCGTAGATATGTGGTATATTTGTTCGAAGCTGTTTGTCCACATTTATGAAGCCTTGGTCTGTTACTTCGATACCGGCTTTTTCGGCATCGATCAATTTACCATTAGGCGAACGGCCGATAGCTACTAGTACAGCATCATATTCTTGCGTGTTGTTGCTTCCATCCTTGGTCTCAAAAGTAACTTCTATAGTGCTTTCCTTGGATTCAACTGCGATCACTTTAGTTTCCAACATATACTTGTATATGTTCTTGGTTGTCTTGGTGAATGTTTTGATGATGTCTTTGTCAGCTGCTGGAATGATTTGGTCGAGCATTTCGACAACTTCAACTTGTGAGCCTAGTGCTTGATATACCATTCCCATTTCTAATCCGATAATACCGCCTCCCATCAGTAGTAGGCGTTTTGGAATTTCTTTTAATTCAAGTGCGTCGGTTGAATCCCAGATGCGTGGATCATTGTGTGGGATAAATGGCAATTGGATGGGTTTGGAGCCGGCGGCGATGATAGCATTATCGAAAGTTACATTAGTTGATCCATCTTTGTCTTCTACAGTAATGGTATTAGGGCCTGTGAATTTTCCATGGCCATTGATAATTTGACATTTACGAAGTTTGGCCATGCTCCCAAGTCCGTTAGTTAATTGATCAATAATGTTTTCCTTCCACTTTCGCACCTTGGGCAAGTCGATCTTCGGTTCCTCAAATGTTACGCCATGTTTACTAAGGGATTTGGCTTCTTTAATTACTTTGGAAATATGCAGTAGCGCTTTTGATGGTATACAGCCAACATTAAGACATACCCCGCCGAGCTTAGAATGACGTTCGATAATTACGGTTTTTAGTCCAAGATCAGCGGCGCGGAATGCGGCGGAATACCCTGCTGGTCCTGATCCCAGTACGACAACCTGTGTTTTGATTTCACTGCTCATTATTTCTGTAATTCCTCTCTCACATCGATAATGGCCTCTTTAAGAATATTAAGGAAACGAACCCCATCAGCTCCATCGATTACACGGTGATCGTAGGAAAGCGACATTGGTAGCATGAGTCGAGCCTCAAAGTTATCATTATTCCACACTGGTTTTTGATTCGCACGAGACAGGCCTAGAATACCAACTTCTGGAGCATTAATAATTGGTGTGAACGAAGTCCCGCCTAAACCGCCTAAGCTAGAAATAGTGAATGTGCCGCCAGTAATATCATTTTTGGTAAGTTTACCATCTCGAGCTTTATTAGATAACTCATGCAAATCTTTTATCAATTGAATACAGTTTTTTTCTTGTACATTGTGGACAACAGGGACGACCAATCCGTTGGGTGTGTCTACTGCGATCCCGATATTAACATACTTCTTTAGAATGATGCTTTGTTTATCATTAGATAACGACGAGTTCATCGATGGCAACTTCTGTAGAGCCTTAGCTACTGCCTTCATTACGAATACAAGTAGTGTGAACTTAATGCCGGACTCTTTTTTTAATTCAGAGGAGTTGAGCTCTTTTCGTAATATCTCAAGTTCAGTTACATCTACTTCATCCCACTGGGTAACATGCGGGATTTTAACCCAATTTCGATGTAAATTGTCTCCAGTAAGTTTTTTTATTTTCGATAGTTTTTCAGTTTCTGTTTTACCGAATTGATCGAAATCAACCTCTGGCCAAGGAAGTAGATCTAGGCTTTGGTCTTTGCCGGATTCAAGGAATCGGAGAGCCTCCTTGACGAAGTTCTGAACATCTTCCTTGATGATTCGTCCTTTCCGACCAGACCCTCGGACCTTTGACAAATTCACTCCGAACTCGCGAGCTATACGCCGGACGGATGGTGAGGCATGGGCAAATTCTTGATTTTCGACAAAACTATTTTGTATGCCAATGCTTTGTCGCACCTGCTGTTGTATTGTTTTTTGATCTAGCTCTTGTTTTTTTGAAGGAGTAGATGGAGTGATTAGCTTTGTTTTCTTTTTATTAGGTAATTCGGTAATTTCCATTACTGACACTGTTGTCCCAGTGCCGATTGAATCACCGACGGCCACATTTATTTCAATAATCTTTCCGCTATAAGGAGATGGAATCTCCATTGCTGCCTTGTCGCCTTCGACGCTAATGATGGGTTTTTCTATTTCAATCTCATCACCAACCGCAACGTGAATTTCGGTTAC
>JAYZHR010000057.1:0-5212 GCA_036166355.1 Verrucomicrobiota bacterium | reverse complement strand
GGATGCATCAGCGTGTGATTGTGACATCCGATGGATCTGCTGCACGTAAGGCGGTTGGTGATAATAGTAGTCCTGTTCGAATGATGATTACTGGGATTATTGATAGAATGGAGGAAGAAAAAAAAGCATGAGATTGGGAAAAGTTATAGGGCGCGTCACGTTTAGTCAGACGATTTCGGCTTTTGAAGGTGGACGTTGGCTTATAGTTAATCCTTACACTTGTGGTAAATTTCAGAGTGGAGATGCCCCCCCTGAGGGAATGACATCGGAACCGAGTTTAATAGTTTATGATTCACTTGGCGGGGATCTAGGTCAAACTATTGGATTTGTTGAAGGGAGGGAGGCTGCATCTCCATTTCCTGAACGAACACCGATAGATGCAATCAATGTTGCCCTTGTCGATAGCGTGTATCATCAGCCAAAGAAATAATTTAAATTACAGATGAAGAAAGTTTATAGCGTTAAGGATATTGACGATTTGCATCGAGGTGGAGGGCTTGAAAGCATCCCAGCTGATGCGGTGATCACTCCTTCGGCGCGTGATCGATTAAATGAATTGAACATAAGTCGGGTTAAACGTGGAGGAAACTCTATATCTACTGCTGCTTCCAATACTGGTGAGCTTAACGAACATGGTATCGATCAGTCTGTTAGAGCAAACTCATCGAAGGCTGATCTTGAAAGATTGTTTAATAGCCCAGCGGTGCATGAATTAAAGGAGCAGATTTGTGATGTCGGGCGTCGTCTATGGCAGCGTGCCTATGTTGATGGTAATGGGGGTAATCTCTCGATTCGTTTAACTGAAGATGTTGTGCTTTGTACTCCTACACTTGTTTCCAAAGGCTTTATGAAGCCGGAAGATTTATGTTTGGTTGATCTCGAGGGAAATCAGTTAGCCGGTGTAAAAAAACGTACTAGTGAAATATTGATGCACCTTTCGATTATGAAAGCTCAACCGAAAGCTAGAGCTGTTTCACATGCGCATCCTCCTTATGCAACAGGATTTGCAGTGGCGGGAGTACAACCTCCAACTTGTATGATTCCTGAAATTGAAGTTTTTATTGGTCGTGTTCCGATTGCTCCCTATGAGACGCCCGGAACGCCCGAAATGGGCCTTAAAGTCGCTGAGTTGGTTGACAAGCATAACACTGTTCTGATGGAGAACCATGGTGTGGTATCTTGGAGTAATACAATTGAAGATGCCTATTTCAAGATGGAGATTGTGGAGGCGTATTGTCGAACCGTGTTGGTAACAACTCAACTGGGTGTTAAACCTAAACAATTTTCGCCTAAACATTTGCAGGATCTTTTAGACATTAAACAAAAGTTGGGTGTGCCCGATCCTCGTATTGGGCTTAAAGAATGCGAGTTGTGTGATAATGACGAGTGGCGCCCAGGTGTTACATGTGCTGTGCCAAACCAATCAGGAGAAAATGCTGCTGAAGCAACTGATCCAGAAGCTGAGAGGGTTGTAAAAACGGTGACTGATGAGATTCTTAACCGTCTTAAGGGCTGAGTCTTTTTCAGCTCTGTTATGAGAGCAAAATGAAATCTCTAGATGCCAAGCTTAATGCTTACAGGGAAAACCCTGAGGCTAAAGATTCATTCATCATAGCCGATGCGAAGGATCCGGATATGGCATTTGGGGTTCGAGCGCTTGGCAAACGAAGTTACCTTTCTGGAGGCCAATCACATCCAGCACAATTTTCACCAGAGATCTGGACTCGCAATGAATTCGGCTACCGTAATCTACCTGAATTTCTCGATATTATTCGTGAAGTGGTTGATCAGGGTTTGGTTGATATCATGCTTATGTCAGCCCATGTTAATGAACAGCTAACCATTAAGGAGAGGATTTTCCGAGATTCACATATTACTCCAGCTGCTCGAGCCAATGATGCGACAGACGTTTGGGCCGTGCGGCATGGCAATTATCTGAGTCATCCTGCTAAGCCATTTCGATCGGCAAGTATTGATCATATTCAGTGTGGTAAACTTGATTGTGATCGAAGTACCGATGAATTCCCGGGTGCCAATTTAGGACTTTATTCAGTTACTTATCTCAACGATCTGGAACAGGATAAACGAACTCTTGAGGCATTTCATGAGTTTCGCGAGGAGGCTGAGCGCAAAAAATTCCGTTATTTTTTAGAAGTCTTTGATCCTAATGTGGATAGTGGAATTTCTCCCGATAAACTGGGAGAATTTATTAACGACCAGATCTTACGAACTCTTGCAGGGATTGCCGAGGCAGGTCGTCCTGTTTTCCTTAAGATTGTTTATCATGGCCCACGCTATATGGAGGAAATATGTCAGTATGATCAAAATATGGCTGTTGGTGTATTGGGCGGTAGTGCAGGGACAACTTATGATGCCTTTCGTTTATTGCATGATGCCAAGAAATATGGAGCTCGTCTTGCGCTATTTGGCCGTAAGATCAATAACGCTGAGCATCAGTTGGCATTCATTGAGTTTTTGAGATTGATCGCTGAAGACAAGATTTCACCAGAGGAAGCCGTTCACGCTTATCATGGGGTGTTGCAGGGTAAAGGCATTACTCCCAATCGAACACTAGAGAAGGATCTTGAGTTAACCGAGCAAACAATGCGTTACGGTAGTGAGGGTAATAAAACTAGTATAACTATAACGAAGAATCCCTTGGTTAAAAAAGATAAGGTTAATACTAAAAGTAAGATTACTGATATTGATTGGCCTACCGAAGTTGATGGTCGACCGGATTTTGGGGCAATGACACCCGATCAACGACTTGCTTATCACACTCGAAGATTAAGTCTTTAAGTTAACTGTATAATAGAAAAAGGGCGACCGTAGGTCGCCCTTTGTTAAGTTATAATTAACTAAATTTAATGAGCTGCGCTTTCGCCGCTGTCGCTACCAATTTCAACGGTCTTGTAACCGCCACGTCCTTTAAAGTAAACGAACAGGGCAATGTAACAAACTAACATTACAATTGGAAAAATCGTAATGTTTGCTAAAGCACCCTGTTTAGCGACCTTGATATCTTCCTTTATCTTATCCTTTTCCTCAAGGGCGTCGACTTTTGTCATATCTGCTGCCGTATATTCTCCCAATAAATAGGAGCTTTTGACAGAGATCTTTTCGTAAGTTTCTTTAGGTAGGGTGTTGGCCACAGAGTCTTCCTGCATTTTGCCTATCATTGGACCACCAAGAATTCCTACTGTTAGCATTCCTATACCAGCAATAGCATTTAGTGTTAACGCTCCACCTTTTGGGCATTGCTCGGAAACAACTCCTAGCATTGTTGGCCAGAAGAAGGTTTTACCGAAGCCGTATAAGGTCGCGAATACAAAGATCATAGCGAGACCTTGTGCTGTAGAAAGAAAGAATAATCCCACTATAGCTAGGGCTGCAGAAAGAATCAGTAGTCCGATTGGGGTCAATTTTTCTACTATTGGTCCTGCAAACCAGAATCGTAGTATGGCCATGATTGCAGAAGTGTAGATTAACACCCAAAGTGGATGCCACCCAGCTGCAGTCATTGGTTCTTCCATAATTCCTGTAATGGCGGCATCAGTGCCCAATTCTGTGGTTGCTAATGGCATCATGATCAAGCAAAGGAAAATAAGAATAGGACGCCCGATCGATTGGCAGTATATGCCGTATCCAACGGTAGCTAAGCCAACAAGTATCCATGTGGTAGTTGCGCTCCAACCAAACACTTGTCCCAACTGACCAAATATCAAGGCGGTGGCAATTAAAGCTCCAATGGCTCCAAATTCTGCCAACATTTCTTTATAAGAAGTTCCTGCTGCAACACGCTCGTTGACTGGGAAGTTCGCCTTGATGAGCATGATCAAGAAAACTATTGCTGGGATTGCAATCAGATAAACTAGGATACGCCAATCTTCGGCAGCCTGTGTTCCAAGTAAAATTGTGAGTAAGCCTCCCAAAACTAGTCCTCCTGGCCAGCCGGCATGAAGAATATTTAGCCATTTGGTCTTTTCCTTTTGGAACATGGTGGCTACGACAGGGTTTATGAAAGCTTCAACGGTGCCGTTACCCAATCCTAGGATTACTGATCCCCAATACAGGTAATTGAATGCTTTCGTCTGAGCAGCCTCTAGAGCTTCTCCTTCAACACCAGTGACAATGCCATGAGCCATAAAGGCAAACGCAGCGTACAGAGCGTAACAGACGAAGCTAAAGATCATTGCAGTCTTATATCCAACATTGTCGATAATAAGACTGAAAACGATTATGCTTATTGCGAATGGCCAGATACCGGCCCCGAACAATTCCTGACCTTGTACGGCATCTAGGCCAAAGGCGGCCGGCCAAAGATCAGGTGTGTTCACCAGAAACGCTCGTGTGATAAACGCGAACGCAGTAGTAATCAACGCAATGAAACATCCCCAAAAAAGGAACATATCAGCGGATGATTTATTATTTTCGTTGCTCATAGTTATGTTTGTTTGAGTGGTTAGATCAGGAAAAATTAAATACTAAAAGGCGGAAGATCGACTCTGGCGCCACCTTGTTCTGCGCTTTGATGGGCACAAATACCAACGCAAGTCCAATTAGCAGACGTTTTTGCATTTGGCCAAGGGTCACGGTCTTCTACGAGTGCACTGAAAAATTCGTTCACCATATGTGGATGACTGCCTCCATGGCCACCGCCTTGCACGAAGGAAAGGTGGTCTGCATCTTCAATGCTTTGTGTGAATTTTTGTATTGGTTCTGGCAGTAAATGAGCAAAATCAGGGATTTCTACTTTTTCAGGGATTTCTGGTTCTGGGCGCTTGGCGACGTGGAGTATGCTTGGTTCACCTTCGACGAGAGTCCACTCAAAGCTCTTTTTACTTCCGTACACGTCAATACTCTCGCGATATTGACGGGCTACGTCATAAAGAAAGCGCCATATGTGAGCGGAAAGGTCGCTATCCTTGATCTTGATGTGACAGCTTTCAACCGCAAATTTATTACCACTTTTTTGTGCGATATCATCTCGAACCGTACCGCTTCCAAAACAGCTAACGTACTCAGCCAATCCATCCACCATTCCAAGGCAAGGGCTAACAACATGAGTCGCGTAGTGCATGGGAATCATCTCTTCCCAGTAGCTAGGCCATCCATCCATATCTTGTGGGTGACTCGCGGCAAGGTATTGAAGTTTGCCTAATTCTCCCTTGTCATATAGATCCTTGATAAAAAGAAATTCACGACTATACAC
>JAYZHR010000056.1:0-3324 GCA_036166355.1 Verrucomicrobiota bacterium | reverse complement strand
CGTACTGCGTTGCGGAAGGCAATGTCTGAAAGGTCGACTCGTGGCGGAGAAGGGCAAGAGAGATCTTCTCGTGGACGTCGTGGTGGAGAAGGGCAAGAGAGATCTTCTCGTGGACGTCGTGGTGGAGAAGGGCAAGAGAGATCTTCTCGTGGACGTCGTGGTGGAGAACGAGGTCAAGGGGGAGAGCGTCGCCGAGGACAAAAGTAAATTTACTTCCAAAAATTATTAAGGCGCCGGTTTTAATCGGCGCTTTTTTCTTTTCAACAACAGATACTCCAGAGAAAATACATTTTTAGCCAGTGATAGTATTACAATTATGAAGCGATTTTCCATTATATTTTTTACTTTGATTGCGTTTATGTCTCTTCCGATTATTCAAATGGATGCTCGTGTAATAATTAGTGAATTTTTGGCAGTGAATGACAAGGGGATCGATGATCGCGATGGGGATCGTTCCGACTGGATTGAAATTCGTAATACAGGTGTTGAAAAAGTAGATCTTACTGGTTGGAGCTTGACTGACGATGCTTCTAATTTGAATGGCTGGAAGTTTCCATCTGTGACCATCGATGCAGGTGGTTATATGTTAATTTTTGCATCTGGAAAAAATCGTGCTAGGCCAAGTGAAGAGTTACATACGAATTTTAAATTGAGTGCTAATGGGGAATATCTCGGCTTAGTTAAGCCTGATGGGCAAACCGTGGCACATCACTTTTTAATGAAATATCCTAAACAACATGATGATGTTTCATATGGGCTGCCTGTTTCATTGGATTCAATAAAATCTTCAGAGTCGACTGTAATTGGAGGAGCGATTCGTTTTCTAGAGCCTACGCCGGGGGCTCCCAACAATGTTAATTTGGTTGGAGTAGTTCAAAAACTAAGTTTTAGCCGACCTCATGGTTTTTGTGAGGAATCTTTTGACTTAATTATTTCCACTAAAACATCAGGTGCTGTTTTGAGATACACTACTGATGGTTCTGTGCCGACTACAGCAAGCAGGAAGATTTCAGAAGATGGTATAATTGAAATTAATAAAACAACCGTACTTCGAGTCGTTGGATTCAAGAAAGATTTTAAGCCGACAAAAGTTGTTACTCAAACTTACTTATTTCCTAGAGACATAGTAAGTCAGGCATCCGATGGATTGCCTCCGGTAGGTTTTCCTTATGATTGGGGTTTTAATTATGTTGATTATGGTATGGATCAGCGAGTAGTAAATGACCAGCGATACAAAGAGAAAATCTTTGACGGGTTAAAGTCGATTCCCAGTTACTCATTAGTGATGAATCTTGATGATTTATTTGATGAGGAATCTGGAATTTTTGCTAATGCAAAAGATGATGGTCGGGAGTGGGAAAGAGAGTGCTCACTTGAGCTTATTAGTTCTAAAGAGGAAACTGGTTTCCAGGAAAATTGTGGAGTTAGGATCCGGGGTGGGTTTAGTAGGATGTCGGCTAACGCTAAACATGCATTTCGTTTTTTTTTCCGAAATGAGTATGGGCCCGGAAAACTTAATTACCCTGTATTTGGGAAAGATGCAGCTCAGGAATTCGATAATATAGATCTGCGTACATTCAGCAATTATTCATGGAGCCTCAGTGACGATCCAAGGTGTACCTTCATGCGGGATCAATTTAATCGGGATATGCAAATGTCTTTAGGGCAATCGACGGCTCGTGGTAACTTTTGTCATCTTTATATTAACGGTCAATATTGGGGATTATTTAATGTATGCGAGCGTCCAGAGGCATCTTTTGGTGCTTCATACTTTAAGGGTAAACAAGAGGATTTTGATGTAATCAAAATAGGGAGAGGAAAAGGGAAGGGTGAAGGTAACACTCAGTATGGGTTGTTTGCTACTGATGGGAGTCTTGATGCATGGGAAAGATTTTGGACAATTTGCAAAGCTGGATTGGAGTCGGATGAGGCATATCAGAGACTTCTTGGTAATAATCCTGATGGTACACGCAATAACGAATACGAAGTGTTTCTCGATGTGGATAATTTAATAGATTATATGTTAGTTATTTTTTATGGAGGTAATTTAGATGCGCCGATTACTTCTTTTGGGTCTAATCGTTCAGCTAATAATTGGTATGGAATCCGGAATCGTAACGGAGATGAGGGTTTTCGATATTATGTATGGGATGCAGAACACACTTTCTTGAAACTTGATGAGAATCGAACTGGACCATATCCGGCTGGCGACGAGTATGCTCGTAGTAATCCTCAATGGATTTGGCAACAATGTCTGCATAACGCTGAATTTCGACAAGCAGTTGCGGATCGCTTGCATAGACACTTTTATAATCTAGGAGCTTTAACTCCTGAATCAATTACAAAGCTGCTCAATAAGCGTGTTAATGAAATACAATTGGCTGTGATTTGTGAATCAGCTCGTTGGGGTAAGCGTTCTCCTTATAGTTGGGCGCCTCCAGATCGTAAATCCGGCGACATGAGACCTCGAACATTAGATGACGATTGGCTACCGGAAGTTGATCGTTGGTTCAATGAGTTTATTCCAAAGCGTTCAAGTATAGTTCTGGATCAGTTGGCAGAGCATGGGCTCGTGCCTGATCTTGAACCTGCTAATTTATCTAAGCGCGGAGGGGTAATTAAGCCAGGTTTTGAGCTAGAGATGTCCTCCATGCGTGGCGACATATACTACACACTTGATGGGTCAGACCCACGTTTGGTTGGAGGAGGTGTTTCACCTGCTGCAGAGAAATACACAAAACCGATATTTTTCGATAAAACATATCTATTGAAGGTTAGGGTTTTGTTCGAAGATGAGTGGAGTGCGATTGATGAAGTGCCGTTTAATGTTGAGGGTGAGAAAACTGTCAATAATTTGAAATAAAATGAACATAATAAAAGTAACTGTTTTGATTTGTATTGGGCTTTTTCTAGCGCCCTTTAGCTTCGCTTCAGAGAAGTCTGATTTTCAAAAAAAACTCTTGGTTAAGTATGATGCGAACAAAGATGGCCGTTTAAGTTCTATAGAACGTGAGAAAATTCGTTATGATAAATTAAATCCTCCTAAAACTGAGCGTCGTCGTTCGGAGCGAAGGAGATTTCGTTATCCCGATCCAATTATTGCTAAATTTGACATGGACGAAGATAACGAATTGAACGAGAAAGAGTTTGGTAAAGCACGTCAATGGGTGGATCGTCGTTTCAAAGAAATTAATGATGAATATGACATCAATAAGGATGGTCGTTTAAATACTATTGAAAGAGCCACTATTTATAAAGAGGTTGTAGCGGGGAAATTAAAGACGATGGATTGGTTGGTGAGATACATTACTCGTCCGCCGGGTA
>JAYZHR010000055.1:0-6856 GCA_036166355.1 Verrucomicrobiota bacterium | reverse complement strand
TAAAACTGTTATAATTATAAGGTATTTCAATTTATGAAATTATTAGGCGTTAAGTTTGTTTAAGTATGGTTGATTGCCTATTTTAAAACACTTGAATGATCTATAATCCACTGGAAATCCGTTCTTGGTTTTGCGGGAACTATTCCGCCAACTGCACCTTTGTGTGGTGGTCTAATAGTTCCGTGTTCGCCAGAAACAGCCCAACGATGTGTTGCCGCATGTCCGTCTGCATAAGAGAGGGCTGTAGCTCCATTATGATAAGACGCAGGCATATTGCCCCATTTGTATTCATGGAAACGATTCATATAATAGCCATCATTAATTGTGTCCGGATGTTCACCCAGAAAGACAAAAATTTCTGATGTTCTTCGAATCTGATTGTCACTAAGAAACTGCCTGTATTCAGGGTTGAATTGGTCTAGTAGAGGTCCGGGATCTCCTACCAAGTGGTTCATTGAGTAACTTCTATTTCTGTAGCCATTTTCTGCACGGCTCCTGTCAGATGGGCACTTGAATATCTTAATTGTATCAGCCATGTATGAAGAAAGTAGCGATGAAGTGAGGGCTAATCTATTGGTGTTGTCCGGGCTGTTCTCCCAGTCTAAAACATTGTTTGCCCAGTTGTTTCGTTGTTCGCGGGTTTGATCTCGACCATGATTGTTTACGTATTTGCCATCGTGATCATTTGCGTAAAGTGTCCATCCCAAGGCCAATTGTTTAACATTGTTTAGGCACTGAATCGCATGTGCTTTGCCTTTTGTCTTGGTTAATACTGGTAATAATAATCCGGCTAAAATACCTATTATAGCAATTACAACAAGCAACTCAATGAGAGTGAATGCGCTATCTGGTCTTTGGTTTGATAGCGGTATTTTATGTTTAATTTTTGTAATCATCCCCCAATGGCTGGGTTTAGCCAAGGAGTTCGCGAGTAGAACCAAAAAGGCTTCATGGTTTCAACGTGCCCGTCAGACAGTGAATTTACGCTTCTGCCGGCATGTCGTAAATGAGGTCCGCCCCACCACGGATTGCTTAGGCCAGTCATGCAGGGAGGGCAGCCAGACCCGTTGATCATTACCGCTGGATCTCCTATCATGAATGCTCCTTTTTTTGTTGTTGAGTTGATATCAACGCTTGGTCGTTTGCTTGCATTGGCTTGAACTCCTGAATCAACAAGATAAACAACTTTAGCATGATTCTTAACGCTTGAATCCTTGGTGTGGACATAGTCAACCCAATGGCTTAACTCACCGCCAAGCACGTGGTTCATCGCATAATCTGTTGCAGCCGGGTAGGGGAAAGGGGTGCCTCCAACATGTGTTGTTTTAACTGGGGTTCCTTTTCTAGATGGGCAGAGAAATATATTAGTAGAATTTAAATATGGATCCAGTAGTTCGTACCATGTGTGAAAAACTTTTGAATATGGTGGATGCACAAAGATAACAACATTTTTATCCTCATTATCTGCGGTGTACATTTTGCCAGCCAAAAGGATCTGTTTGTTGTTATTAATGCAGTAAGCTTCGTGCGCTTTTGATTTGGCTTTTGCCAGAGCAGGAAGAAGAAGTCCTGCCAAAATTGCAATAATAGCAATTACTACTAGTAATTCTATTAAAGTGAATCCTTTAGGTTTCAAATTCCTTGTGCTTTAAGCTCTTCACTTGTCTTTGCGCCGTGTTCACGAAGAAGGGCTGTAACCTCAGTGTGACCTTCCTCTATCGATATGTACAATGGGGTTGTTTCGTCGTCGTCTCTGGCATTTACATCTGCCCCTTTAGAGATAAGTAATTCAACAATGTCCTTTTGGCCTCTGTCAGTGGCTAAATGCAGAGGGGTTGCGCCGTCTTCATCTTTTGCATTTGGATCAGCTCCATTGGCAATAAGAATCTCAACAATTTCTTTATGGCCGTCGTAAACAGCGCTATCCAAAGGAGTGGACCCGAAGTCGTCTTTTTCATTTACATCAGCTCCACTTTGGATGGCGTTCCTAACCCCTTCAGCGTTTCCGTTTTTAATGTGCTCAAACATAAATGTTTCCCTTTCAGGCAAAATACACGTTTTTTGGATAAATATCAATTATTGTGGGAAACTTGACAAAAAGTTAAATGGTAATGAAATTTGGCCCATACCTATTTATATGAAAACACTTATTCTTATGGTAGCGCTTACTTTTGCGCCTGCTTTTGTTTTGTCTGAAGAATCGTCTTGGGAACAGCTTTATAATGGTAAGGATTTGTCCGGTTGGCAGACTGCCGGTAATTGGATTCCGCAAAAGGATGGCTCATTGCTGATACAGCCTCGAGAAGGTGAAAAGGGGTGGCAAAGGTATGATGCATATTTATGGAGTAAGAAAAAATACAAGGACTTTGTTTTGCATGTTGAATACAAATATCCTCCTGGAGGCAATAGTGGTGTATTCTTTAGGGTTCGCGATTTAAAAAATCCCGTGCAGACAGGAATAGAGGCACAAGTGTTAGATTCGATAAAAAAGAAGGGGAAAGTTGGTCCGCATGATCATGGTGGAATAATAAGAACTATTGGGGCTTCTAAGAATATGTCTAAGAAGCCTGGTGAATGGAATAGGATGATAGTCACCTGTAAAGGAAGTCATTTGCAGGTTGAGTTAAATGGTGAAAAGATCGTTGATATTCAGCTTGATAAAACACCTATGAAAGATAGGCCTCTTGAAGGGTATATAGGCTTACAAGACCATGGAGTTCCAAATAATCTATATTTTAGGAACATTAAAGTGAGGGAGCTGTAGTTGCTCGTTATATGAAGACAATTAAAGTTTTCATTCTTCTTATAGTTCAGTGCGTTTCAGTTAGCGCATTGGATTGGCCTACGTATAGGCATGATTCTCAAAGAACCGGTATAACTAGCGAGCAATTAATTCTTCCACTTTCAAATATATGGACTTTTAAATCTGATTTACCGCCAGAAAGAGCATGGCCGGCTCCGTTTAGAGACAATCCATATTCAGGCACCAAAGTTGAGCCTTTGCTTACATTCGATCATGCATTTCAGCCTATTGCTTGTGGCACTTCTGTGTTTTTTGGTTCGTCGAGTGATCATCAAATTTATTGTTTAGATATTGAGTCTGGGAAGATTAAATGGACGTTTTATAGCGAAGGGCCCATCAGAACATGTCCTACATTTGATAGAGGGAGGCTTTATTTTGGTTCTGACGATGGGAATGTTTATTGTCTAAATGCCGAAACTGGGATTGAGCTTTGGCGTCACTTGGTTGGTCCGAACAGCGATAAAATTCCTGGCAATGAGCAAATAATATCTCGTTGGCCGGTTCGTTCGGGAGTCTTGGTTGAGAATGGTGTTTTGTATTCAGCAGGAGGGATATTTCCGGCAAGAGAGGGTTCTTATTTATTTGCACTGGATGCTTACAGTGGAAAAAACAAATGGAAGAGGAAAATTAATCAAACAGCTCAGGGTTACTTATTAGCAACACCAAGTAAGATTTTTGTTCCATCAGGTAAGTTGACCCCTTTGACTTACAATCGTGAAAATGGGGAGTATATAAGTCGGCTAAGTGGTCCGCGAGGTAACTTTGCTCTAATTGTTGATGATGTGATTGTATCAGGGCCTGGTATTTCTGGTGATAAGCTTGTGGCTTTTGGTCGATCGAACAAGCAATATAGTGTAGCTAACTTTAAAGCCAATAAGGCCATTATTAGTCCTCAATCCATTTTCCTTGCTTCTGGAACTGAAATTATTAGGCGAAACAGAAAGCCCTTAGCATTAAAGAGTTTAGAGAAACGTAAAAATAACTTAGTGAATATTGCTAACGGAGAACGTGATTGGAAAAAGTCTCAAGAATTGAAATTGAAAATTGATGCGCAGAGAAAAAGTTTTGAGGAGGTTCTGGATTTAAATAATCGTATTCAATGGCAGGCAGAAGAGTTTAACCGTGGAAATGTGATTGTTGATCGGGAGCTTTACGGAAATGGAATAGGTGTGATTTCCGATCCGGGCGGGCAAAAAAACTTTGCTGAATACGACGTAGTTGTAGGTTCTACTGGCTTATTTAAATTGGAGTTCCGTTATGCGGCAAGACTGCCGCGGCCTGGTAGGGTTTTAATTGATGGTAAAGTGGTGAAAGAGCAGGCTATTTCTAAAACAACTGGGGGATGGGGGCCTGAACATCAGAATTGGCATTCAGAAGGCATAGTTAAGCTTTTCAAAAAGAAATCAATTCTTCGTATCGAATCTGAACCGATGATGTCCCATATTGATCAAATACGTCTAACTCCTTTGATTGGAGACGTGGCCAGAATGGAAAGGATTAGTTCTGTAATTGAAGGTTTAAATCAACAGTTAGCAAAGTTAAGTGAAACGGCTATAAGGCCAATTGAATCAAGTGTCACAACGAGAGGTGAAAGCATTGGAGACCAAATTAAAGCAACGGAACTTGCTATTACTAAATTAGTTTCAAATACATCGTTAATTAAAGAGTGGAAACAACCGATAAAAGAAGCCAAGTCTATAATATTGGCAGGGAAGACTTTGTTTGTTGGTCGGAAAGATGAAATTCTAGCCATTGATTCTGATACAGGACGTATTGATTGGTCTTTTGATGTTGAAGGCGTGGTTCATGGTGTGCTTGTTGCGAATGGGTTTCTTGTTGCTACAACTGATAAAGGCCGGATTTATTGTTTTTCTCAACAAGGAAAACCTAGGCAGTTTGCTCAAGTTGATTTTAAGACAAAGGATACTTTTGAGGAGATTGAAAAGAGTTATTTTAAACAAGATTTTAGTAATAAACTTTTCAGTAAGCTTGACCAATTAAAAGGATATGCACTTGTGCGAGGGGGGCTTAATTTCGGTTTGCCATCTGAAATTCTCAATAAGACTGATTTTGATGTTGTTTATGTTGAGGAGAATACGTCGATTGTAAAAAAAGCACGTGATTATTTTAATAAGCATCTGCAATACGGTGATCGGATTGTAGTTCACAAGAAAGTGGAGGATAAATTGTCGTATCCTGATTTAATGTTTAATTTTGTTTGTATAGATGTTTCAGAGTTGGGTAGCGGCGAGCTATTGCTTGAGGAGTACTTAAGAGTTTTGAGACCTTTTGGTACTATGGTTATAGGAGGGGGAGACTCAATAGGTAAATATCATAATAAACTATCAGGTATGATTTTGAATTCTGAAGGTTTTAGTTTGAAGAGTTATTCTTCAATGGAGAGAAAATGGCTAGTGGTTCAGCGAGGGAAGTTGCCGGGGGGCGGTGACTGGTCACACCAGTATGCTAATCTTGGGAATACGGCATGCAGTGAAGATGCTCGAGTCAATGGGGATTTGAAGCTTCAATGGTATGGAAAGCCAGGGCCATATAGAATGTTTGATAGGCATGCATATACAGCGGCTCCGGTATACAGCAGTGGTCGATTATTTACTTTAGGGGAGAAGGTTCTTTATGCCAATGATGCTTATAATGGTTATTTACTTTGGGAGAAGGAGCTTCCGGATTTAGAACCTCGAGTAAATTTGCCGCGTGATTGCGGGTACATGGCTACTGATGGAACTCATGTGTATCTTGCCGTTAAAGATAATTGTATAAAAATCAATGCAAAGACGGGGAGGACTGAACAGAAATATAATTGTCAAAAAACAGATGATAAATATAACTATAACTGGGGGTATGTTGGGGTAACTAATAAAATACTATTAGGGTCAAATGTTCGATCTGGAAACTTTTATACTGAAGGAAGGGGGCCTTGGTATGATGACTCTAGCTTTGGGAATGCTGATGATAGTCATAAGGTTTTAAGTGATTGTATTTTCGCTTATGATTTAACAGGCAATAAGAGAATGTGGAAACACAATGGTGTTATTATTAATTCAACTATCACTGTTGGTGGTGGCCGAATTTATTTTGTTGAGAATAGAAACTTGAAGGTTTTGAATGATGAGTCGAGGAGGCTGAGTGGAGGGGAAGAATGGATGTCTTTATATTTAGTAGCCTTGGATATGATTACTGGGGAGCTTGTATGGGATGAGGAAATGCGATTTCAACAGCGAACACCCGTGTTTTTTTCCAGTTATAAGAATGAATTATTAGTTGTGTTAAGATCAAATACAGAGTCATTCGAGTTGAGGGCAATTGATGCGAAGTCTGGGAAGGCTGTCTGGGCTAAAAATCATGGCTGGGAAAGTAATCATCACGGAGCGCATCGACGTCACCCTGTTATTATTGGGGATGTGGTTTACCAGCAGCCTCATGCATATGATTTAAAAACCGGCAGTGAAAAATGGTCTACTAGTAAAGTAGGTGTAGGTGGAAATTGTGGGACTCTTTCAGCATCTTCGAGTATGCTTTTCTCTCGGTTAAGTGATTACCCTGGGTTTATAGATTTAGGTCAAGGGATGAGTAAAGAAAATCTAGTAGAGATTACTCGGCCTGGTTGTTGGATTAATATAGTGCCTGTTGGAGGGATGGTCTTAGTCCCTGAGGCTGGGTCTGGATGTAGTTGTGAATATTCTATTCATGCTTCAATGGGATTCCTGCCTGAAAGCACAGTGCAAAATAAATAAATTACTGGCATGAATCTCATTTGGATTTTTTATTAACATCGGTGATTTTTTTGATGTCTTCTGCTAGTTCTTCTGGTGTCCATAAATTGCCAATATAAATTTTTTTAATTATGCCTTCCGTATCGGCAACTATGGTTCTTAAGTTATGGTCCCAGTCCGTTATGCTCTTTTTTGTTTGCTGTACTATTATTCCAAATCTAGATGTGAATTCATTGATTGTTTTCTTATCGCCTGTGGCAAAGCTCCAGTTGTGATTGTTAATTGATAATGCGTTCGAATAATTTTTCAATGTTTCAGGGGT
>JAYZHR010000054.1:0-2976 GCA_036166355.1 Verrucomicrobiota bacterium | reverse complement strand
CGATCAAGTGGAACACCATAAAGCGGCTTACCTTGTGGATTAAGTCTCTGCAAGTTGAGCCCAAGTGGATTTGGCCAAGGAACATTTGCCATAATTTCACGACCAAATTGATCGAAAGCCATGATTCGAAAATGAACCACTCCATCTGTAATAGGCTGAAATACTTCAGAATCAGATGGCTGATTCACAGCAGTGTCGAAGTGCGAATTGAAAGCCAAGGTTTTATTCACCATTGAAGCTCTAGGGTCAGTCGAATGAAGTGATCCACTTGTCATATAACGGCCAAGTGTACCGATGCCATTCTCAACATTTACCACCCTATAACTCGTAATATCAAAACCCAATCCTCCACGACTGGTAAAAGTAAAATCCTGAAGAATATTAGTACGAAAACCTTGCTCCAAATCTTCACTCGTTCCTTCAGGTGTCAATGCATCGGGCTGATAGGCCAGTAACAACGGTGTGGTATTGGGAGTAGATCGAGAATGAAAGCTTTTACTGCCAGAAAGAATCAAACCGCTATTTAAATCCATCACCGGTGGATAACCGCTAACTTCCATTTGAGACAATTCACGAACAATCATCTCCATCGCAGCACGACCGCCTTCATTCACATCTACCTGCGCAGCATTTTTTCGTAGTGCATTCTGCGTCTGGTCAAATAGTGCATACAGCACATAGATAACCACCGTCATCACCGAAACCGCAACGAGCATCTCCAATAGCGTAAATGCCCGCTTAAATCTGGCCCGTAATGGACGGCTGTTAGAGCTAAATCTCATCTACTGTGCAACATACTTCGGCGTACTAAATTTAAGAGGTTCAAAAAAGAAAAAGGGCGAATTTGGATTCTCACGAAAATGACCAGTTGACTGGTCTGGAACCAATCGGTTCAGATCACGGTTCACTAATCGACCAGCCACCATCGAACGGAAAACACGCCGGTTAGATCCAACCGTCTCTTCACCATCAAATTCAAAAACCGGCCATTCCAGAGTCAGCTTTATTTCGTAAAAATTCAGTTTTCGAAACTTATTTATATCTCCAACCACCGGATGACGTTCACCAAATCCACTCCAGTCCTCCACGGTACGAACCGGTCGCACTTCAGACGTCAATCTATATGAAAACGCCAAGTCACGAGCAAAATCCGCTTGATCAACGGCACTGCCAGTAATTGCACGAACTTTAGCACGAATATAATTATACTCTCCGGATCCAGTATCAATTTGCGGCCAATTCTTAACCTGCATCGGCCCAACCAAATCTGCCTGAACCGGCATACTCAATAACCCAATGATCTCAGCCCCACCTGGGAGAAACAAATGGTTGTCACCAGCAGCAACTGGAACTGGTTCCCAACGATATCCAGCTCGATTTGAGGTTTCATCAATTCGTATATAATCAACATGATTAGTCAAATTATCCAAACCCGTAGCTCCGCTGCGTATAGCCTCCATCCAATACATTCCATCCTGAACAATTATTGTCTCCTCACGATTTTCTTTTTGTACGTTTATACCTACTGGCAAAACACCAATAATAGCAATCAACGCAAAAGCAATAATCCCAAGACAAATCACCAACTCCACCATCGTGAAGCCCCTCTCCCTTTGCCTAAATGAAATTAATCTTTTCACTTGGCATCTCCTCCATCCCAAGTTTCAAGTTGCGCACGTCCAGTCATATAATTGACACGAATCTGGTTGTGGTATTCGGACTTCAATTGGCCTTCTGAAACCACATCAGAGAAACCTCCCGTTATTAATACATCTGGACTTAATGGAAGATAATTTCCAAAACGATCCTTCTCATGTAAAACGGTACCAGTAACTAATGGAATGACTTGATCACTATTTGACTTAAGTTGACCACGAGAATTGAAACCTACAACCGGCAAAACCGCAGGAGTACTATCAGAAAGTGGAAATGGCACTACCTGAGTGCTAAAACCATCATCACGACCCGATTGGATAATTTTATGTGGAGCAATTAGCATTCCCGAAGGTAACTTCTTCCACTCAGTCAAATAATTTGGGAATTTTTGTCCTGGTTGATCTCCAACTGTCCGCATTGAAACAATCGCATAACCACTAAACTGTTTCTCAATCATATTAGTTAATGATAATAGCCGGGGATCTTTCTTACGCGGAGGTAATTTCTCCTTATCTACATTTCGTATCACTTCCCAAATATTAGACGGACTAAACACCATGTAGACATCTGATCGATTTCGCAGCGCTATTTGACGAGCATATCTCAAATCTTCCAACAACTGACGTGCAGCTCCTGTATTGGTACCTGTTCTACCTAATCCCTTCAATGCAGGCAGAGAAATACTGACTAGAATACTAATAATACTGATAACCACTAATAATTCTAACAGCGTGAAAGCCTTAGAACCAAACCAGAGACCATTACCCAACGTTTTTCTAAACGCCTCACTGCTCTTCTGATTGATTATTCTTTCGTCCATTGTAGATGGCCTTTTGGCCAAACTTATTGCCAACTCAAAATATTATCGTCATTTACTCCAGTATTGGCTTTCTCATCCGTACTCGCTAGACCATCAGAGCCAAAGGACCAAACCAACACGGGGGAATTTGCCTGATATCCTCCTTTGGCCTTCACCAATCCATTAAGGCCTTCACCCTCTCCACCTGCAGAAACACCTGCCCGGCCATAAAAGACGTCGATCACCTTACCATCATAATTTCCATCGACTGACACGATATAAGGGTTACCCCACGGATCACGATAAACTCCATCCAACCCTACTCCTGGCTGTGAATCAGTAACATTCTTTGCATTTAGAAACATTACTTTTCGAGAATTCATTTTGTGGTTCCGATTTGAGGTTGGGCGACCATTCCGAAACGCCTCAACATCTTGTAAGATCGCTACCAACTCGGCATTACTAACCTGAATGCGACCCGGCGAAGCAATTTTTGGCAAGTTCTCACCCTTATTGTTCTT
>JAYZHR010000053.1:0-25058 GCA_036166355.1 Verrucomicrobiota bacterium | reverse complement strand
TTCAAAATGCAAGAGCTGTTGAAAAAGACTGTTCGCCCGGTTTGTTCGAGCGGAATTCTTTCCAGTGATCATTTTCCAGAGGAGAACAATGGAAACTTTTTGATATGTAACGCTATTGGCTTCCTAGGAATTAAGCAGTACACCCTTGCATATGATGATGAAGGAGATGTATGGGGTACAGAAACAAAGGACTTGCTTGTTTCCGGAGACCGCAATTTTCGGCCTACAGATTTTGAAATCGGCGGGGATGGAGCCCTATATGTTTCTGACTGGCAAAATGTTATTGTTGGGCATATGCAGCACAATGTTCGCGATCCGAATCGGAACAAGAAACATGGCCGAATTTATCGCGTAACTTACGAGGGGCGCGAGCTTTCCAAGCATGTAAAAGTTGATGGACAGTCTATCAATAAACTTCTCGATCTGCTAAAGCATCCGATTAATGGAGTGCGTCATCGCGCAAGAGTAGAGCTTTCAGAACATCCGACTGACAAGGTTCTCGCGGCTACTGATAAGTGGCTGAAACAGTTCGATCCCAATTCCAAGGAGGATGCGCATCATTTTCTAGAAGCTTTATGGGTTTACCAGCGAAACGACACGCATAATGACGCGTTGCTAAAGACCGTACTTGAATCTCCGGTTGAACACGCGCGAATTTCTGCCAAGACCGTTAAGCAGTTCTGGGATCAAAATAAATAAGGGGCACTTGAACAAAGTAATGAGAGTTTCTTGTGCAAAATTCAGGGCGATTGGCCTGTTGATGGTTTGCGCTCTCGTAGGCTGGGCAAATGAAGGTGGCGCAGCAGATTTAGTTGCTCCCAACGCCAAGCCGATTAAGTTGGCAGGAGGCTTCAAATTCACAGAAGGCCCGGCGGTTGCTGCCAATGGGGATGTTTATTTCACCGACATCCCAAATAGCCGGATACATAAATGGAAGGAGGCAAGCAAGGAGCTCTCAATATTTGCCGAGGAAACAAACGGTGCAAACGGGCTGTACTTTGCCGATGATGGGAGCCTTTATGCTTGTCAGGGAGACGCAAAACGTGTTGTTGCTTATTCGGCGGATGGGAGTGAAGTCAATTCTTTGGCCAAGCGCTATAACGGGAAAAAATTTAACAAGCCTAATGATCTTTGGATTGATCTCAAAGGAGGGGTTTATTTTTCCGACCCCAACTATGGGAATAAGGAGTTATCACAGGATGGCAAGCATGTTTATTATATTAAACCAGGAGGAGGAGAGGTCATTCGAGTTGCAGATGGATTTAAAACACCGAATGGCCTGATTGGCACACCGGATGGGAGAATGCTCTACATCGCCGATATAGGGGACAGTAAAATCTATCAGTATGTGATTCAGGAGGACGGAACTCTGAAAGATCGTAAACTTTTTTGTGAGAGCGGTTCAGATGGAATGACGCTTGATCAGCATGGGAACGTTTATCTTACGTCCGGTTCAGTCAAGGTTTACAATCCAAAGGGAGAACAGATTGCAGATCTTAAGTTTCCAGAAAGTCCGGCTAATGTTGTGTTTGGTGGGCCAGATCTAAAGACGCTCTATGTAACTGCCCGTACAGGATTTTATTCTTTGGATATGGCGGTGACGGGGGCAATTCGGGAAAAGCCTTTTCGGATTACCATCAGCACGGTCGAGGACAAGATGATTTATGATGTGAAGGAGTTTAATGTAGAGACCGGAAGATCGGTCTTACTTACGTTTAAGAATAAGGATTTTCCGCCGCACAACCTTCTTATTGTTAAGCCAGGAAAGGCTGATGAAGTAGCCAATCTTGCTATTGCCTTGGGGAACGACGGGTTTGGAAAGGAGTGGAGGCCCGACACGCCACTAATTCTTTGGGGGTCTACAATGATTGATTACGACGAAGAGACAGTGATTAGCTTTACTGCCCCTTCTCCAGGGGATTATCCATATGTTTGCACGTTCCCAGGTCACGCAATGATGATGCGAGGCGTTATGAAAGTTTTACCAAAAGGCGCGGGAGAAAAGAAATAGTAGGGCCTTTCAATATAAACGGGACACTACCTTTCGAACTGGTTCACTCTATAATAACAGCTGTTCCGTAAGCCATCATTTCTGCTGCTCCACCCATGATCACAGAAGTTTGAAACTGAACGCCCGTAACGGCATTGGCTCCCAATGCTTCTGCCTGTTCTGTCATCCGATCGAGTGCCTGTTCACGGCTCTCTGCAAGTAGTTTGGCGTATTCGGTTACTTCGCCGCCTACCAGATTGCGAAGGGCAGCCATAATGTCCTTCCCAACATGACGAGCACGGATTGTGTTTCCTCTTACAAGGCCCAGTGTCTGCACGATTCTTTTTTCAGGGACCGTTGGGGTGGTAACAAGAATGATTTTAGATTCGCTCATATCAAATTTGGACGTCCGTGTATTTATCCGTCTTTGCGGCCTTTAATCGTTGGAACAGTACAGTGAAAAACAATATTCCAATACCCGTGCATAAAATCGGAACACCATATTGTATATACATCGGAATTTTATCTTTATCCTCTCCGCCTTGAATCAGTTCTGCACACAGCCAAAAAGCTCCAATTCCATAAAGGATAATCAACCCTGCAATAACAAGGAATTGACCAACTCGAGATGCAGGAGTTTCTGAATTCTGTTCAATCATCTTTTTGCTAAATCATGTAAACGTATGGAGTTCATTTGTTGAGATATCTAAGAATAAAACAAGGAAAAAGCATCGACACGTTATCTCTTAATGACAAAACTTAGGGGATTAATCCCTTCAGAATTAAATAGTTATGACTCAAATTAATCGCCGTC
Organism: Verrucomicrobiota bacterium; assembly: GCA_036166355.1. GTDB lineage: Bacteria > Verrucomicrobiota > Verrucomicrobiia > Limisphaerales > UBA1096 > UBA1096. The sequence continues at coordinate 22,254 of JAYZHR010000053.1, read as the reverse complement.
GTTTTATTGAAAAAACAGTCGCAACAGGGGCAGGAGCTGTCCCATTTATAGTTACTCAGCGAGGCCAAGCCGCTAAAGCACCAGCCAGTGAGAGAGTGCGCGTGGGAATGATTGGGGCCGCAGGGCGCGCTGGTAAGCTTAACAGCCTTTTTGCGAACAATCCGAATGCGGATATTGTAGCCATCGCGGAGATAGACCCTCGGCGATTACCTGATACGCTGCGTAATGTCACAAAGATTCAAGGGAAGGCCCCGAAGACCACAACAGATTTTCGTAAGTTAATAGAGGACCCCACAATAGATGCGCTTTGCGTTGGGACTCCGGACCACTGGCATGCGATCCCAACTATCCAAGGATGTTTAACCGGTAAAGATGTATATGTAGAAAAACCTGATAGCCATAACATTGTTGAGGGGGAGCGAATGGTGCAGGCCATGCGCAAGCATAAGCGTATTATTCAGATGGGGTCTCAGCATCGAAGTACAAAGAGAATGAAAACGGCATTGGCCTATATAAGGGAAGGGCATCTTGGGAGATGTCTAGTTGCGAAGGCTTGGGAAAGTACAAAGCAAGGTAATATTGGTTATCCTCCAGACGGAGTGGCTCCCAAGGGAGTTGATTACGATATGTGGCTTGGATCAGCTCCGAAACGAGCATTCAATCCGAGAAGATTTCATGGAAGTTGGCGATGGTTTTTTGATTATGGAGCAGGAGACCTTGGGAATGATGGAGTACATCGACTTGATATGGCATTTGCCGCACTTAGTGCAGCGGTAGAAACGACAGGAGGGAAGGCTCTCCGAATGCCGCGTAAAATCAGTGGGACAGGAGGCAAGTGGTATTTTGACGACGCGCAGGAATGGCCAGATACCATGCAAGTGACGTATGAATATCCCGGCGAGCCTCCATGCATTCTTACATACGAAATGCGAATCTGGTCGCCATATAAATATCTGGGAGAATCTGAGGGGGCGGCTGTATTTGGAGATAAGGGCTACATTATCCTTGGGAACCGGGGATGGCGGGCCTATACAGCGGGTGGAGAGCTAGTAAAAGAGTTTCAGGGCAAGGAGGATGCAGCTGCTCATGTTGAGGACTTTCTCGACTGCATTAAGTCTCGTAAGCGTCCTTACTGTGATCTGGAAACAGTTGGCCATCCCGCTTCGGTGCTTTGCCATGCTGGCAATATTGCTACTCGACTTGGGAAAACAATTATTTTTGATTCAAAAACTGAGACGTTTGAAAATGATGATGAGGCAAACAAACTCCGGGGTTGTTCCGAATGGCGAAAGCCTTGGGAGCTTCCCGAGGTATAAATTAAGTTAGGCCTCCAGATAGACCCTTTTTATAAAAGGTTTCTCGACCAAAAAATAGAAACCATAAATTCCGATGTGGCATGCCAGGCCATACCAAAGCCCAAATGCGGAGCAGGTAGCTACAGCGCCAGCATAGGCATGGAAATTGCCAACCCCGTACATAGGATTAGGAAGGAATTTATATGGGCCGGCTGCAGTAAACTCCCCCTGTGCACGATTCAGAAACAAATCCCGAAAATAATAAGTGTTTATCCCCACAATCCAAGTTGCCCAAAACTTAATACCAAAGCCTACAATAGTAAGAAGCCCAAACAGACTCCACTTTAAGGAGAGCGATAACGGGAATGCATTAATATTATACAGTGCTGCTGCGCTTATCCCTGTCCCGATATTAAAAAACATGAGCCCGCAAACCATGTCGTACAGAGCAAGGGCTTTTGTTTCTCCCAGTCTTTGAAGCATTATACGCTTTAGATTAGTTCCAAGAATCAGGCTGATGCCGCCGTAGTAAAAAATCCAAGTGCCAATAGTATATGGAATATGGTAATCGTTTTGGTCAACGTAGTAGAGTAGCCACAACGAGAGGCCCACCAGAGGAATCCATGCGAAAAGCATTCTGCCGGAGTCTAGCCGCAGTCCAGACATGGCAAGAAAGACGTCGATGACTTTCCAAAGTGTTCTGAATAAATTCATAATGAAAGAGCTAAACGTTTTACAGAAGAGTGCTCTAACTTAGTCAAGCGGGCGCGGAGAATAGCGAGCGAATAATCATAGAGCAAATATCATTTATTCTTATATTTTCGACCATTCAGCATGGCCCCTATCCAAGTATAGCGTACTGCAATCTCATAAATTGCGAGGAGAAGCACAGTTGTAACCGTACATATCCCTAGTAATTTTACTGCTCCTGGCAAAGCTGCGTCCGATATCCAGATTTGAAGAAGCCAGATTATGGGGAGGTGAGCAATATACAGCCAATAAGATGCATCGGAGAGATAACGGACACGGGGATTTTCCTTGGAGCAGAATTTTCGGAAAACACCGATTAGCCCAAAGATCATCAGCCAAGCATACAAAACACTGAATATTGTACAAAGCAAGTGGTGTCGCAAAAATGTAGATAGGGAAGTAGCCTGGGAATGGACAAACAAACTGCCGCGCTCTGAATATTCCGATATCCCAAGAATCAAGATGGGAATAGCGAGGATTAACGCTATTGGCCAGAATCGGCCGGCCGTTGATTCAAAGGATTTACGGCCATAAGACAATGTTCCAAATCCGAAAAACACCGAGTAATAAAAGAGTAACGGAGGCCAGGGAATCGGGCTTGCTGCTGTGTCCGGGCCAAAGTCAGTGATCATGAAAAATTGCGGAACAATGGATAACGGGACCACCCAAATTAGGCATAGAGGCCAAGAAATCATCCAATCCGGAACGGGCTTCTTTTCTCGGTGGCGAAATAGCCAAATAAAGGCAGCGAAACCCAGAACAATTAGAAACAGATAGTACAAGAACCATAGGTGTTGAAAGATGGGGAGCACAGAAAGTAACCAAAAGATGACACTCAGTTCCATGCCTGTCTGAGCGGCCGGAGGCAACTGACTTACAAGGGGCTTCATTCCAGGCAAGAAGGGATAAAACCAGTCGAGAGGGTCATTCCTTTCTGGAAATTCCAAGTTAGCTCCTTTCTCTTTAAGAAACAAAAATATCTCTTCACGATTTGCGGCAAGTTGGGAGTCATCAAATTGCGCCAACATCATCTCGGCGATCAGGATTGTGGTAAATTCATCTGTCCGGGTTAACGATAGCGGAGTATCTCCCAAAGTTGTTTCAGCATGTATATCAGCCCCGGAATTGACCAAAAATTTCACCATATCAATATGCCCAAAGAATGCAGCATTATGGAGTGCTGTCGTTCCATCAGGTTCCGACGCATGAATATTTGCTCCATTCTCTAATAGGGCAGCAGCAGTGGGAACATGCCCTATTCGCGTGGCCCAACTTAATGGCGTTACTCCAGTCAAATCTGCAGCATTAGGGTCAGCTCCTGAATCAATATGTTGATTTATTGCACTGGGGTCTCCTGCCCTAGAAGCATGCCATATGGATAAACTGCTATTGCAGTTTGCTGTGGTTTGCCTTCCGTAATGGTCAATCGCAAAAAATATAGGCAGAAGAGGGATGGAAAAAACAAAAAGCGGCAGCAGAATTCGTTTAACCCTGTGCCATAGAAGCTTTGTAAGACCATACTTTTTCAACATCATCATTGTGAAAAAACCGCTCAATACAAAGAAAAGTTGCAATCGAAATCCGTGGATAGCGTGAAGAAGAACCCAGTAAAAATCATCTCGAGCCACATCCTGCGTTGGCCACACTTCGATAGGAAGTGGCACTAGTGACATCATTCCATGTAGGACAATACCTAATAGCATGGCGACAGAACGCAATGCATCGAAGTCATGGTAGCGTTGCTTTGGCAAGAGGTCAGCGGAATGCATACGTCAACGGCAAAGAAAGCTGCACAGCACAAAAGAAATCAACCTATGTGGAATAGGCAAGGGGAAATTTCTGGGCTAATCTAATTGCTGGCCCGTAAGGCCTCCTTGTTTACGAAGCAAGGCGGCAATTTTAGGACGGTTGACTTTAACTTGGGCAGCGTCGACTTCAAGTTCGAGAATCCCAGCTATGAACTGGAGAATGCCTTTGGCTTCTTCACTCCATTCTGCGGATACAGTGTCGAGAGGCGTCTCTCCTTTGTTACTTCGTGCATTTACCTTGGCTTCATGTTTAAGCAAGAGTTCGACTACTTCCAAATGACCGAAAAATGCAGCTCCGTGGAGAGCAGTGTTGCCATCTCTGTTTTGGCCGTTGACGTTGGCTCCTTTCTTGATAAGCCATTGAGCCGCTGCCACTTGTCCTGCATTTGCGGCCCATGAAAGAGGGGTGATTCCTTTGTCGTCATGGGATTCTAACGCCGTGCTATCTTTGGCGGCGGCTTCAAGTTGGGCCAAGTTACCTGTTTTGGCAGCCTTCCATAGAGGCCCAGGGCCCGCACTGGCTAGTTCCGCACCGTTTTTCCCTCCATTCTCTTTAAGGAGAGCTGCGACCTTTAATCGTCCAGCGCGTACCTTTTCAATTTCGATTTCGATTTGAAGGAACCCAGAGATCAATTCAACGAAACCTTTGGTTTCGTCATTCCACCCTGAGCAACTATCAAGCGGGGTTTCTTTTCTTTGATTTTGAGCGTTCACGTTGGCGCCTGCCTTTATGAGGACGCCAACGGCTTCCAGTTGTCCGAGGAAGGCTGCCCCGTGGAGAGGGGTGCCTCCGTCTCCAGATGTAATATTCACGTCGGCGCCCTTTTCAATGAGGAATTGAACCATTTTAGTTTGGCCGGCAAGTGCGGCTAACCCAATTGCTGATCCTCCTCTTTCATCCGTATCATTAACTTTGGTGCCCTTGTCCAAGTACTCTTTAACTAGTTTAAAGTTGCCTTCTTTTGCGGCGTCAAAGAACGAGGTTGCCTTGGCTCGATCTCCACGATCGCTTTCATCTCTTCGTCCGCGTCGATCATCATCGCCCCTTCGCCCTCGTCGATCATTAGGCCTTCCCCCAATTACAGGAGGAGGTTCCGGAGTGGAATTCCATAGAGGCATGTCGTCGCCATTAATTTCTCGTTCAACATCTGCACGGCGGTTACGAATGAATTGTCGTATAGGCTCGTAGCGGACTCTTCTTTTTTGTTCTGGGGAAATATGAGGGGCTAGCAAGTCTTCGATGCGCTCTGTTTCAGATAAAAGTTTTTCTTCGTCCCAATGTTCAGCAAGCAAGTTTTTCATTGTGGCGGCATATTTTTCCCGCACGGACTTAATCTGATATAAACGATGACTTATAATGCCGACAGTGCGAACTGAACGAGGGGATCGGCGATCTACTCCCAAGGGGCTGTATTTTTGAAAGGCACAGTCTGTTCCCCAAGGCATGAAATGAAATTTGTCAGTTGCAGGATTCAAATAGACAAAGAAATTATTGCGATTTCCGGAGTACCCATCCCAAAAACTCACGAGGCCTTCAGCGGCCCAAAATTTGTAGAAAGATTCTTCATCGACATACTTCCATAGCTCTTCTTCAAACTGATAATCGTTCTTGGCCAGTTCGGCTACGATTAGAAAGTCACTGCTTGCCTTGCTATTATTCATTCCATGAATGGCCAGAAGGTTTTCTCCCTCATGAAGAAGGTCGGCATGTTTGGAGATATCAAAATCAGAGAAGGTCATGTTTGAAGGGTCACTTCTGCTGCCCGTAGCGGCTGAATCCCAAGATGGATTTTCGGGGGAGTTAAAACGGGCCACTTCCTGTCCGTTGATATAGGCAACAAAGCCATCGTCACACTTCATGCGAAGCGAGAGATTGGTATTCTTAAGCGATTCAACATCTTTTAGCTCAAATGGGAATCGAAGATAAAGGGAAGTGGCTTTGCCTCTCATTTGCTCCTCGAAATCAAAAGACTTCTGTATCAGTTTTTCATAGCCTTCTTCTGTTTCAAACCCAGCACCATTTTTCCCTGAAACCCATTGTGAGTCGTCAAAGTTTGGCTTGAACCATTCTTTGTCCAAATCACCGTTTTCAGGAACAAGTGCCCGGCCTGAAAAGGCTCCGCTAAACAGAGGAGTGCCGTTGCCACCTTCCATCACATTGATAACGGCAAGAATGGATTCTAGCCCTTTTTTCTTTTTTCCAGATTTTCGTTCAAAGCTTCCTTCCCAGTCTTTATAAAAATCAACAACAGTTCCCTCGTAAAGGGTACCTTTTGAGCTGCCAAACTCTCGTTTTAGCAGGTGTTTGCGTACCGATTCAACGTGCGCATAAATGCCGAGATTTTTTCCGTTCACTGTTATCTTGGCAAAACCGCAACGCGAGCCAGGAGACCCAATTTGATCAAACAGGTCATAACACATGAATTGGTTCATTAGTGTGGTGTCCTGTTTGTTGTTATTAAATGTAAGATTATTTAATCCGTCGATTTCCTGATCTTTGTCAAAATAGTCTAGCTTGATTTTAATGGAAGGACGGCTTGTATCTTGTGACCCAATGAATCCTTTCTTTCGGATTCCTACTTTCGGATAAGTGACCCCGTCGATGGTTACGCTGGCTTCCACATACTCGTAAGGAGAAGGGGGAGGCTCGAACTGTCGACTAGGCTGGAGAGCTTCGAAAAAATTGCGAGATTTGAATCGCAGCTTGTCCCAGTTTGCCGGGGAGACTTTGATGTCAACTTTGATAACTCGATCTTTTTGGAACAGATCATCAAGTTTAAGCTCCTTGGCTTGAGCAGGAGAGCTTCCAAGGGCAAATAAAACGAGGGCAAGTAAACTGATAAATGGATTCCTCATAATAGGATGTTCTTCTTTGAAACGGCGATTAAGCCAGCATTTTGTTGCTAAAACGACCATAAAACGTGAAGCAATTGTAACATTATAGGCAAAATAAAGCACTTTAGTTACAGGTAAACAGATTTTTATGTCTGCCCCAAAAAGCCATGTAGCCCCTTAAAATGAGGGCAAATTGGAATAGGAGATTAGCAAAAATTACTGGAGAGCCTTGACGATTTTTGGGCGGGTGGATTGGATTCGGTCGTAGTCCAATGGAGATCCAAAAGGCTTGAATATAACTGAATCAAGAAAATCGTAAATAGGCTTTGCTTCTTCCCATGGCATCATAACGCCTTCCAGTGCTGTGCCTCCGGAATTGTTTCTGGCACCTTTATCGGCTCCTTTAGTCACTAATGCTTCAACTATTTTTGTGTGACACAAAAACGAGGCACTATGAAGAGGCGTATTTCCATCTTTATTTCTTTTATTTAAATCTGCGCCGGCATTTATCAGTGCAATTGCAACACTAGAATGGCCAAATGCCGCTGCCATTCCTAGTGCAGTATCCTTATTCCCGGTTGGGTTTGGGTCTTGTTTATCTAGGTTCGTTCCCGCAGCAATATGTTGTTTTGTGGCATCCAAATCCCCATTAATCGCCGCTTCGAAAAGCGTTATATTGGGAGGCTGCGGAGCTTGTGAGCATGCGGAGAGAAGAACGATGGACCCGAGGGTCATGATGTATTGTATGGGGCTTTTCATAAAAAAAGTTGTTTAATTGGTTTTCCATCACGTACGAGGTTAATTGGCCTTCCTACATTGGTCTGGAATTCTTTTTGTGGGGAGATGCCAATATTTTGAAAAAAAGAAGCGGCTATATCTTCTGGTGAATAGCCTGCGCCTTCCGGTTCCCCCGCAAGTTTATCCGTTGCTCCGATGGCTTGCCCCCCCCGGACATCACCGCCGGCCATCAGGGCGAACATGGCCCTTGCCCAATGATCCCGGCCGCCTTGGTTATTTACTTTTGGGGTTCGGCCAAATTCACCAGCGACCATTATCGCTGTTGAAGAGAACAGGGCGCGTTCCTTAAGTCTATCGATTAAGGAAGCCAGTCCTTTATCAAAGGGAGGCAACAAATTACTTAGCCTCGAGAAATTATCCGTGTGGGTATCAAAATCAAATTCAGCTGGGCGCAATCGAACCGTAACAAAATGGACCCCAGCCTCTATTAATCTAGAAGCAAGCAGCAGGCTTTGCCCGAACTCATGCCTTCCAAATCGCGTAGCTTCCTTAGGATTTTCCAGAGAAAGGTCAAAAGCTTTTCTGGTTGTTGGTGAACTGATGATATCGTGAGCCTGTTCCCCAAATCGGTCAAGGCCGCGAACTGATTCGTCTAGGTCTTCATAGCCTTTGAATGCGGTGTCCAGATCGTCTAGAAGTTTCTTTTGGGAATTATATTTTTCTACTGTTAGTCCATCCTCAAGAGAAATCCCCCGAACACTATAAGGAATTCCATATGTCGGCTTTTTGGCCGTAAGAGCACTAAACTCATTGCCAAGATATCCAGGGCCTACAAACGATTCGTCTATTGAAACGTAGGAGGGCAAGTCGGGTGCGGATGGATGTTCTTTGCTTACCACCGACCCGTATTCAGGATAACTTAATGTTTGAGAAGGCCTGTTTCCCGTTAGCAAATATTTTTTTCCAATTCCATGATCTGCAAGGGTATGAGTTAGCCCGCGAATAATCGCATAGTCTTTGGCGCGTTTAGCCAATTCGGGAAGATGTTCGCAAATTTGAATTCCAGGAACTGAAGTAGATATGGGATTAAATTCACCACGGTATTCAGAGGGAGCGTCCGGCTTGAGATCAAAAGTGTCCTGATGGGAAGGGCCGCCTTCTAGGAAAATAAAAATTCCAGACCGAGTAGACGAATTCGGGCTTGAGGCAGCTTGGACTCTAAGATAATTAGATAATGAGAGGCCTCCTAAGGCTCCCACCTTTAGCATTTGCCGCCGATTAAAATGCTTCATATCCATGTTTGTTTCTTTGCCCAATTATTTTTTGCGGAGCGCTGTCCGCTTTGCTAGGTCGAGATTAACTTTTTGATATTGCTTATAGCCAGAAAAAGCGGCTTGAAAACGATCCCCAGTAAATTTGACCTGAGGCCATTCATCCTTTGGAACGCCGGGCTCTTCAATCATAAAACTGCATTCAAATATCCATTTGCTGTTGGTTTTTCCTCCTAAATAATATGCTGTTACATCAACAATATTATTAGGATTTCGTTGTTGGGGCTTTTTGGAAAAACCTTTTGTATTTTTGGAGCGCTTAGTTGTAGAAGCTATTTTGGGGAGAGCTTTAATTTCGTATCCTTTAGCTATTCTGTAGAGATGTGTATCGGATCTGATAATCATGGAGTCACCTGCAATGGCTGGCATGGAAACAAATACTGTATCGAATTCATTTTTGGAGAGCACCTTAAATTCAGATGAAGCTTCGATCACTGATGCGCCTCCATCTTTGCTAAAGAAGTATATCTTTCCATTTGCATACACAGGAGATACCCAATGGTTTTGTAGCCCCCCCAGTCTTTCGCTAAAGATTTGTTTGCCCGTTTTTGCGTTGTAACAGCTTACCATGCCTCCGCTATCGGTAATCATGTACAAATTTTCTCCTACAATAAGAGGCGCCGGGATATTTGAAACCCCTCTGCGCGTTGTCCATTTTATATGTGACTCTGTAACATCCCCCGAACCGGAAGGGTCAATGGCGAAAAGCTTTTTAGAGATGCCTGAGTTAGTGAAAATAAGGCCATGCCTGAAAATTGGGCGACATGTGACGTTATAACCATAACCAGATCCGTGGCGAATAAACCATAGCTCTTTACCCGTCGAAGGGTCGTATGAATAAGTCGCCTCGGCGGCAGGGCTAATCAGTTGCTTTTTACCATCATACTCAATGATGGTAGGGGTGGCATATGATTTGCGATTGTCATTAGGCTTATCCTTTGGTGGGACCCTGCCGGACTTATATGTCCTTTTGGTCATCCAGCGAGTCTTGCCGTTTTCTTTTTCCAAGGCAGCTACGAACTGTTGGTCTACTCCATCGTAAGTTAAAAATATTAGGTCTCCATCGATTATAGGACAGGAAGCAGCGCGAACCCTGTGATCACAATTTAGATCCCTGCGCTCCCAGAGCTTTCTCCCGGTTTGAGTATCCAAGCATGCGGTGCCATAGGAGCCAAAGTGGACATAAATCCGACCGGCTTCAATGATGGGTGTTGGAGTGGCGTGAGTGTTTAAGTGCGACCATTCGTTTTGTGGATTGGCAACATCAAATACCTTAATATCATGCTCGATTTTTCCAGTCTCCAGATTGACGCACACGGCAAATAGTTCAGTTCCATCTTTTTTTGCGGTTGTGACCCAAACCTGTTTCTCCCAGATAACAGGGGAGGACCATCCTAGATCATGAATAGGAGTTCTCCATTTAACGTTTTTTGTATCAGAAAAATTAATGGGAAGTTTGGCATTTGGGGCAACCCCGTCATTGGGGCCTCGGAATTGATTCCAGTGAGTGCTGGCCATTGGGCTAGAGAACAAAGAGATGCTCAAGAGCCATGAAGCAGAGAGAATAATTTTTTTCATATCTAGTAAATTGGGTTAGTGATTCAGGATAAATTCCTTTGTATTCATCAAAGCCCAAAGCAGATCCGTAAGGCCTTCCTCGGTTGATGAAGCGCTAGCCAGATGCTGTTTGGCACGATTGACTTCTGTTTGACTTGGTGGGCGATTTACAGAACGCAGCCAGGCCTCGTTAATTAATGCCTTCACATCATTGTCCTTTTTCTCGCTGACCTCCGAAATCCAGCCGCTATTGTCTAGTCGCATGCGGACTAGGGGGTCATTTTGCAGAAATATGGATTGGAGTAATGTCGGCTTGTTGACGCGTTCGCAATCACAGTTAATGGCTCGATCTGGCTTGCCGAATACCTTCATCGCATGAGTTCCTGCCATTCGCATGGAAAGATGTCCTGTTCCGCGTCTTTTCATGTCAGCTCTTACACTCTCCAGCTGATCAGTTTTAGCGGTGGCCTGTTTCATTGCATCATAAATTACCTCCGCGGGAATTCTTCGAGGGATGGCCCTGCTATAGTTCCGGAGGTCATCGCGGTTTGTTTCATTTGGGCGCCAACTGCGCTGGTAAGTTTCACTGCTTACAATTTGTCTGTGCAACCATTTCATATCATAGCCCCCGTCGATAAAGCTCTGGGTAAGCCAGTTGAGTAACTCCGGGTTGCTCGGGGGATTGGAGGGAGTGAATTCATCAGTCGGTTCAACAATTCCGACATTAAAGTAACCAGCCCATACGCGATTAACAAAAGAGCGGGCAAACCATGGATTATCCTTTTGCTGCAACCAGTCCATAATGGGGATACGAGGATCATTATCCTTGATCTTAACCTTATGGCTACGTAATAGGCTCAGCTCTTTTTCTTCTGTGGCTGATGGATTGGAAGATCTCCTTTTTCGTCCGTTCTTGAGCATTGGAGTGTCAAAGAATCTTGAGAAATCAACAAAATCATTTTGTGTCCATTGGTCAAAAGGGTGTTTGTGACATTCTGCGCATTGTAATTGAATCCCCAGAAAACTGTGGGCTACAGACATAGCCGTATCTTTCGGTTCTTCGAGGCTTTGGCGGGTCCAAAAATAAGGCATGCCTTCTCCAACCCCGCGAGAAACATCGGACAACATAATTCCCTCTACCAGGTCAAGATAGGATTGATTCGTGGATATCTTTTCATAAATCCAGTCATACCACCTTGTAGCTTTCACATAGCCATTTTCTGTCGCCACCTCAAGCAGGCTGCTGATGGAGGCCGGATTGCCTCCGGTAAAGTCGCACAGCTTGTTTGCCCACCATGCAGCATAGGAAGGGCGCTCTAAAAGTTCATTGATTTTATCATTCCTCTTGTTAGCTGAGGGGGAAGAGATGAACGATGAAACTTCATCAGGAGAAGGAAGTGTGCCGGTTAAGTCTATGCTTACTCTTCGGAGAAACTCAGTATCTGAACATTGCCCCGAAGGAGTGATTCCAAGTTTGTTGAGTTTTTCAGCAACAAACTTATCAACGGGATTAAGATATTTTGTTACATCTATTTTGCCTGACATATCTGTCATAGGGCGCAAGACAGGTATGGCGGCTATCCCGTTATCGTACAGTGCTACAATGTGAGTATCCCCCTTTCCGCTTGAAGTTGCTATCCCGGTTTCGTCAACAATTGCCACCGCATTATTGTTGGTCCGAAAACGCGCCAGGGCGGTTACGTCTTCTTTTTCGCCATCTTCCCATTCAGCCACAATCCTTATTTGAGTTGAGTCTCCAGAATTTTGAAAAAGAATCTCCAATGGATCATAATGAAGCCGGGCAAGTTTCTTTCCTGATTGAACCGGAACTAAGTCGGTTGAATCTGGCCAAGGTGCTCCCTTTGCAATCCAATTTTCCAAATCGGCTATTTCACTTGCTTCAAGCATTCGCTCAGGCGGCATTTGCAGATCGGGGTTGGAATGACTTACAGCTTCCATCAAAAGGCTTTTTTTAATATTGCCTGGAACAATGGCTGCCTTACCTGATGCTCCTCCGATAAGTGCATCCTCTCGAGATTTAAGCTGAAGATCTCCCTTGCTTTGGTTGTTCCCGTGGCATTCATAGCAATTGTTCACTAGAATGGGCTGGATCTTTTCATTGAAAAATTGAATCCCTTCTTTTGAGAATGCGGGTTTGGCGGGGGCAACTACTGGATCCATTTTAGCAATTTGTATTCCTTCAGCTCCAGTTTCGATCCATCGATGCAGTAGGTTGTATTCCCACGTATCTTTTTCGATGATTTCTCCTCCGCGGTGTTTAATTTGTTTGGTAGGTTTCAGCAGGATCAAACTTTGGGCAGGAGAATTTAGATTAATCCTAGAGCCGTCTTCTGAAGAAGATTCTTCTGTAAGGGCGGCGTGATCTCTTTGAAAATCGAATCCAAAAAGGGATAATCGGAAACCTCCCGCGCCCTGAAAAGAGCCATGGCATTTAGCTGAGCTGCAACCTAGTTTTCCAAGTAAAGGAATGACGTGCTTTTGAAAATCAGGAGTTGCGCTGCTGTCTTGCTTTGCAAATCGAATGTCAGGCGAAGGGTTATCCTCAACTGCTGCCACGTTTACAATTCCTGCCAGCAAAATGCAGCGTAGGACTGTATAGCAGTTAATTTTAACGAGATTTTCCATCCACTCTGATAGAATATGAAGAGCTTAAAAATATCTTAATTTTGATTTATGGCTCAATAATCTCCAATACGTCAGTTACCCCAAACATATCGAAGACGCGGTTGCGATGCTGGATTCCTACCCGGATAGTATCGCTTGTCTGCAGCGAGTTAAATTTGTCTGCATGGTCATTGAAAAAACCACTAATGCGAACACGCTTGCCTTTAATGCTATTTGCGTCTGAAGCCTTGTTTGCATCGTCCAAGGATACAACATCTTCTGCAAGCAAGAGCACTTCATAGCCGCTAGCTTCTAAAACTTTTCCTTTAATAACCCCTCCAAATCCTCGGAAAGATTCGGGAGGAACTCCATGTGCGTCAGGACTAAATGGGACGGCGCGTTCCAGTACGTTAAATTTGTGCGCGAACGACAAAGTTTTTGATGCAGGCGAATAGCCGCCAGTGCGAACCTTGAGCGTTTGCCCTTTTCTAATAAGCAAGAGGTTGTCGCGGAATTGCCCAGATACACCGGTAACTTTTACTGTTTTCCCCATAATTTCATCTTTCACCCACGCATTGTTATATCTGTTTAGCGTAGCATAATCGACTTCCATGGTGAATTCTCCCAGCTCAATATCCTTTGATTTTAATCTGCCAATGACGATGGAATAAAAATTAGCGTTGCCTCCTTTGCCTTTAGACATCGCTAATTGTTTGCCCTTTTTACTTTCTCCTTTTTTTCCGGCCGCCTTTGTTGCAGTTCCGTCACCTAGATTGATAACGACAGCATCCCTTTTTTTGAGATTAGAGAATCGAGATTCAAAACTTTTCCCTGTGAAAGTGACTACAGGCCATTTGCTTTTATCTTGGCCTTTGCCAGCCAGGATAAATGAAGCCTGATATTGACCGTCTTCATCAACTTTTCCTCCGAGAAAAAATCCGCTTAAAGACATAGATGAACCGCTACTTTTACCAGACTTGATCTCATTATATTTTTGCACAGCTTCTTTCTTCGTGAGCTCTCCGTCCTTAACCGCGGCTGCTAGTTTAGTTCTTAAAGCATCGAGATCGATTGCTTTTTTCTCTGCCAAGGCCAAGACCGAAAACATAACGATCAGGGTTGTTGTAAGAGGGAGTTTTTTCATGGGAAGTACTAATATATTTTGGTTTGTACGAATAACGGACAGTTATAGTTACTTAAAATTCAATTTCTTAGGAAACTTATTTAAGGAGACTTGCTCTTATCTCCTCCGCTCTTGTCTTCTCCACTAAATTTCAAACGTGCAAATTTTGAAGACTGATCGATATCCCAAGTGACCGGGCTTGGTTCATCCACATCTTCCCAAGGCCCATTAATTGAGTCCGCCGTTTGGAGAGTGCCAAGATAAAATTCAACAATTATTTTGCCATTCTCGATATTTGTTATTTTTAAAAACGATGCCTTCTTATCGTTAATATTCTTGGAGCCTTCTCCATATGACCGCTTGGCGTCATGGGCCTCTAATGTGTCAATAGAGTCTGGCTGTTTTTTCCAATCTGCCCAATCCAATGGAGTTCCGCCTTTGCCTCTTTTATCAGGGGTATTTAGATTTGCCCCACGTTTAATCAGCAGTTCTATTACATCACTGTTTCCTGCGCTCGCAGCATAATGTAAAGGGGTAAGCCCTTCTGAGCTTATTTCGTTTACGTCCGTTCCTTCGTCTAGCATCCATTTTATTTCCTCGATGTCTCCATTTAGGGCAGCTTCGTGTATGGGGCCAGCAATGGCAGGGGTTGATAAATGCATGGCAGCAATAGCAGTGAGAATAATATATTTCATTTGTTAAAGCTACTGGAGCCGAGCATTATTTTTTCTTTGGCTTCGGCTCTTTGCCCTTGTCTAGTTTACGAGCGTCCTTAAGTTCAGACAATGACGATTTTAGAGACCTATTATCCAATTGCTCTAGGGCATTATAGGTGCGGGTATCAATAATTCCTTTCTCAAGAAATGATGCTATCTTAGCTCGCTCACTGGAGAGCTCCCCATTAAGCACAGCAGCTTTCAATTCGGCATTGGCTTTTGACATTTTTCCACGAGAAACGGCATCATTAATCTTTGCTAATTTTTCTGATGGAGACTTTTTCTCCTTTTTTTCTTTCTTGTCCTTTTCAAAGTCTTTGCCGGATGGGCGGTGCTGAGATTGGGCCGCGGAGCGAGCAGCTCTACTTGTGGCGGGAGCATATGCATCTTCTTTGAAATTGAGGGAACGCTTAACTCCATTTACGGAGAGAGTTACTATCCCATTGCGACGGTCTATATTTTGGACCTGAATGGGGCCTTGTTTTTCGCCTCTAGTCAGTTGAAGAAAGTCAGTCTTATATAATTTGCCGTCCGGATCGAGTACGGCAAGGGCTGCCCGTTCTATGCCATTGTGGTGAAAGATGCCTGTAAGTTTGATATCCTTTGGCTTTTTAACTTCTTGTTTTGATTGAGGTTTTTCTTTTCCGGGTTCAGCCCCAAGGCTGAACGCATTTCTTTTTGAGAGGGCTTGATATGGATTGCGATGGTCTTTTGCCTGCAGTAGCAATGGCAAAGTAACCAAGCCAATCAATGGCAAGATTAATAAAAGTCGACGATTATGATTTGCTGAATCCATCAAGCAGGCGCACCGCTATATAACTAAAGCTATCAGTCCGGGCAATCCCTTTGAATTCAGCCTATTGCAGGATAGAGCCGAGTGTTGAAGCAAACTAGTTTTGTCTGTTGATTGACTTTATAGTGCTTAGTCCGTTTACTCAGTTCCATGTACAGGCATTTTTTTACTTTTGGATTGTTATTGGCCTTAGGGCAGGTTTCTACGAAGGCAGAGTTGCCCGAGATAGGGCTTAAGCCGGTTTGGAAAGGGCTAGAATTAAATCGCCCTCTTTGGATGGAGGCAGCCCCTGATGGATCAGGTCGACTATTTTGTATTGAGCAAGGCGGGGGAATTGTAATTTTACCTAAGGATAAATCTTCTTCGAAGAGGATAGAGTTTTTCAATATCAATGATCGCAAGCCTTGGGTAGAAAATGAGGAAGGACTTCTTGGGTTAGCTTTTCATCCTAACTTTAAATCTAACCAAAAGTTTTATGTTTATTACTCTCAGCAAGATCCCAAAAGAAGCGTAGTAAGTGAGTTTACTGTTTCTAAGGCGGACAAAAATAAGGCAGATATGAAATCCGAGCGCATACTATTAGAATTTCCACAACCATATTGGAATCACAATGGAGGAGTGATGACGTTCGGAAAACAAGGGAAGCTTTTCATCAGTTCCGGAGATGGAGGCAAGGCGAATGACCCTCATAACAACGCGCAGAACCTTAACAACTTACTTGGTAAAATTTTGCGAATCGATGTAGATAGTAAAACTGGGAATCTTGAATATGGCATACCAGCGGACAACCCGTTTGCTGGACGGAAAGATACAACTCGCAAGGAAATTTGGGCTTATGGGTTACGTAATGTTTGGCGTATGAGCATCGACCGCCAAACTGGCGAGCTTTGGGCTGCTGATGTTGGGCAGAACAAATGGGAAGAAGTCAATATTATCACTAAAGGAGGTAACTACGGGTGGAATATCCGAGAGTCATTTCACAAATTCAAAGAAGACGGACCTGCCTCCGGAAATTGGATCGATCCTGTTATAGAGTATGCTCACCACGCTGGGTTGGAGAAGGATTGCAAGTTTCCTGGCCATGGGTATGGGGTTAGCATTACAGGGGGGTATGTATATCGTGGCAATGCCATTCCATCTCTCAAAGGGGCATATGTTTATGGAGATTTTGCAACCGGTCTAATTTTTGCTGTCCGACAAAAAAACGGAAAGGCAGTTGAGCATGGAACTATCCATCAGCAAAAAGGAACGGTTTTTCAAATAGCCAGTTTTGGGGAGGATGAAGAGGGAGAGATTTATATGTTGCCTCTGGTTGCTACTCCATCGAATGGGCGTGATCCAGTGGGTAGCATTTTGCAAATTGTAGCTAAATAAATATTCGCTATATCTTTGTTCAAATTTAGAGCGCGTTTTATAACAGGACGGACTGTTATGGCCCGGTAGCTGCAATTATAAGATTCCGGAATTAGGAGATTTAATATTTTAGATGTCTCAAGTTTTAACCAAGGCAGGGATGTCGAGAGTTTTGGCCGTTGTTATGGGCGGAGGCCAAGGAGCTCGATTATTTCCATTGACTCTGGAACGTTCCAAGCCAGCAGTGCCATTAGCTGGCAAGTACCGGTTGGTAGACATCCCTATTTCAAACTGTATTAACTCACGACTTAACGAAGTTTACCTCTTAACACAGTTCAATTCGGCTTCGTTACACCGGCACATTTCGCATTCATACAAATTTGATCATTTTTCCAGAGGGTTCGTAGAAATATTAGCTGCAGAGCAGACCCCTACTAGCGACTCTTGGTATCAGGGAACAGCAGATGCAGTCCGAAAGAATCTAAATCATCTGCTTAATAATGATTTCGAGCATTTGCTTATTCTTAGCGGGGATCAACTCTATCGCATGGATTTTAGAGAGATTATTTCCTCCCATATTGAGAAAGAAGCGGAGGTGACTGTTGCTACGATTCCAGTTGATCGCGAGCGAGCCGTTGGTTTTGGCATTATGCACAATGATAAATCTGGTCGGATATCTCGATTTGTAGAAAAGCCTGATACCGATGCGGTTTTGGACTCCATGCGATTAACGCCAGAGGAGGGAGAAGCTCACAAGTTAGAAACGGGCAAGGATCATTATCTAGCTTCGATGGGTATTTATGTTTTTAAACGTTCTACCTTGATTGAGTTGTTAGAGAATGAGATGGCGGACTTTGGAAAGCATATCATCCCGAGCGCGATCGATTCGCATAGGGTCTATTCCTATGTCTATAAAGGCTACTGGGAAGACATAGGAACTATACGATCTTTTTATGAGGCTAACTTGGATATGGTTAATATGATTCCAAAGTTTAATTTTTTTGAGATGGAGATGCCGATTTACACCCGGCCGCGCTTCATGCCTGCTTCAAAGATAAATGGCGCAGCAATTGATCAGGCTATTATTTCTGATGGGTGTATTATTGATCGGTCACGGATAAGCCAGAGTTTAGTTGGAATCCGATGCCTCCTTTCGCCCGGGTGCAGAGTTCATCGTTCAGTTCTAATGGGAGCTGACTATTATGAAACGGAAGCTTCAAAGGCTGAAAGTTTGAACAAGGGGATCCCTCCAATTGGAGTGGGTGAGAATACTAGAATCGAATCGGCAATAATTGATAAGAACGCACGTATTGGAGCAAATTGTGTTATTACTCCTGAAGGGAAACCCGATCATTTCGATGGAGCAAATTATTATATACGTGAGGGCATCGCTATTGTGCCAAAAGGGACAGTTATCCCCGATAATACGGTTATTTAATTAGAACAGCACAACAAATAGACAGAGTATCAGAAAATAATACGTGTAAGTATTATTTTATTGCATGGACTTTTAGTTTCGCTAGGATTTACGTCTGGTTTGCTTCTTTTTGTTAAGGCGTTTCAGCGCTGAGCAAACAAAATAATAAACGATTTAATAATGAAAAAACTGGGATTTACTCTATTGGGCCTTAGTGCCATTGCAGCAGCTTCGGCGGCTCCAGTTGAGGGGTGGTTACATATGCGAGGGCCGCTGCAATCTGGACTATCGCTTGAGAAAAATTTACCGGATTCAATTAAGACCGAGGAGGCTCTCTGGACAGTTGATTTACCTGGGCGTTCAGCTCCGACAATATCCAATGGTAAGTTATTTATCGTAGGCCATTTAGGTGAAGGAGCTGATTTACAAGAGGGGGTTTTTTGTTATAACGCCGAGACAGGCGAGAAAATTTGGGAGCATAAATTCAATGATTTTTTAAGTGATATTATTTATACTCGCTATTCGTCTTCTAGTCCTACTATTGATCCTGAAACCGGGAACCTCTTTTTTCAAGGCACCCAAGGCTTGTTTGCTTCCTTTTCACAGGATGGAAAAATGCTTTGGAAACATTCTTTGATGGAAGCACTAGGAAGGATGACTTTTCCTAATGGAAGGACTGCGACCCCTGTGGTTGATAAAGATTTGGTTATCACCCGGGGCATAATGGCGAACTGGGGTGCGCAGGGGCCTCCTTGGGATCGGTTTTATGGGTTTGATAAGAACACGGGGGAACTGGCATGGGCCGCTAAGCCGGGAGGAAGGCCTAAGGATAGTTGTTTCTCTTCCCCTTATCTTGGATGGCTTGACGGGAAGCGAGTTTTCTATGCGACTACAGGCGATGGCAGTGTGGTTTGTGCAAATGCCCGGACAGGGGAGGCAATATGGCAGGTGCCTTTGTTCAAGGCGGGGATCAATGCTTCGGTAGTTGTTTACAATAACGATATAGCCGCAGCGATTTATGGGACACCATACGAGCCGGGGCAAATGGTGGGTTTTAAAATCCCTCATGTGCAACCAAAGGATGCCAATCCGGTTGTGGTAGAACGCAAGCAGGTTGAGCTTTGGACGCAGAAAATTACTACTTCAACAAGTTCTCCAATTCTGGTTGGGGAAACGATTTATGTTGTGGCTGAAAAGGGCGAATTACACAGCGTTAATATTAAGACAGGCAAAGAAAACTGGAAAATAAAACTTGGGATAGAACAAAGAAATGCATCTCCGGTTCATGCCGATGGGAAAATATATTTACCAATGCTTGAGAATCCAGCCGGCGAAGGAGGGGCCGAAAAGGGTGGCACCGGGACGCATGGAGCCTTTTATGTTATAAAGCCGGGGGAAAATGAGGCTAAAATACTTTCCCACGCTGTTTTGGATGGTCGTTGTTTTGCCACTCCTTCCGTTTACAATGGAAAGGTATACGTTCAGACAACCAAGAAACTTTATTGCTTTGGGAAGGCGGGGGATAATAGTGGATTAGCCGAAACACCAAAACCTAAACAATGGCCTAAGGCTGGTAAGGCCACCAGATTGCAGATAGTTCCTTCTGAAATTTTACTTGCTCCTGGTCAATCTGCTTCTTTCCGAGCGCGAAAACTTGATGCGAATGGATTTCTGGTCGAGGAAATAGACGGAGCGAAGTTAACGTGGGAATCTTATATCCCTCCTACGGCTAAGGTTAAGGCGCGCATGAATGCGACTTTCAAAGGAGGAGAGATTATTGCTTCTAAAAAAACGGTCAGTTCTGCTGGAGCATTTAAAGCAACCGCCGATGGACTTACAGGGGTAATACGCGGCCGTGTACTGCCAGCTCCTCCGCTGAGTGAAGACTTTGAGAGCTTTGACTTGAGCGTGGATAGTCAAGTGGATCAGGGTGTTAAATTTGCTTATCCCCCTTTGCCTTGGATTGGGGCTAGGTTTAAGTTTGAAGTTCGAGATAGAGAAGGAACCAAAGCGCTACGTAAAACGATTGATAACAAACGGCTGCAACGGGCTACGGTTTTTATCGGGGAACAGAACATGAGTAACTATACAATTCAAGCCGATGTATTAACTGATGGTCGCCGTCGTAAAATGTCTGATGTAGGCATAATTAATCAGCGCTACTTAATTGTATTAAAAGGGAATGAGCAGAAGATAGAAATCAACTCTAACCTTGATCGTATCCGCGTGCCGGAACGAGGATCGCCTCCAAATTTTCGATGGAAAGCAAACAACTGGTTTACATTAAAAGCTCGAGTTGATGTTAATTCTGACGGGTCCGGAGTGGTGCGTGCGAAAGCATGGCCAAGGGACGATAAAGAGCCGGAAGGGTGGAATGTGGAGTTTAAGCACAACAAAGTCCATAAGAGCGGATCTCCTGGGCTGTTCGGATTTTCTCCGCAAGAGATGCCGGTTTACATTGATAATGTTAAGGTAACTCCAAACAAGTAATACAAAAAATTTAAATATCATGAAAAAATCAAAAATCGCAATTGTGATCGGCCTAATGGCTGGGGGATTAGGAACCGCTGCTATTCAGGCTGCTGATTGGCCACAGTGGGGAGGGAACTCACTCGGGCGAAATATGGCTGCGACTGCCTCCGGGCTGCCTGACAAGGTGGAGCCTGGAGATTTTAAACAGGGGACTGAGGATGTTGATCTTAAGACTACTAAAAACGTTAAATGGGTTGCCAGGTTGGGAACTCAAAGCTACGGCAACCCAACAATATCGAACGGAAAGGTTTTTGTCGGGACCAATAATGATTTTACACGGGATTCAAAACATCAGGGCGATAAAAGTATTTTACTGTGCCTTGATGAAAAGACGGGGGCTTTCCTTTGGCAATTAGTTATTCCGAAATTAAAGTCGGGAAAGGTTAATGACTGGGAAAGTCTTGGGTTGTTGTCCTCGCCAACCATAGTTGGGAATCGCATCTATGTTGTTACTAGTCGTTGCGAGGTTCTTTGTCTGGATACTGAGGGATTAGCCAACGGCAACGATGGCCCCTATAAGGACGAAGGGGTTTATGTTCATTTAGACACAGGCAAGCCGCCAGCTACAGTAGGCAAGCAAGATGGCGATATTATATGGCGCTATGATATGATGGATGAATTGGGTGTATTTCCTCACAATGCATCAAACTGTTCTGTAATCGTGGTAGGTGATATGGTTTATGCCTGCACTTCCAATGGGCAGGACTGGACTCATTCAAACGTGCCTTCTCCTCTTTCCCCTAGCTTCATAGCTTTGGATGCGAAAACGGGAGAGCTTAAAGGGGAAGATGACGCTGGAATTGGCCCGAATATTTATCATGGGCAATGGAGTTCCCCTTCTTATGGTGTCGTCAATGGCAAGGGGCAACTGTTCTTCGGAGGAGGCGATGGGTTCTGTTACGCATTTGAGCCTAAGCCGGTTTACGATGAGGATGAAGACCTAGATTTCCTTCGTAAAATTTGGTGGTACGACGCGAATCCTCCTGAGTATAAAAAAGATAAGAATGGCAAGGAGATCAAATACCCAGCAGCAGAGGGCCCAAATGAGATCAATTCGACGCCGGTTTTTTACAACAACAAAGTTTATGTTGCCAGCGGCCAAGACCCAGAACATGGAGAAGGAGTGGGACATCTTGTCTGTCTTGACCCATCAAAAAAGGGAGACATCACAAAGACGGGAGAGGTTTGGTCTTACAAAGGGATTAAGCGTAGCATTTCCACAGTTTCTATAGATAAAACGAACGGACTTTTATTTGTCGGAGACTTTTCAGGCTTTATCCATTGTCTTGATGCTGACACGGGCAAACTTCATTGGGTATATGATATGAAGGCTCACATGTGGGGATCAACTTTTGTGGCAGATGGCAAAGTATATGTTGGC
>JAYZHR010000052.1:0-54414 GCA_036166355.1 Verrucomicrobiota bacterium | reverse complement strand
TTTACTTGGTCGGACGTTGTGATCTGATATCTAATATTAGATTGTGCTACCCAACTTAAACGGACGCCTTCAGTAATAGATTTAGCTTCTAATTTTAGATTTGAGTCGGCGTTTAGCGGGTCAGTGCCTGCCAACATCTCTTCTTGATTGTTCATTCCATCACCATCTGGATCGTATTTCATTGATTTATCTCCATCATGTACAAGTGGATTTAATCCTCGAGCCAGCTCCCAGCCGTCCGGTAGGTTGTCGCCGTCTGTGTCAGGTTTGTTTGGGTCGGTTCCTAGCTCTTTCTCGCGATCTGTAGATAACTGATCGTTGTCTGGGTCAGGGTTGTCGGCAAGTTTTATGCTTAGCCCTTCAAGTTGATAAATTCCGTTTTGTTTTGTTGTGAGGCTTTTGGCGAGATATGTAGTGTCGAGTTGGCGGTATTGAAGTTCAGGTTGGGTATTAATGCCTCCTGAACCGACTACTGCTCCAAGTTTTATCTCATCTCCGGGTTGAATACCTCCCAAAGAAGAGAAAGGAATAGCTAGTTCTATGAAGTTAGCATCAGTCTCTTCTGGTTGGCTGAATTTCTGAGGTGAACGATTGAATTGTTGGAAGCGTGTTCCAGGTAGATCGCTGAATTTTTGGTCTAGTCGGAATATGCCTTGGCCAAGAGGAAAGGGGGCAATACGAAGTTTATTGTCTGGAGGGTTTCCTTCTGAAATTCGAATATTAAGCCCGGGTCGCGCGAAGTTTCGAGATTGGGTGTCCGACTTTTCATCGCCTAATATGGCAGCTACGCTTGGTTTGAAATTTTTGAAAATAAGATTCTGAAGGAAATCGAGTCCATCGGCTCCTTCATTATTAGAATCGAATTGAAGTCTTCCGTCCCCTAGGTCTTTAAGTGAGTTGTGGCCAGATTGTTTCAAGGGGTCAATGAATAGAAAAATATTTTGATAAGGACGGATCATTGTTTGCTCGAAGCCAATATATAAATGTGTTGAGTCATTATTAACACGTACTTGTCCTAGGTTTGCACTATCCCCAATAACACAGGGAATTGGCCTTCCTATAAAATCAAATTCTTGGCCAAATATATTTCCTTGGTTGTCATCGGGTGGTTTTGTTTCAATAGTTGGGGTGTGCCAAGTTGAATCCCAATTTTCTTGTTTTGGCATTTTACGATTAATTACGAACCAGTCAAAAACCTGACCGTTAGTATCAAGTGCTTCTAGTTTGAGTTGTTCGTCTTTAATGGAAATTCGTGCTGCATTGTTTTTTGGCCAATATTGAAGTGCGCCGGGAAAAAAACGGTAAAATGAGTATGGACTTGCGCCTCCGGCACCACTTACTACTGGTACACACCCTGCGACTGGGTTGAATTTTTCAAAAGCATGTGAGTGTCCCGCCATCATGAGATCAACCTTATATTTTGCAACTATAGGGTATATGGTATTTGCAAAATCAAATGTATCTGGTTGGGCATTGCCATCATAACTGCTCCAGCCGTGTCCGCTGGATGATGCGACAGGAAAATGCATTAGTAAGAGTTTCCAAGGCTTTGATGTTTTAGCGAGATCGTTGGTTAGCCAGTGTAGTTGGTTGGTATCCTTTGAAAAGTTATGATGCGCATACCAAGGGTTATATAGAACCGAGACGTGAGCGTCGCCTACATCGAATGAGTAAAAATGTTCTGTACCTGAAAAGCGGTATGGCACTTCTGGGTTTTTAAGTCCGAGATCGGGCAAATTGTTGGTAGGTAAATAAAAAGCATTAATATAATGAGTGTCACCTTGATATAAATCGTGATTTCCGATTGTGAAGAAGAAAGGTACAGATTTCATCTGCTCCTTATATACGCTGAAGTGGCGAAAATCTTCGTAACCCGGGCGAAAGTCCGGATAAACTAAATCGCCAGCTATCATTACTGCTTCAGGGTTCTCTTTCCTTAAAAGTGAGGCAATTTGATTTTGAATCAGGTTTCCTCTGCCGGTATCTCCAAGCAACATAAGTTTGACTGGGCCGTTAGCTTTTGTGGTTTTAAATGTGGTTATTTTTGAGAACATGGTTTGGTTAGCGATCTTCCCGCCAACTCGATAGTAATAAGTTTGATTTGGTTTAAGGTCTTGAATTTGTAAGACATGTTTGGTTTTTGATATCTTGTTTTCTAGCTGTAAACCTAGGTTGGATGTTAAGCCGTATTCTACAATTGATGTGCTTTTTGCATGAGTATTCCATGCAATCTTGGTACTTGTTGTTGTGGTTGCCTGAATAAAAGGGCCTCGTACAATATTGGCTAAGAGCTCTGCATAGTACGCGAACCAGTTGTCATTTAATTGATGATTGTGTGCTTGAACGGCAAGTAGGTTTTCCCCTGGTTTCAAGAGAGCCCTGAACTGTGTAAGATCTATTAGTTCTGGGTTGCCTCTTGGGTGAACTGTTGCGAGTGAATCGAAAGGGACGGGTTGGTTTAGCTTCCCTTCAAGTCCTCGTCTAGCAATCTCGATTCCATTTAAATAGGCTACAAAGCCATCATCATAGTCTACTCGAAGAATAAGTGATTTTATCCAATTAGAATCTTCTATATTGAATTTTTTACGAAGAAACACTGAAGAGTATCTTCCTGCCATTTCTTGTAGTACTGTTGGAGCATTGTAGCCACCAAAACCTACACTGAATCCAGAAGGGCCTTTTTTCCATCCAGAATCATCGAAATTTAGTTCTCTCCAAGCTGTTGTGGGGATGGATGGCTCTGTTCTTCCTTCGAAATATTTCCAGTCGGAGTAGTAGTTTACCAAACTTTCTCCGCTGGCTGATGCTGCTAACGTGAATAACCCACTAATTATCAACCTTTTAAAAGGCACGGACGCAGTGTAGTTTGTGAAGAGGAGGGGTCAATCTATCCTTTTAGGTGATTTATGAATGATAAACGTTGGGTTTTTACTGTTATTTACCTTAAAAAACCCTCTTAAAGTGCTTTACAAAGGGAATTTTACTGGTACTTTGCCTCGCCTTTTCGAGAAGAGAAAGAGGACTAATAGAAAACAGGAATGGAAGCCAAGGCGACAACGATTGAAGAGTTTCGCGTTCATAATACCGACACTGGGTCGGCGGATGTACAGGTCGCGCTACTCACAAAGCGTATCAATCATCTCACTGAGCATTTAAAGCAGAATAAAAAGGATCACGCATCGCGCCGTGGTTTGCTTATGATGGTGGGGCGTCGCAGGCGTTTACTTGACTATGTACATAGTCATGACGTGGATCGCTATAGGTCATTGACTCAGCGATTAAAACTGCGTCACTAGTATCTTTTTTTAAGGGCTGATCTTGGCTCTTTTTTGAATTTTTTGGAAAACACATACCAGAGGTGGCTAGGCGTTACCGCTGGTGGGTTGGATATCACGGCACGATCCGCTGTTTTCCAGTAGCTTGCCGTGGAGAACCTCATGCTTGTTGGTTCTGAGTATTTCATTCGGTCTCCTTTAAATATTTGGGAGTTGGAATGAAGTTCTCCGTGCCAGCAAGTGTGGTAATTGAAAGAAAAACATGTCACATAAAGTAACCGCCAATGTTGGCGGCGGTGAGATTCATATTGAATCAGGCAAAATTGCCAAACAAGCAGACGGTGCTGTCACCGTTCAACTAGGAGAAACTATCGTATTGGTCGCCGCTTGCGGTGCTTCCAAGCCTCGTCCAGGTTTGGATTTTTTCCCTCTTACGGTAGATTATAGAGAAAAAGCGGCCGCTGCAGGTCGTTTTACGGGTGGATTCTTCAAGCGGGAAGGTCGTACAACCGAGAAGGAAAATCTTAATTGTCGTGTAACAGACCGACCAATTCGCCCATTGTTTCCAAAGGGTTATTTCAATGAGGTGCAGATTCAAACTCTCCTTTTGAGTGCTGATGGAGATAATGATTCAGATGTACTTTCAATCAATGGAGCTTCTGCAGCTTTGATGATTAGTGATCTGCCTTTTGCAGGGCCGATTGGAGCAGTTCGAGTTGGTAGGGTCGGCGGTGATTTTGTTGCTAATCCTACTCATGAGCAAATGGAATCTAGTGATCTAGATTTAGTTTATGTTGGTAATGATTCAGATATGATTATGTTTGAAGGTTCAGCGGATGAGATTCCGGAAGCTGATTTTCTTCAGGCTTTGAAGTTTGGGCAGGAATCAATAGCTCCTCTTATTGCCGCGCAAAAGGAATTGGCTGCTTCTGCCGGTAAGGCCAAGCGTGAATTTACACCACGAGTTGTTGAGTCAGATGTTCAGGAGGAAGCTGAGTCGATTATTTCAGGTCGGATTACCGATGCATTGTTAATTCAGTCTAAACTTGAGCGCGAGGCCGCTTGCAATGCTTTAAAGGATGAGATGGAAGAAAAGCTTGTCGATAAGTTCGGTGATGAAAACATTACTGATTTTATTGTTAATGAAGCTTTTTATGCTATTCAGAAAGCAGCGGTCAGAAAACTTGTTCTTGATGATGGTAAAAGACTTGATGGTCGTGGATTTGATGATTTGCGCCCTCTTACAAGTGAGGCTGGTATGATACCGAGGACACATGGTTCAGGTCTTTTTTCTCGTGGGGAAACTCAGGGCTTGTCGCTTGTTACACTTGGGACGACTGATGATACGCAGACTTTTGATGCTTATACCGGTGGTCCAAGTGAAAAGCGCTTTATGCTTCATTATAATTTCCCGAACTTTTCTGTGGGGGAGACTGGTAGAATCATGGGGCCGGGGCGTCGTGAGATTGGTCATGGTGCGTTAGCAGAGCGCTCTATTGCTCCAGTTATCCCTAGCCTTGAGGATTTTCCTTATGCGGTTCGAGTAACATCAGAAATCATGGAGTCCAATGGGTCTACTTCCATGGCTGCTATATGTAGCGGGACATTGGCGCTTCTTGATGCCGGTGTTCCTTTGAAGCGCCCTGTTGCAGGTATTAGCATTGGTCTTTGTACTCGAGAGAGAATTAATGATGCTACCGAGAGTAAAGAGATTGAGGCCTATAAATTACTCACTGATATTATTGGATGGGAAGATGCGTTTTGTGATATGGACTGTAAGATTGCAGGCACTGAGCAAGGTATTACTGGCTTTCAGCTGGATCTAAAACTACAGGGGATTCCGCATTACATTATGGAAGAGGCAATCGCTAAGTCTAAGACAGCGCGAACAGCTATACTATCTAATATGGGAGGATGCCTTGATAAGGAACGAGAAGAGATGAGCCCATATGCGCCAAGAATTGTTACTATTCCGATCGATCCTTCAAAAATTGGTGAATTGATTGGCCCTGGTGGAAAAAATATTAAGCGTATTGTCGAAGAATCTGGTTGTGAGATTAACATAGAGGACGACGGTCGTGTTCTTATATACTCCATGTCAGCTGAAGGACTTCAGGTTGCAACTGATGCAATAGAGGGAATTACGGCAGAGGTTGAAGTTGGTAAGCTTTATAGGGGTAAAGTTGTTTCTATTAAAGAATTCGGCTGTTTCGTTGAAGTGTTACCAGGTAAAGATGGTCTTGTTCATATTAGCGAACTTGCCAATTTCCGTGTCAAAAAGACGGAGGATATTGTCAAGGATGGAGATGAAATATGGGTTAAGTGTATCGGTGTTGATGACAAGGGGCGTGTGAAGCTTTCTCGTAAGGCTGCGATGGAAGATCGTAAGGCTGAATTTGGTGATGATGAGGAAAGTGGAGCTTCGGCTGCCGGTGACGATTCCGAGGAGTAAGCCCTTAAACGTTTAATTTATTACAGGCGGGCCCAACGTGGCCCGTCTTTTTTTGTGTTGCGACAATTAAAAGGAAACCTTGCGGCTAGCTTTTACAATAGCTAGGTTCTGCGCGTTCCGCTTGATTGATAGTTGATTCACTTTGGTCGAGCCGACTTAGAAACCTAATAACTAAATATGAATTCATCCATTCGTATCAAGCTATCCATTATGATGTTCCTCCAGTTTTTTGTCTGGGGGGCATGGTTCACGACACTTGGTTTAGCTTTATCAACTAACAATCTTAGTGAAATTATTGGTGGGGCGTATGGCGCTGTGCCTATTGCGGCGATGATAGCTCCTTTGTTATTAGGGCTTATAACTGATCGACTATTTAATAGTGAAAAAACAATGGGAGTGCTCCATATAATTGGCGGTATTCTGTTGTTAATTGCTCCTTCTCTGATTTCTTCTGGAAAAGGCAATCTGCTGAGTTGGTTGATTATGGGTCATATGCTTTGTTATATGCCGACTCTTGCTTTGAGTAATACCGTAGCGTTTACGAACATTGACGACCGAAGCAAGTTTCCGGCGCTTCGTGTTTGGGGGACAATTGGCTGGATTGTTGCTGGGCTAGTGATTGGAGGGTTAGGGATGTCAAGTAGCCCGAAAATTTTTATAATAGGAGGTGTTTCCGGTTTGGGTTTGGGCGTTCTTTGTTTTTTTATGCCAGCCACACCGCCTCCAGCGAAAGGTAAGCCAGTCAATATAACAACGATACTAATGCTTGATGCATTTAAAATGTTA
This sequence comes from Verrucomicrobiota bacterium, assembly GCA_036166355.1. Taxonomy (GTDB): domain Bacteria; phylum Verrucomicrobiota; class Verrucomicrobiia; order Limisphaerales; family UBA1096; genus UBA1096. The sequence goes on along the minus strand of JAYZHR010000052.1, from coordinate 47,901 downwards.
GGGAATGTGCCGTTTCTGGTCTTTATGTTATGTTCGGCTGCAATTTGTGTGCCGCTGGCTTATTACTTCGCGTATACGTCGGTCTATCTTCCACAGATCGGGTTTCAAGCTACAGCTTCAACGATGGCGCTTGGGCAGATGTCAGAAATTGTCTTTATGCTTTTGGTTCCGTTTTTTTTCCGCAAGCTAGGCGTAAAGATCATGATTATAGTTGGGATGCTTGCATGGGTCGCTCGCTATGCGTTATTTGCTTATGGGGCCCCAGAACAGGTCGTCTGGATGATTATGCTAGGTGTTGTTTTACACGGTATCTGTTATGACTTTTTCTTTGTTACTGGGTTCATGTATACCGATAATAAGGCACCCAAGGAGATTCGTAGTCAGGCTCAGTCACTTTTAGTGTTTTTTACTCAAGGTGTAGGCATGTTTTTTGGGTATAAAATTGCTGCTGGGTCAGCGCTTTTTCCGGTAGTTTCGGATTATACGCTGACACCCGGATTTACGGCTGTTCAGGAAAGCTCAGATGCTTTAGCTGCAACTATCGAGCCAGCGACATTCGGGTTTTGGGAGTCATTCGGGAAAATGTTTTTAACTGAAAAGCCTGAAGCAGCTGGATCAATTATTTCCGATGCCATGTCTAATTGGAAAGTATTTTGGATGTTTCCATGTCTTATGGCTTTGGTGGTAACAGTTGTTTTTGCTGTTGCTTTTTGGGACAAGTACAAAGAAGAGAATGCAGAATAAATTTTTATTTAGTATTATGATAAATCAAACTAATAGACGTGAGTTTTTGAAGGGTGCCTCTTTAGCGGTTGGTGCAGTTGGTGCGGTTGCGTTGACAGGGTGCAAAACCTTGGGCGGTGGCAGCGGTAAGTTGTTCGATATCTCCTTGGCCCAGTGGTCTTTGAATCGTCAGTTCTTTGGGGGCAAGATTAATGCGCTAGATTTCGCCAAGGTTTCTCGTGAGAGGTTCGACATAGGTGCGATTGAATATGTGAATCAGTTTTTCAAAACTAAGGCTAATGATGAGGTCTATTTGGCTGACTTGAAAAAGCGCGCAGCCGACCATGGTGTTGAGAGTCTCTTGATCATGGTTGATGGTGAAGGGCAGCTTGGCCATGCGAATTCAGCTGAAAGAACAAAGACGGTTGAGAATCATCACAAGTGGGTAGATGCAGCTAAATTTCTTGGATGTCACTCCATCCGGGTTAATGCTGGCACAACCGGTAATGGTAGTTTTGAAGAGAAGCAAAAACTAGCAGCTGATGGGCTAAGGCAATTGTCTGAGTATGGGGCTAAGCAGGGGTTGAACATAATCGTCGAAAATCATGGTGGCCTTTCTTCGAATGGAGCTTGGCTTGCCGGGGTTATGAAAATGGTAAATCTCAAAAATTGTGGGACGCTCCCTGACTTTGGTAATTTTAATGTTGGTGGGGGTAAGTGGTATGATCGCTATAAAGGGGTGGAGGAGTTAATGCCGTTTGCTAAGGCAGTTAGCGCAAAATCTCATGAATTTGACGCCGATGGAAACGAAATTCGTACTGATTACGTGCGAATGATGAAAATTGTTCTGTCGCATGGTTATCGTGGTTATGTCGGAATTGAGTATGAGGGCAGTAAAGTAGATGCCTATAAAGGTATAGCTTTGACTAAGGCTTTATTGGAAAAAGTGAGAGATCAGCTCTCTTAAGTATTAATAATATTTAATTATAAAAAGGAGCCTTAATAGGCTCCTTTTTTATTTAAAAACTCAACTAGCGACGATCGTGATGTGGAGTGTTATCGAGATTCCAGCGTTTGGCTGCAAAATCTTTACGGCCCGGATCCTTATTTAGTTGTGCTACGAGGTCTGTTCTCTTTTCGGCAGTCACATGTCCGTCGACAAATAGGATCTCTGCTCGTTTGTTATGAAGGGCTAGGGGCCACTGGCGTTTTGCGTACATTCCAATAAAGCCACTCCAGTCCCGATCTCCTTCTTGGTTTAAGTCCCAGTTGCTATCGCCAATTGCTATCATTTCGCTAGGTACAAGAACTTGGCTAGGTTTAGTTTCGCCCCAGTTTGGATGTGCCTTATATACTCCCATGCCTTGATTTGGGATCATGCCTGCCCATGCCCCCCAAACATTGTATCCGTAACTCATAAAACTTTGACCGCCAGGACGAAGTCGAATCTCTCCTTTTAGATAGCCGTCCTCCGCTGGCTGACTTCCTGAAAACTTAACTTTCCAGTTGGCCTTGTCAGGAGCTGATGGGCACTTAAAAAGCTCTGTGCTGCGGGCTTCTTTTCCTCCAAGGTATTGTCGAATTTGTGAAGGCCATATCCATGAGGAGCCGCGATTGCCATTGATGCCAACTGGATAATGGTCGTAGTCGTCAGAGAATGCAATCAGGCCTATGCCCATCTGCCTGAGGTTGCTTGAGCATTTAGCTCCCGTTGCTTTGCTTTTTGCTTTTGCCAAAGCAGGGAGAAGCATGCCTGCTAATATGGCGATAATCGCGATTACCACTAGAAGTTCGATTAGTGTGAAACCAAATTTTTTCAATCGGAAACGCTGCACTGGAATATCGAGGAGAGGCTCTGCCTCTTCTTTACTGTGCGCAAGCCTATTGAGTTATTTTTCGATAATAATTTGGTCTCGGATTTTATCCTCGGCGTCATACGCTCTATAGATAAGTTTATTTCCGTCTATCAGGATATCTAAAATCTGGAAGGTAGGCGTGTTGGTGAATCCCACTTCAGTATAATCGCGCTGGTCTTGTTCATAGAATTTAGTACCAGAGACAGAGACAACATAGTATGTGCCTTCCTTGGCTGTAGGCACGCGTTTTTGTCCTTTCATTGGATATGTGCGAAGGTAGGCGTGATCATGTCCTTGTAGTGCCATGTCCAAGTGGTATTTATCAAAAATGGGAGTCCATAAATTTCTGACTTTTTTATTGTCTCGCGCCGGCTCAGATGAGTAAGCAGGGTGATGGTATACAGCGAATTTCCAGGTTGCTGTACTTGATGATAAAACCTTTTCTAGCCATTCACTTTGAAGTTTCGGAGCGAGTGTTGTGTCTAGGATGAAGAATTCAGCATTACTATATTTAAATGTATAGCAACGTTCAGGTTCGATTTTTTCTGGTCCGTTTTTGGGAAGGTCGAATAATTTTAAATAAGTTGAGGGGTGGCCGCCTTGTATTTCATGATTACCAATTGCTGGTATTAAGGGGCGGCGGTTATATACATCTCTAGCTTTGTGTAACATGTTATCCCAATCGTCAATCTCATTACCTCGATCAACAAGATCACCAGCCATTATATAGAATGCAGCATTAGGTCTTTTTCGAAATGCGCCTGAAATCATTGATCTCCATCGGTCAAAACCGTTCTGTGCATCTCCCATGTAAACAAATGAAAACGGTTCAGTTTTATTGGGAGCTGTTTTGAATTCTGATAATTCTGACCAGTTGTCATCTGAGCCTTGCCCTACGGAATAGAGGTAAGTGGTATTAGGGGTGAGTCCTGTAATATTAACGGTATGACGGAATATTTTAGGGTCGTTTACATAATTTGTGTTTATCATTTCGATGCTGTTGGCATCAATGGTTTTTGGTGTCGCCGGTTGAAATCTGTTGTAGTCAGATTTTTTTATCCACTTTAATTGCCCCTTGCTAATAGATTTATCAGTGCGCCACTGTACTGTTTGGGTTGTGGTTGGATCGTTTGCCCAGGTAAGAATAATTTGGTCTGGCTTTGGGCTGCTTGGGTAGGATGTTTTCCGGTAAATACCGATTAGTTTTGCGTCATTTCTGTTTTTATAAACAGTTTGCACAATTGTTAGTCCTGAGAGAACAGCTGGAAGTGATGGAAGAGTATCATTTTTATCAATGAATGGTTTAACTCCTTCCTTCATTGCTGCTGTTCTAAGCTGACCGGGATACATTTTTGTGACTTCTAATTTAGGGTCAGGTTTAAGGGGCATAAGAGCCACTCCGTAGTGATGATCGTTGCCAGATAGGGAATTGATTCCCAATCCGATTTGGCCTGCCTCAAAGTCCTTTACCCAAAAATCAACATCTCTGTTTTTTATCTTGAATTTCAATCCTAATGGCTTGAAATCTCGTTCCTTAAGCCAGAATGGTTTGTCTCCCATTGAAGCGTCTCGGATAATAAATACTTTAACCGGAGTGTTTACATGGAAAGAAATGTGATCGTGAGATAATATGTGCTTTTCATTTTCAGTGAGCAAAGATCGAGCCTTTGCTATGTCGATTGCTACTATTTCTTCAGTTGATAGTGTTGCTTTAAAGCGGTTTAGAATACTAGCTACGGTGTCGTGTACGGATGGGTGAGGGCCGACGTGAGCTTGAGATAAATGTGGTAGAATAAACGTGGCCAGTAACGCGGCTATAGTGTGTGTGCCTGAATTAAATTTTATCATTCGGTTTATTATCGCCAAAAGCGGACGGGAAAATATGTTACCTGATTGTATGTTGCACGCTGAATCGAACGAAAAACAGAGTTGCAAACATATTTGAAATGCTCAGTATCCGTATGTCAGGCTGTTTCTTGGTTTATAAGGAGTTATGCTAAGTATTTTTGGTAATTCTTCCGGGCGTTTTTGCGATGGATTGAACAGGCGAAATTTCCTGAAGATTGGCGGCTTGGGAATGGGTGGGATTTCTTTGCCTGACTTATTAAAAGCTTCTGCTGCATCCGGCAGTGTGAACCGAGAGAAATCCATTATAATGATATATTTACCCGGTGGGCCGCCTCATCAGGACATGTATGATTTGAAGATGGATGCTCCCCGGGAAATTCGCGGAGAGTTCAAGCCTATTAAAACCACTGTTCCGGGTATTCATATTTCTGAGATGCTCCCGGAAATAGCTAAACAAATGCATCGAGCTACGCCGATTAGGTCAGTTGTCGGTGCTCGAGATGAGCATTCAAATCATATTTGTTTCACTGGTCATCCGCTAGGCGCACAAAAACCGCCGGGAGGTTGGCCGACTTTTGGGGCAGTTATCTCAAAGATGCAGGGCTCTCAGAACCCGGCAATGCCATCTTTCGTTGGGTTAGAGAATAAAATGAAACATCGGCCGTATAATGCAGCCACACCTGGGTTCTGTGGAATAGCTCATAAATCATTTCGGCCAGAAGGAGAAGGTAAGGCGGATATGACTTTAAAGGGTATTAGTTTGGATCGTTTGAAAGATCGTGTTGGACTCTTGAATAGTTTTGATCAGTTTAGACGTGATGTTGATGCTGGTGGGTTGATGAATGGGATGGACGCATTTAATCAACAGGCTTTTGGTATTCTTACATCTAGCAGATTGGCTAAGGCTTTGGATTACTCGCAGGAGTCTAAGCGAACTATTGAAATGTATGGAAAAGGAGATACTGCTATTCGTGGAGACGCAGCGCCAAGGATTCTTGAACAGTTTTTAGTAGCGAGACGTTTGGTTGAGGCTGGTGTTCGTGTCGTAACCGTTGCGTTCAGTTTTTGGGATTGGCATGGGGATAATTATGGTAATGCTCGAAAAGATATGCCGATGTTTGATCAGGGCGTGTCTGCGCTTATTAAGGATTTACATGATCGAGGATTAGATAAGGATGTTGCTGTATGTGTTTGGGGGGAGTTTGGACGAACCCCAAAGATTAATAATAAAGGCGGCCGAGATCATTGGCCTCGTGTTTCATGTGCTCTACTCTCTGGGGGAGGTATGAAACATGGGCAGATTATTGGTGCGACTGACCGTTTGGGAGGTGAGGCAACTGAGCGACCTGTACATTTCATGGAGGTATTAGCTACGCTGTATCACCACGTTGGCATTGATGTTTCTACGGCAACTCTGCCTGATTTATCTGGGCGGCCTCAATATATAACTGACGGTCATAAGCCGATTCACGAACTTGTATAATATTATTTCAAGGCAAACTGTCGATTGACATTGAATCATTCTGCACGGAAATTACCTCCCTTTTTGTGATGCTAGTAAATTTACGACTTTTTTTGCAATCTGGAGTTGCTGCAATAGTTTTGAGTAATGCTGTATGGGCACAGGTTTCTTTTGAGAAGCAGGTGAAGCCGGTATTGGAATCAGCCTGCCTTAGCTGTCATGGTGAAAAAAAGCCCAAGGGAGAGCTTCAGTTGCACACTCATGAAGGCCTTCTTGAAGGTAGTGAATATGGGGATGTGATTGTTCCGGGTAAGCCTGCAGACAGTACTCTTTATACAACTACTATTCTTCCTCCGGATGCTGATGAAGTTATGCCTCCAAAAGCTCCATTTTTATCTGAAGATCAAGCGAATGTATTGAAAGAATGGATTGCTGCTGGGGCGAAGTGGCCGAAAGGAATGGTTCTAAAGCAGGTGAGGCGTATTGATTTTGTAAAGGATGTTAAACCGATATTAGAAACAAATTGTTTGAGTTGTCATCGGGAAGGACACGATAAAGGTGATTTACGTCTAGATGAACGTCAATATGCTTTTGAATCGTCTGTTGTTCCCTTTGATTTAGACAAAAGCACCCTGTATCAAACTATTATTTTACCAGCAGATCATGAAGACTTAATGCCCCCGTCCAAGAAAGGAGGTCCATTAAAAACTGATCAAATAGAACTGATTAGAGATTGGATTGTGCAGGGGGCATCTTGGCCAGAAGGGGTTAAATTAGAGCCTGTACGTCGTGACTCTGGGGATAGTCAAGTTAGCGTGGAAACCGTTTCTAGTGCTCCAAAGGAAGTAATCGATATTCGTATCAAAGCGGTTGGTCAGTTAATTCAGCAACTTGAGCCAACAATGAAACCATATACTGATGAAATTCCTGGTACTGGTGTGAAGTTCGAGATGGTACCAGTTCCCAGTGGAGAATTTGTAATGGGTAGCCCAGATGGTGAAAAAGGACGTAGTCCTAATGAAGGGCCTCAGCATAAAGTTAAGATCAATCCATTTTGGATGGCAAAAACTGAAACAACATGGAATTGCTATACTCTTTTTATGTATCAAGAGGAGGAAAAAATGGTTATGAAGCTTCGTGGCTATAAGCCGGAGTTAAATGCAGTTTCAGACGCTGTTGCTCGGCCTACCACACCATATGTTGAAATGAGTTTTGGTATGGGTACGGATGGGTTTCCGGCTATCAGTATGACTCAGCATGCAGCCAATACTTATTGTAAGTGGCTTACTGCAAAGACAGGTCATTACTATCGTTTGCCGACTGAAGCAGAGTGGGAATATGCCTGTAGGGCAGGAAGTCAAACAGCTTATAGTTTCGGAGATGATATTGCTGAACTTGATGAATACGCCTGGCACGATGGAAACAGTAATTTTAAATACCAGAAGGTTGGTACGAAGAAGCCGAATGCATGGGGATTGCATGATATGCATGGTAATGTAAGTGAGTGGACAGTTGATCAGTACGTGGATGATATATACGGAACATATGAGGGAGTAGTTTCCAATCCTTTTCGTTATGGTAAAGACCTTTATCCAAGAACAGCAAGAGGTGGATCTTGGATGGATAAGCCGGAAAAGCTGCGTAGTGCCTATCGCATTGCATCAACCCCTGATTGGAAATTCCAGGATCCTCAATTGCCAAAAAGTATCTGGTATCATACTGATGCACAATTTCTTGGGTTTCGCGTATTGCGTCCTCTCATTATACCGTCCTCAGAGGAAATGCATAAGTATTGGACAACTGAGGGTGAACCAGATTAAATTCTCTGCCTGTTCCTTTACCATTATTTGATTTTAATTTATGAAAAAAACTAAAAAAGCTCCTCGTGAAAATTCACCGCTGGATCGCCGTGATTTTATAAAGACAGGTGCAGCTGCGGCTGCTGTTGGTAGTTTGTCGATTGATCGTGCCGCATTTGCACAGTCCAGTGAAACGGTCAAGGTTGCCTTAATTGGGTGTGGCGGGCGTGGGTCTGGTGCTGCCAATCAAGCTCTTAGTACAAATGGAGATGTTAAGCTTGTTGCGATGGCTGATGCTTTTAAGGATCGTATGGATAGTAGCCAGAAAGGGTTGCAGCGTGCACATGGGTTAAAGGTTGATGTTAAAGATGAAAACAAATTTATTGGATTTGATGCTTATAAAAAAGCAATAGAATTGGCTGATATGGTTATCCTTGCGACTCCGCCGGGCTTTCGTCCTGTGCATTTTGCTGAGGCGATAAAACAAGGTAAACATGTCTTCATGGAGAAGCCTGTTGCAGTAGATGGCAAAGGGGTTCGGCAAGTTCTTGCTGCTGCTAAAGAGGCTAAGAGAAAAGAATTAAAAGTCGGCGTTGGTTTGCAGCGTCATCATCAGCTTGGTTATCAAGAAGTAGTCAAGCGGATACATGATGGAGCAATTGGTGATATCGTTTCAGCACGTGCTTATTGGAATGGAGGTGGTGTATGGGTGCGTGAACGTAAAAAGTTTGAGCAATCAGCAGGCCGTAAGTTGACAGAAATGGAGTATCAAATGAGGAATTGGTACTATTTTGTTTGGTTATGTGGAGATCATATAACTGAGCAGCACATTCATAATTTGGACGTAATTAACTGGATTAAAGGAACTCATCCAACAAGTTGCCAAGGTTTAGGGGGTAGGGAGGTTCGTAGGGGTATCGATCATGGCGAAATATATGACCATCATGCCGTTGAGTATAAATATGACGATGGAAGCTACATGTTTAGTCAATGTCGTCATATTCGTGGTTGCTGGAACAGTGTCTCAGAACACGTTCAGGGAACTAAAGGTCGGGGTACTGTGAGTGGTCCGCATATGTTGACTGATAATAATGGGAAAACAATATGGCGCTTTGGAGGAGGTGGAAAAAACCCTTACCAGCAAGAGCATGATGATTTATTTGATGCGATCAGGAATAATAAGCCTTTTAATGAAGCTGAATACGGTGCCTACAGTTCTCTTACATCTGTAATGGGGCGAATGGCTACTTATTCTGGTCGAATGGTTACTGCAGAAGAGGCATTGAATTCAGATGAGAATACAATGCCAGAAATTCTTGGTTGGGAGGCGGCGCCGCCAACATTGCCCGATGAAAATGGCAGATATGCTATAGCGATTCCTGGTAAAACCCGTTTTGGAGTTGAGAAGGCTTAAATTAAGATTTAAATCAATTGTCAATCCGAGTCATGAAATGACTCGGATTTTTTTTTGAAGATATGATTCTGGAAGATGCATCGGAGGTTTTATCCACAGCACTTTTTGTATTTTTTACCACTACCGCATGGACAAGGGTCATTTCGTCCTACCTTTACAGAGGCTCGTACCGGTTCGGCTTTAACCATTGTGTCAGTTGCCTCGTTAACCATGTCACTTGCTTCATTTGCAGCCCGACGTTCTTCAGCACCGAATGCGCTTGAACTTTGGTGTATTTCTTTGGAGGGTAAATTTCTTAGGAAGCTGTGAAATGCTTCAACGCTAGAGGCACTACGGAAAATATTTTGACAAATATCACTCCAGATATTCACTTGAAGTTCTTCAAACATTTTATACCCCTCTGCCTTATATTCAAGAATTGGGTCTCGTTGGCCATATGCCCGGAGGCCAATGCTGTATCTTAGGCTGTCCATCTCATAAAGATGTTCTTGCCATAGTCGGTCAATAGAATTGAGGATTGTATGGCGTTCAACAGTTGTAAGCGCATCGTGTTCCTCAAAGCTAATTTTCAGTTTGTAGGCTTCTTTGGCTTTAGTAGATATATCTTTAAATATTACAGTTTGATTTGGATTTAGTTCTGAATCATCAGTAGATTTTGTTTCACCGCTATTAGTACCTTCAGCCAGTTGTGTTAGTCCTTCTATAGTGACTGCTATTGGGAAGGTTAATGTAGCCCAATCAGCAAGCTGTTGTAATTCCCAGTTGGTTGGATCAAGGTCTCTGTTGCAGCATTGTTGGATCTTGTCTGTAATTACACGATCCATAATATTAAGTAGCTCGCCTTGAACTTTTTCGGTCTGCATTATTTCATTTCTAAATCCATAAATCTCAGCACGTTGTTTGTTCATTACATCGTCATACTCAAGTGTGCGTTTTCGGATTTGAAAATGATGTTTTTCGACATTTTGTTGAGCCTTTTGAATTGCGGGGTTTAGCATTCGGCTCTCAAGTGGTTGGCCTTCTTCCATTCCTTTTTCAACCATAGAAAACATTTTGTTTCCGCTGGCGAAAAGGCGTAATAAATCATCTTCAAGAGATAGGAAGAAATGTGTTGATCCGGCATCACCTTGTCGGGCGCAGCGACCACGAAGCTGCCTGTCAATGCGTCTTGATTCGTGTCTTTCTGTTCCAATTACATGTAATCCTCCAAGCTCTTCAATGCCTTCCCCAAGTTTAATGTCAGTTCCACGGCCGGCCATGTTTGTGGCAATAGTAACAGCGCCTTTAAAGCCGGCTCGCGCTATAATCTCGGCTTCCTGTTCATGGTATTTGGCATTGAGAACGCTATGAATTATGCCGTTTTTCTTGAGTAATTTTGAAATGTGCTCGCTGACTTCTACTGAGACGGTTCCAACCAGAATAGGCCGCCCTTGTCTGTTGATGTTTTTTATTTCCTCTAAAACTGAATTATATTTTTCACGTTTAGTTTTGTAGATGGAGTCGTTGGAGTCATCGCGGATGCATTCTCGATGTGTTGGAATTGTTCGGACGTCTAGTTTGTATATATCAAAGAACTCATGCGCTTCAGTGGCAGCTGTACCTGTCATTCCAGCTAGTTTGGTATAAAGTCGAAAATAGTTTTGAATAGTGATGGTTGCAAGAGTTTGAGTTTCTTGTTCGATTGTAACTCCTTCTTTAGCTTCTACTGCTTGATGAAGCCCGTCACTCCACCGTCGCCCTGGCATGGCTCGGCCAGTGTGCTCATCAACTATAATAACTTTATTTTCCTGTACGACATATGCAACATCGCGAATATAAAGACTGTATGCCTTGAGGAGCTGCCCTGTGATGTGAATTGTTTCAGCCTTTGACTTGAATTCGTCTTGCAGTTTTGTTTTTGCAGCTATGCGTGATTGGGCGTCAAGTGATTCGTTCGTGTCTATTCCATGTTGAGCCTCAGTTAAGTCTGGAAGCATAAATGCTTCTGAGTCTTTTGGATTCAAGAAACTGCGGCCTTTTTCTGTTAGGTCGGCATCGTGACTCTTTTCTTCAATCCCGAAAAACAGCTCCTCTTTTTGGTCGTAAAGTTCTTTTTTAGACTGATCAGCGTGTAATGAGAGCTCGGCTTTATCTATAAGTTTTTGGTTTTGTGGCTCCTCTAAAAGTTTCATGAGTCGAGCACTTTTAGGTTCTCCAAGCCGGGCTTTGTAAAGTAATAGTCCTATTTGCTGTTCCAGCTCAGTGATGTCTTCCTTGGGAGGTTCATTTAATAAAATATTACTTATTTTTTCTGCTTCAATTAGGTAGCCAGTTACCAGTTTATGTTGAGCTTGCACTAGGCTTTTTATCTTTGGATTTGCCTGTCTGTATTCCTTGTCGAGGCTCGCTGCAGCTGGGCCACTAATAATGAGAGGTGTGCGAGCTTCATCAATGAGGATAGAGTCAACTTCATCTACTATGGCAAAATAATGCTGGCGCTGTACTTGGTCTTCTGGTCTGCCTGCCATCCCGTTATCGCGCAAGTAGTCAAATCCGAATTCAGAATTAGTTCCGTAAGTGATATCACAGTTATATTGTTCACGACGTTGGGCTGGGTTCATATCATGAATGATGCACCCAACACTTAACCCTAAGAATTTATAAATTGCCCCCATCCATTCGCTGTCGCGTTGAGCGAGATAATCGTTGACTGTTACAATGTGAACTCCTCTTCCTGTGAGTGCATTTAGGTAAACTGGAAGTGTGGCAACGAGAGTCTTTCCCTCGCCGGTGGCCATTTCTGCTATGCTGTTATTATGCAGAGCCATTCCGCCAACGAGTTGCACATCATATGGAATCATCTCCCAGTCGATATCATTACCTCGAACATTTATCTTGCTTCCACAAAGGCGACGGCACGCATTCTTTACTGTTGCAAATGCCTCAGGCAGTATTTTTTCTAGTTCACGGGCAAGCTGATTATTATCTTCAATCTCTATGAGCTGCAATTTCCACTCTTCAGTTTTTTTTCTGAGGTCATCATCTGATAGTTTTTGCAGCTCAATTTCTAATTGGTTAATGGTATTAACTCGGGATTTGTATTTATTAACAACCCGATCGTTCTTACTGGGAAATATTTTTTTAAGAAAGCCCATATAAATTCTAACAAATGGGTCAGGACGCTAAGGCAAGCTTGCTATCACGTCAAAGTTTTAGAGATTAATAGTTTTGCATCAGTTAGTAGGGTTTTTAGTTTTAAACCTTCTTTCCCTGCCGTAAAACCTTCTTCGGATGAATAAGAAATCTCCATTGTCCCGTAGTGGGCGGTTCAGCAGTGGGTTGGGGGAGGATGTGGCTAAGTATACCGAGTCAATCTCCTTTGACCGCCGGTTATGGCGGCATGACCTGCTCGGGTCGATTGCTCATGCTACTATGCTAGGTAGTATAGGAGTATTGTCCAAGTCTGAGACCAAACGGATCATTAAAACTCTTGAGGCAATTGGGGATGATATTGAGTCAGGTGGATTTGATTGGGACGAGTCTCTTGAGGATGTTCATATGAACATAGAATCAGAATTAACTCGTCGTGAGCCGGCAGGTGCAAAGTTGCATACTGCAAGGTCAAGGAATGATCAAGTTGCACTTGATATGAGAATGTGGCTTCGGGATGAGATGGTTGAATTGGAGGTGGAAATTGGGCGTCTTCAAAAAACTCTTGTTAAGCTTGGGCAGGAAAACATTGAGGTGATTATACCTGGCTATACACATCTTCAACGGGCTCAGCCAGTTTATTTTGCTCATCATTTATTAGCTTATGTAGAGATGTTTGCTCGTGATCATGAAAGGCTCCTTGATGCGTTTTCTCGTGTAAATGTATGCCCTCTTGGTAGCGGCGCATTAGCAGGGTCAACATTAGCATTAGATCGCAAGCAGGTTGCTGTGTTTTTAGGTTTTGAAGATGCTAAAGGTCGTCCTGTTGTTTCCCAAAACTCAATGGATGCAGTTAGTGATCGAGATTTTGCTGTTGAGTTTTGTTTTGTTGCTTCGATGGTTGGAGTGCATTTATCGCGTTTGGCTGAGGATCTTATACTTTGGTCATCCAAGGAGTTTGATTTTATTCGGATTTCCGATAAGTACACAACAGGATCTTCGTTGATGCCTCAAAAGAAAAATCCTGATATTGCTGAAATTGCTAGAGGTAAAAGTGGAAGATTAGTGGGGAATCTAATGTCCTTGTTGACTCTTTTGAAGGGATTGCCCATGACCTATAACCGTGATCTTCAAGAAGATAAGGAGCGGCTTTTTGATAGTGTGGATACGATTCGTTCTACAGTTCGTATAATGGCAGCTCTATTGGGGAATGTTTCTGTTAATGTGGAAACTTGCAATGCTGCTGCAAGCGATTCGGAATTATTGGCTACAGATTTGGCTGATTATCTAGTTAATCAAAAAGTCCCATTTCGAGAGGCACACCACATCGTTGGAGAATTGGTCGCTTTCTCTGAAAAATTAAATAAACCATTAAACTTGTTGAATCTAAAGGAATTGCGAACTGTTAGTAAAAAATTCAAGGAAGACGCCTTGAGTGTATTCAATTTAAAGAAAGCTTTGGATAAAAGAGTTATTGCGGGGTCTACTGGCTCCAGAGAAGTAAAAAAACAGCTTCGATCATGGCTGAAAAGATTGGATTAATTTAATATAATGGCGGTATTGCAAGCATAGTTTTATCTGCGTATTATCCTGTTTTTACCAATGACATGAAGATGATGGACTTAAATGACAGATGGAGATCTCGTAAAGAGGTTCGTTATGATTTTGGGTTTACTCTTATTGAGTTATTGGTGGTTATTGCAATAATTGCAATATTAGCTGGAATGTTGCTTCCAGCTTTAGCTAAGGCAAAAAGCCAAGCTCAGAGAACAAACTGTATTAATAACCAAAAGCAGCTTGTGTTGGGTGTTCATATGTATACTGATGATCAAGAGGATTATTTGCCTTATCCCAATTGGGGTGTTCAGACTGAAGGTTGGGCTTATAAATATACTACGCGTAATGTGCCAAAAGGTGAGTCTTACTTTCGTGCTGAACAAGGACAACTCTGGACATATGTCAGCAATAAAGGATCTTTCTATTGTCTTGCGGAAAAGGCTAAGGATATTGAATCTCGACGTAAGCAAGGCCTGCAAGACACTACAAGTTATGTTATGAATGGAGTCGTTGGAAAATTTTCCAATGGTTGGTTTAATAATAAAACCCACAAGCGCAATCAATTTGATTCAGAGGATGTTTTATTCTGGGCTCCAGATGAACGTCGTATTTTTAATTTTAATGATGCCTCTAGTACTCCTGGGCAGATTTACATAGAGGGTGGTCAGGAAATATTTTCGGAGGGTATTAGTAAGAGGCACAGTGAAGGCGCTGTTACTGGGTTGTTTGGGGGGAGTGTAGAGTTTATGAAATTTGAATGGTATAAGCAGGAGTTGAAACGTAGGCCGGGTCGGCTCTGGTGTGTGCCAAATTCTAAAAACGGAACTTAATTTGAACATATAGAATGAAAGTAAAACGTATTAACAGCAATAATAGTGCATTCACTCTTATCGAATTACTAGTGGTGATTGCAATTATAGCAATTCTTGCAGGCATGCTTTTGCCTGCACTAGCGAAGGCTAAAACCAAGGCGCATGGAATTTCCTGTGTGAACAACAATAAACAGCTAATGATGGCTTGGTCATTTTATGCGGATGATAGTGATGATCGTGTAACTTGGGCTTATGGTGACCTTGGTAGTGGTAATAGGCCAACTTATGAATGGGGTTGGATGGGTAATATTTCACTTGGTTACGATGCTCACCCGAGAAATTGGGACCCGATGCACGCTCAGGCACTGCGCCGCAGTCCGCTTTGGAAGCATGTTGGAAGTAATTCTGCGGTGTTTCGTTGTCCGGCTGATACTAGTACCGTTAATGCGGGGAAGAAGTATGGGATCAAACCTAGAGTAAGAAGCATGTCAATGAGTGCTTGGGTAGGTGGAGATGGGCAAAACGGCCGGAGCAATGGACATCATACATGGTTTGGTGGGCCAAGAGATGGCACTATGTTCTTAAAGCGTAGTGATATGTCTGCTCATGGGGCTTCGCAGGTCTGGGTGATGATTGATGAGCGAATGGATAGTATTAATGACGGTTTTTTTGTTATATGGATGCCGGGTTATCCTGACCCAAAGCGAACAATCATGGTCGATTATCCTGCTAGCTATCATAACAATGCTGCTGGTTTGTCCTTTGCGGATGGGCATGCAGAAATCAAAAAATGGCAGGATTCAAGGACTGTTCCTCCATTGAAGAAAAATGGAACTATTCCACTCAACCAGCCTCAGCCTAATAATCAGGATGTTGTTTGGTTGCAGGAGCGCACTACTAGTCCCAGGCGCTAATAAGCGCCCGCAATGCCTGGATTAAAATGGTACTGGCATCGCCTGCTAGCGATGGGGCCAGTGGAGATAGCATTACGGCTGCGTAAAAAGTGGTTTGAATTGTCTGATTCTAATCCTCGTCAATGGCCTCAGTTGGAATTTAGTGCATCTTCTTATCCTGTGCTTCCTTCGTGTGATGAGGCCCCTGGCAGACTTCTGGAAGCTATAAAAAATGATGCCGAAAGAATTGCCTCTGGTAAGCTTCGTTTCTATGGGCATTTGGATGTCACCGTTGATTCCCCACCTATTTGGCATCGAGATTATCAGGCTGGAGTCGATGTTCCTACGGACAAGATTTCTTTTAAGCTTGATCACAGGCAATTGCCTTCCGGGGCGGCTATTAAGCCATTATGGGAGCCAAGTCGTTGGTATGGAGCGGTTAGATTAGCACAGGCCTGCTGGTTACTTTCTGAAAGTAAATATGGAGCACAGGCCTTGGAATGGCTTGAAGATTGGGTGAAAAAAAATCCTGCATATTTCGGTTGGCATTGGACTAGTGCTCTTGAATCTGGGATGAGACTAATAGCATTTACCTGGATAGATGCTTTTATTACAGCCTACAAAGGTGAGTCTAGTAAGGATTTAGAAAGAAGGTTGGTTCTGTTGCGTAAGGAAGTGCTTTTGCCACATGTATGGTTTACATGGAGGCATCGTTCCTTTGGTTCATCTGCAAATAATCATTTATTAGGCGAATTAAGTGGTTTGGTGTTGGCTATTTCTCGCTGGCCAGACCTGGAAAAAATTGGGCCAAGTCTGACTAAATTAAGCTCATTAATAGAACGTGAGACATTGATTCAGTTTAATCCTGATGGCGGTAATTTTGAGCAAGGCTTAAATTATCATTATTATTCTTGGGAGTTCAGTTGGGAGGCGTTTCATGCGCTTGATACTGTAGGAGCTTTATCTTCAAAGCAACGGGCTTGTATTGAGGAACGTCTAGGTCTGGCAGCTTTCTATTATAAAGAGGTTCAAGTTCCTTCAGCCCCTTGGGATTATGGTGATTCGGATGGGGCTTATGTGATGCCTTGGTTTTTGGATGAGAGGATGGCATCTAGTGAATGGTATCAATGGTTAATTGGACAGTCCGGCGATGCATCTTTTTATTACTTTATGCGAGGTCAATTTATTGAATCGATACAAATGCCCGATTTTGTTCAGGAATATAATGGGTGGAAAGTGTTTTCTGAAACCGGATTTTTAGTAAAAGAGAATGGTGGGTGGAAGGCTAGGGTCGATGTATCTCCTTTAGGCTCAGGATCTATGGCTGCTCATGGGCATCTTGACGCACAGCAAATATCGCTTTGGTTTAATGATGCTGCAATTGTGATAGATCCTGGGACAGGTGATTATCATGGAAACCCATTACTTCGTAATTGGTTAGCTTCGCGAGATGCGCATAATGGCCCTAGTTCTAATTCGGTAGATTTGGCCTTGCGTGAAGGGTTATTTCTCTGGCGAGATATTCATTCTCGTCCATTATGGACTTTTAATGGTGATATTCTGGAGATGGAGGTGCGGATTGATGGGGGTGCGTTGTCTAGGACAATTGAACCGTTGAAGGGTAATAATCAAGGTTGGTTTATCCGTGATTCATGTGAAGAGAAGATTGGTCGATTGGGTGAATTTAGTGTTCGTTGGCAGTTTGCTCCAAATTGTAGGATTGAGCAAATTGGGAAGTTGTCTTTTCGAATCGTTTCAAGTCTAACGAACATTACTATTGAGATAGGAGAGGGTTGGTCTGATATTGAACTTTATGAGCCAGATTCAGGTAAGCCTACTGATGAGTTTGGAGGAATTGTTTCTCCTTGTTTCATGAAGACTACTCGGGCGCCATATATTAAGTTATATGCCAAGCCTATAGATAACTCTGAGTTTACAACTGTGTTTAAAACTGAGTAGAATTCTTTTTCTTGGAATTGTTTAATAAAAATAATGTGTATCTTGCTGGCGATGATCTCTTGCAGTTAAATTGTGCCTATGTCGAAGGCTGAGTTCGTTCATTTGCATTGTCATACCGAGTATTCGATGCTCGACGGGGCATGCCATATTGATCGCCTAATCAACAAGGCGAGCGAACTTGATTTTAAGTCATTGGCCATTACTGATCATGGAGTAATGTACGGGGCAATTGATTTCTATCGAACTGCAAAGTCAAAAAATATTAAACCAATCATAGGTTGTGAGGTTTATGTTGCTCCGGGTCATCGTACGGAGCGTAAGACAGGGTCTAGGGGTAAAGATGCATATTATCATTTAGTCTTGTTGGTGAAAAATGAGATTGGTTACAGGAATCTTGTTCGTTTGGTAACTCTGGCGCAAATGGAAGGTTATTACTACAAGCCTCGTATTGATAAGGAGCTTCTTGAAATGCACAAGGATGGCTTGATTTGCTTAAGTGGTTGTTTAGCTAGCGAGATTCCTCGATTGATAATGGCTGAAGAATTTTCTAAGGCTAAAGATCAGATAGACTGGTTTAAGCAAGTATTTGGTCCGGAAAATTATTATTTAGAATTACATAATCACGGTATTTCTGAACAGGTAAATGTTAACAGGCAACTTATACCGTGGTCGAAGGATATGGGGTTGAATCTTGTTGCGACTAATGACGTGCATTATATCGAGAAAGGTCATTCACATGCTCACGATTCATTGATTTGTATAGGTACTCAGGCTCTTTTAAGTGATGCCAATCGAATGAGGTATGTACAGGAGCAGTTCTATTTGCGTTCAGCTGAAGAAATGTCAGCTTTATTCTCGGAAGTGCCAGAAGCAGTCAGTAATACCTTAGCTATAGCAGAAAAATGCGATTTAGATATTGAGTTTGGAAAGTTAAATTACCCGGTATTTACTCCTCCATCCGGTTATACTGCTGAGGGGTATCTAAGGAGGTTTCTTGTTGATGGGTTGAAAACTCGATACGGTATTCAAGCTACTTTAGAAGGAGGGTCTAAATTTATTATTCAATCTCTTCGGGATGTTGAATTAATACCGAATGTTAATATTTCTAATGATCAATCAAAAGGTGAATTAGGGTTGGATGATAAGCCCGTTAGTGATGCTGTTCAGGAGATGATTGATAGAATTGAGTATGAATTAGGTATAATGAGCCAAATGGACTATATTAGTTACTTTCTAATTGTTGGTGACTTTGTTCGTTATGGTAGGGACCAGGGAATTGCTTGTGTTGCTCGTGGTTCTGCTGCTGGTTCATTGGTTGCATATTTGTTGGAAATATCCAACGTTGACCCATTAAAATATGGATTAATTTTTGAGCGTTTTCTTAATCCTGAGCGAGTAAGCCCTCCGGATATTGATATAGACTTTGCTGATGATAGACGCGAGGACGTAATTGAATACGTTCGCGAGAAATATGGAGATGACTCTGTGGCTCAAATTATTACCTTTGGAACTATGGGGGCGAAGTCTGTTATTCGCGATGTGGGAAGGGTGATGGGATTGACATTTGGTGAAGTTGATCGTTTGGCAAAAATGGTGCCAGTAGAACTTAAAATCACACTTGAGAAAGCCCTTGAGAAATCCTCTGATCTTAAAGAGGCATATGATAGCGAAGAAGTGACCAGAGAGTTAATTGATACAGCATTTATCCTTGAAGATTTGAGTAGGAACACATCTGTTCATGCTGCCGGTGTTGTGATTGGGGCGGAGCCACTTGTTAATATTCTACCTCTGAAAAAAGATGAGGATGGCACGATTACCACACAATATCCGATGGGACCTGTCGAGGATCTAGGTCTGCTTAAAATGGATTTTCTTGGATTGAAGACTCTGACTGTAATTCGAAATACATGCGAGATGATCAAGGAGGTCCATGGTGTGGATATTGATGTTGATCGGTTGCCTATGGGTGATGAAAAGGCGTATGAGTTGTTGAATAATGGTCATACTGTTGGGGTTTTTCAGTTGGAGTCAGCTGGCATGCGAGATTTATGCCGTAAATTCAAGCTGAATTCGATTGAGCATATAACTGCTTTGGTCTCCTTATATAGGCCGGGACCAATGGATTTGATACCAGATTTTATTCGGCGTCGCCATGGGGAAGTGGAAATCAAATATCCACACCCCTTACTTGAACCGATTGCCAAGGAAACATACGGTATTTTAATATATCAGGAACAGGTAATGAAAGCAGCTCAAGTCCTTGCTGGTTTTACGCTGGGAGGAGCGGATCTGCTCAGGCGTGCTATGGGTAAGAAGAAGGTTGATGTTATGCAGGAACAGCGTTCATTGTTTGTTAAGGGTTGTGCTGATGCCAACGATATACCAGAAAAAAAAGCTAAGGAAATTTTTGATCTATTAGAGAAGTTTGCGGGTTACGGCTTTAATAAATCTCATGCAGCGGCTTATGCTGTTGTAGCGTATCAGACAGCATACTTAAAATCTCATTATCCGGTGGAATTCTTGGCAGCTAATATGACTAATGACATGGCTGATACATCAAAATTAGGAGTATTAACGGATGAGGCTAAACTACTGGGAGTTGAGGTGCTTCCACCTGATGTCAATGAAAGTCATGTTTTTTTTGCTCCAGCTCGGGACGGGACTGTAATTCGTTTTGGAATGGCTGCTATTAAAGGTGTTGGAAGTGTTGCGGTTGAGGAGATAATTAAGGCGAGAACTAATGGCGATCATTTTAAGGATTTATTTGATTTATGTGATCGCTGTGATACGCGGACAGTAAACCGTAAAGTGCTAGAAGCTTTAATTAAAAGTGGGGCTTGTGATGAATTACATGGAAGTCGAGCTGGCCAGTTTTCTGTTATTGATAGAGCTTTGGCAAAGGCGTCTAGTCAAGCTAAGGATCGTGCTGCTGGGCAAACATCTTTATTTGGTGCATTTGAAGAGAGTAGCAACTCAATGCGTGATGTCGTGCCGGATACGGTGGAGTGGGGTCGAGATGATTTACTTTTCTCAGAAAAAGAATTGCTAGGATTTTATGTTAGTGGGCATCCTCTTGATCCATATAAGGATATTTTAGAACAATATTGTGTGCATAACAGTGAGACGGTAAAGGGTCTTGATAATCGGAAAGTCTCGCGGTTAGGGGGGCTGATTTCTGCTGTTCAGCGAGGTGTTTCTCGGAGGAGTAATAAACCTTATGCTATTGCAACCATTGAGGATTTGTTAGGTTCCTTTCAAGTGTTATGTATGAACGAAAACTATGATAAATATCAAAGTTTGTTGGAACCCTATAAAACTGTCTTAGTAATTGGAGAGGTAAACAATACTGAAGATACCCCGAAAATATTCCCTCAAGAAGTGGCGGCGCTAGAAGATGCTCCCGTGAAATATACCAAGCAGATTCATTTTCGCTTTAACAGTGCGAAAGTTGAGCCGGAACAAATGGAGGATATATTAGGGGTTGCATCAAGTCATCCTGGGCGCTGTCCGTTATATCTTTGTTTTAAACAGCAAGACGGAAGATTAGTGTTTATAGAGTCAGGAGAGCAGCATTATGTAAAACCTTCTATAAAGCTTCGTGACGAAATTAATGAGTTACTTGGTGATATGGGCAGCTATTATGCTAAAGTGGACAATTCCTTGCCGGAGCCGAGTAAACCTCGATGGAGAAAAAAAGAGAATACAGGTGAATAATTGGGTGGTTAAGAATTATTTCTTGATCCAGCGTTTTGCTTTGAGCTCGAATCTGGGGAGTGAGCTAGGCTTGGCTATTTGGATCGGAATACGAAGGGAAAGATTTTCTTTAAAGGCTATAGATAATTTCTCAGCTATATCTTGATCTTCATCATTTTCGGGTTCTATATCAATGGATATTTCTGCAAGTGCATTATCTTGAATAACGTTTACTTGGTACTCACTTACCCCGCCTATTCTTCGAATAATTTCTTCTACTGCACTTGGATATACATTTACCCCGCGGACAACCATCATATCATCAGCGCGACCAAGAATACCACCATCAAGACCAAGGTTAAAAGTACCACAACTGCAGTGATTGTTTTTAGTTTTTTTGACAAGGTCTCCTGTTCGATAGCGCAGGAGGGGGGATCCGTGTCGTCCTAGTGTGGTTAGTACAAGCTCTCCCGTCTTGTTGCCATCTATCGGTTTATCTGTTTTTGGGTCAATAATTTCAGGTAGATATGCATTCTCCAAAACATGGAGTAATCCGGGGTTGTTTGGGCATTGATATGTTACTGGCCCCACCTCTGTCATTCCGTGATGATCAAACACAGAAGACTTTGGCCATGCCTCCTCAATTCTTTTTCGTGTTGATGTGATGCTGCCGCCTGGTTCGCCCGCAACTATTATTGAACGAACTGGAGAATGGTTTAAATTTATCCCTTCTTCTTTAGCTACTTCAGCTAGCCTTAGGGCATATGTCGGGGTGCAGCAAAGCACATTCGCTTGGTGTGTAAAAATGGACTGAAGTCTAGCGCTACTACTAAGGCCTCCTCCTGGAATATTCAGGGCTTTAAGTTTTTTTCCTGCTTCAAATGCAAGCCAAAAGCCAATGAATGGGCCAAAAGAAAAAGCATAAAAAATACGGTCATCTGAGGTAACTCCTGATGCATTGAAAATATCACACCAATTATCCACCATCCATTCCCAGCTTTCAGCTGTGTCAAGCCACACCATGGGTTGACCACTTGTTCCACTTGTTTTATGAGTGCGAGTATATTTATCTATTGAGAAAGTAAGATTATTGCTAAAGGGTGGATTAGACTCATGGTCTAGGACTAACTCTTTTTTTGTTGTTAGAGGGCACTTTTTCTTAAATTTATCTATTGATTGAATATTTTTATCAATATTCGTTTTGTTAAGTTTTTTTTCGTAAAAACTATTATTTGGCCTAATTGTAGAAAGTAATTCTTTTAATTCCGCTAACTGGATACGCTCGAGCTCTTTGCGACTTTCAGCGGAAATATTAGGCATTTTTAATTTATTTATTTTCGGTTACGGCCGAGGTGGCTGTTGGTGGGCTGGATGGTTTAGGAGCGTATTTGGTGACAAGGTAACCTCCACATGCAGCCAGTAAGATTCCTAAAATAAATAAACCTGATACGTTATTCCATGCATTTGTTTTGGTTGTGTTTACAATGGCGTTCACAATCGGAGCGCCTGCAAATATTATGGACATAACCACAGGTACGTAGAGAGCCGTCGGGTTTGGTGCGGCTCCAAAAGCCAGTAATACTCCTAATGCACCTATTGCACCAAGTGTTCCGGCGATAAGGGACCATTGCCATCCCTTCGTGGGGTATGCCCAAAAATCGATTGGACCACCTTTAACTTTAAGGATGATAATTGGTGCAATGACTGCGGTAAGAAAATAAGCTATCCCAACCCAGAGAAATGCCATTATCCGCCCATGTTCTTGGTCAGCCATTTTGATTGAGCCAGTGTGCATGCATACGCCATATGTGCCCCAGCATATCACAGTCATAAGTGCCCAGGCGTACCAAGGTATTCCAGTTGAAACAGTATTAGCATCCATAAGTCGCAAGCAACTTACTGCTCTGGGAGCCGTATTTCAAATGCTATTACACTCCTTTGAGTGTGTGGAAATATTCTCGAGCCCTTTCCATTACTCGAGGTGAAAGGATGATAGTGGAAAGTATGGTTGGTACTGCCATAAGCCCAAACATGATATCCAGAAAGTAGATCAAGTGCTCTAAGTCGACAATTGCCGAGATAACGATACCTGCTAAATAGAAGAGAATTAGAGGGATTCTAGCTTTAATGCCGAAGAGAAACATGCCGCATTTCGTAACATAATAGGAAAACCCAATCATTGATGAGAAACTGAAGCAGAGTACACATATCAGTAATAAGTATGGCCCAAGACTTGGGGAAATTGCTCTATAAGCTTTTTCGGTAAGCATAACACCTGAGTAGGAATTGGGGCTGACTTCACTAGTAAGATCATCCGATGTGTTTAGAACTTTATCTGGTCCGCTCGAAATAAGAATGAACCTATCATTGCTGCTATTAATTCCATTTTTAAGTTCAATTCGTTTCCCCCAAGCGTCCATCTTGTTCATTGGGCGAATATAAAATTTTTGTTTATTAAACTCCTTGTTTGTAATTATTGATTCAATGAGATCAGTTGTAATTACTGGAGAAATGTTTTTGTCATTTGCGTACTGTTCGATTGAACCCTTTAGCTTAGATATCCGATCAATTGTTACCCCTTTCTCCCAGACTCCTGTATTGATGATCACTAGCCCTGTAATGGTACAAACAATCAGTGTGTCAATCATTGGGCCGAGCATGGCTACAAGCCCTTCTCGTATTGGTTCCTTTGTTTTTGCTGCTCCATGAGCCATGGCTTCGGTTCCCATTCCCGCCTCGTTTGAGAATGCTGCACGGCGAACGCCAGTTGAGATAACAGCGCCTATTATGCCTCCGGTTACTGCCTGTCCGGTGAAAGCATCTGTTAATATAAGATGGAAAGCCTCGGGTATTTGACTTGCGTTTATCGCAATTATTAGAAGTGCGCAACTTCCGTAAAGTATAACCATAAACGGTATGAGTGATGCTGCGACTTTACCTATGCGTTTAATTCCGCCAAGTATCACAACTCCAACAAAAATTGCCAAAAGTAAGCCGAAGAGCCCTTGCCCCGTTAGTGTCACATTTTTACTCGAGTCAATAAACCAGGAGTTTGGCTTAAAGAACATTTCGCTAACAATAGCAGTGAGTTGATTAGATTGAAACATTGGTAGGCAACCGAATAAGCCAAAAAAGCAAAATGCCATTGCTAATGGCTTCCATTTGACGCCGAGTCCTTCGGTGATGAAGTACATTGGGCCACCTTGTACTTGTCCGGCTTGATCCTTTCCACGGTACATTACTGCTAAGCTGCAAGTGAAAAATTTAGTTGCCATGCCTAGGAGTGCGCAGATCCACATCCAAAATAGCGCCCCAGGGCCTCCTTGGACAACTGCAACAGCAACTCCTGTAATATTTCCCATTCCAACTGTTCCAGAGAGTGCGCTGCATAATGCTTGGAAGTGATTAATTTCCCCTGGGTCATCAGGGTTGTTAAACTTGCCACGCAAAATCTGAATACTGTGTCGCAAGTATAGAAAGGGGATAAATCGAGAATATATCGTGAAGAAAATTCCGCCTCCAATCAGAAGGTATAGCAGTGGAAACCCCCAAAGCCAATTAGATGCTGAAGCTAGCCATTCTGAAACTGAATCAAGTATTTTTGAAATAGCAGTTGATTCAATTGAGGAAATCATAGTTTATTTGATTATTAATAATTTTTGGCTAGCCGATTTTAGATGCCTTAAATTAGGCATGCTTTTTGCCTCTAGATAGCAGCGTATTACTGGCTCTGTGCCGCTGGCTCGGAAGCAAATCCACTCGTCGTTAGGGAGAAGGAATTTATAGCCGTCTGTTCTGATAAACTTTTGGACAGGGAAGTTGCCTATGTTCTTAAATCCATTTTGTAGTTTTTTAAGAATCGCAGATTTTTTTTCATTAGGTACGTCAATATTGATTCGATCTGTGTAAAATGGTCCTGTTTGTTTTTCAATGGCTTTAAGGATTTTTCCAAGCGATTTGCCTTCAGTTGCAACAAGTTCAGCCATTAAAAGGCAGGCCAGTACTCCGTCTTTTTCGGGAATATGATTGCCGATGCTTAGCCCTCCAGACTCTTCGCCGCCAACAATAATCGGCTCACTTTCCATAAGTGCGCCAATATGCTTGAAACCAACCGGTGTTTCGTGAACTGGTACATTTAATAGATTAGCAACTGCATCAACTTGGTGGCTGGTGGGTACAGTCCGCACTGCTGCTCCATTTAGTCTTCGGTTTTTTTTCAGATGATATAGTGTGAGAGTTAAGACTTGATTTGGCGTGAGCCAATTCCCATTTTTGTCTACAACGCCAAATCGGTCTGCATCACCATCAAGGCCAAGGGCCAAATCTGCCTTTCCTTGTCGAACAAAATTTGCAGCTTTGGCCATGCCTACTTCGTTGGGTTCGGGTGAGCCGCCTCCGAAAAGTGGGTTTATTTTTTTATGGAAACAGGTAATTTTCACCCCAGCTTCTTCAAGTATTTTATCAAGATATCCATGTCCGGTTCCATGCATGAATTCAATCGCAATTCTGAGTTTGGCGTTACTGATTGATTTCATATCAATCAATTTTCTAATGCGATTTAAATAAGCCGGCATGGGATTGAAGTTCTTGCAATTATAAGTTCCTATTACACTGGTTCGGGGCTGCCATTTTTTAGCGATTAGTTTTTTAGTGTTAGCTTCAATTTTACGAGTGAACTCAAGGGGAGCTCCGGCGCCATTAGACATTGAGAACTTAAATCCTGAGTAAGTAAATGGATTATGGCTAGCCGTAATATTGACGCCTCCAATAGCTTTTTTTTGCCTTATACTAAATGCGATAACAGGTGTCGGCGTGCTTCGGTTGGTTAAAAGTGGTTCTAACCCAGATTTCTCAAGTATTTCAGCAGTAGCGATTGCGAATTCTTTTCCGAGAAAACGTGTGTCATAGCCGACAATAACCAGTGGGCGTTTGTTATATATATCGGAGTTTTTACGCTTTAGTTCAGTTTTAAGTGTCAGAGCTAATCCTTGTGCTGCTAAGCGCAAATTATCGAACGTGAAGTCTTGGGCAATTAAACCTCGCCATCCTGACGTTCCGAATTTGATTGGAGAATTCAAGCTGATGAAGAACTGGTCAGGTAAACTTAGATGAGGTGGGCGCGAAAGGCTAACTTTTCCAATCGAAAGCATTCTTTTTTATGGCATAGATATAACCTATAAAAAGAATACCAAGGAATGAAATCATTGTGCTGAAAATAAGGTTTGCTGTGGATGGTTCGCTTAGCATGTCTTTGAAAACAACAGCCCAAGGATAAAGAAATACAACCTCTATATCAAAAAGTATGAATAGCATTGCAATTAGATAAAATTTTACGGACATCCTGGAGCTTCCATCGCCGATGGCTTTCATTCCGCATTCATATGGAGTGTCTTTTGTTTTAGTATGCCGTCCAATTGCTTTTGCGCGTCGGGTATTAAAAAACCAGCCTGCAAATTTTGTGGCGAACATAGTGCCAACAGCAAATAGCCCTGCAATTAAAGCAAGAAATAGAACTCCCAGATATTGATACATCTGAGGATCGTTGCTTACTACAGCTAAGTTCATTTCCGGAATCTACGTGTTGTATATATGCGTCGCAAGATCAAACCATGCAGGGCTGAACTCTAAGTGTTTCCATTGTTCGCCGAGATTCGGCTTTCTGAATGATCAATTACGGCGCAGACAGTGGCATCGCCTGTGACATTTGTTGTGGTTCGTAGCATGTCGAGAATTCGGTCTACTCCTAGAATTAGAGCTATTCCTTCGCTTGGAATGCTTACTGATTCCAAAATGATGACCAGCATTATTATTCCTGCTCCTGGAACAGCTGCAGTGCCAATTGAGGCCATCACCGCTGTTAGGATAATTGTTATTTGGGCCGCCATGCCGAGATCTATGCTATATACTTGAGCGATAAAAACTGCTGCGACCGCTTGGTAAAGAGCCGTGCCATCCATATTGATAGTAGCTCCAAGAGGGAGAACGAATGAAGTGGTTTCTTTTGATGTGCCTAGTTTTTCCCGACATTGTCTCATTGTCACCGGGAGAGTTGCTCCACTGGAGCTTGTGGAGAAGGCCAATAGTTGTGCTGGTCCTATAGCTTTGAAAAAGCGAGATATCTTAATTGATGTGAAAAGTTTTAGTATGCCAATATAAACAATCGTTACATGTAGCAATAATCCGATAATGACTGCAGCACAGTAGTACCCTAATGCGCCAAGAATTGAGCCGATTTGGCTTAGATCTGCTTGGCCGCCATCTCCTACTGTTAAACTTGTAATGGTTTTGGTTATAAGTGCAAAAACTCCAATTGGAGCTATCATCATGATCATGTTGACTAGCTTGATTACTACTGATTGAAGCCCTTCAAACAATGAAAGCACGGGTTTGCGTTGTTTTTGTTCGACTTGCACTAGTGCTATGCCGATCAGTAAAGAAACAAAAACTAACTGAAGCATGTTCCTGTTGCTCGAGGCTGATCCGAAAAAATTCTCAGGCACCATGTCTATTAAAGGTTGTAGTGGACCTCTTTCGTCTACGACCTTTGCTGTTTCCTCTTTAGATTCAACAGTGGTTTTGTATTGGGCTTTTAGCTCATCTCTAGTTTTATCTGGAAACTTTTCGCCAGGTTTAAGTAAATTTACTGTTAGCAGTCCAATTGTAACTGCAATTGCTGTAGTGGCTATATAAATGGCTATTGTCTTGCCTCCCATTCGGGACAGCTTTCTGAAATCTGATAGAGATGCTACACCAGCAACCAATGATGTTAGCACAAGAGGGACCGCAATCAATTTGAGAAGATTCATGAAAATATCACCAAAAGGAATAATCCAATTATTGGCGAATTCGATCCATTGAAATTTCGCAGCACATATTCCGAAAAGCAGTCCAAGAATCATTCCGATAATGATTTGCCAGTGGAGTTGTTTGTACCATTTCATTTTAAATAAGGGCTAATATCGATAGATCTAGATCATGAACAATAATGTCAGGTTTGGTTGTTTTTTTGATGGTTCTTATCGTTAATTAATTTCTCAATCTCTGTGACGCGTTTGCTCAGTTTGGGTAGGTTTTTGGTGGCGATTATTTGACGTTTTGCTTCTTGTGCGGGAATTGCTGGGAAACCCATGTACTGATTGTTTCCGTCAAGGTCAGTGATGACACCGGATTTCGCTGCAACAACACTTTTAGGTCCAATGTTTAAATGGCCGGCCACTCCAACCTGTCCTGCTAGTACAGAGAATGTACCGATACTACTACTGCCGCCTATTGCGTTTTGTGCAACAATTATACAGTGCTCGCCGATGACGACGTTGTGTGCTATCTGAACAAGATTATCAATCTTGGTTCCACGTCCGATGATGGTGTCTCCAAGTGCGCCGCGATCGATTGTGCAATTAGCCCCTATCTCGACATTGTCTTCAATTACTACTCCGCCGATTTGTAGTATTTTTCTATGATGGTCTTTGTCGAAAACATATCCAAACCCATCTGATCCAATTGCTGTACCTGAGTGCACTCTGATATTGCTGCCTATCTTGCAATCAGGGTAAACGCTTACATTTGGGAATAGACGAACGTTTTCTCCGATAGTGGAGTTTTCCCCGATATTACAATTTGCTTGGATTACAGATTTGTTTCCGATTTTTACTTTTTCGTCAATAATGCAATTTGCTCCTATATGAGCCGTATCAGAAATCTCGGCTGAATCTGCAACAATAGCTGTTGGATGTATGCCTGATGAGAAAGGCTTTTCATGGAAGAAGAGAGGTAACACTTGGGCAAAGGCTATTCTGGCATCCTTTACTTGAATTACAGTTTTATCATTCGAGTGAAAATTTAATGGGGCGAGAATAGCGCTTGCTTCGCTTTTGTCGGCAAGAGTGAAGAAAGTTTCATTTTCAGCAAAAGTTAAATCCCCATTTTTCGCCGAATCGGCTTTAGAAAATCCACTGATAGAGATTGACTCATCACCAACAACTTTCCCATTAACTTTTTGGGCTATCTCGCTGGCTTTGAAACTCATAAATGTAAGTATTTGATAAACTTAAGTCTACTTTGTGCTGGTAAGTCACGCGTTGACTTGTTACCCGACGCCCACTATAAACCCACTTCTTTTTTAGGCAATCAACTTTCCTAATGTATAACTGGAATTTAGTATTTTAAACAATGAAAAGAAAACTTCGTTTTGGAATGGTCGGTGGAGGCAGGGGTGCCTTCATTGGATCGGTACATCGCAATGCAGCAAATCTTGATGGGCAGATTGAACTTGTAGCTGGTGCGTTTTCATCTGATGCAAAAAAGTCCAAACAGTCCGGCAAGGATTTTCATCTTGATTCATCTCGTGTTTATGGAAGTTATCAGGAGATGGCTAAGGCGGAGGCTGCTTTGCCTGCTGATCAGAGAATAGATTTTGTCAGCATTGTAGTTCAAAACTATCTGCACTTTGATGTTGCCAAGACCTTTCTTCAGGCTGGATTTAATGTGATTTGCGATAAGCCTGTTACCTATGATTTACAGGAAGCTAGGGAGTTGAGGAAAATAATAAAGAAGTCGAAGAAGGTTTTCGCTTTGACGCATAATTATACCGGCTACCCCATGGTGAAATTGGCCAAGGATATGGTGGCTAAAGGGGATTTGGGCAAGATTATAAAGGTAGTATGTGAATATCCCCAAGGTTACGCTATCACTTCACTGACGGGTGAGGATAAATCAATAGCTAATTGGCGAGCTGATCCAAAAGTTGCGGGAATATCTAATTGCATGGGTGATATAGGTACGCATGCCGAAAATTTAGTTCATTATATTACTGGCTTAGAGATCGATAGTCTTTGTGCTGATTTAAGCGTGAATATTCCGGGTAGGGTGTTAGATGATGATGGTAATTTACTCGTTAAGTTTAAGGGCGGAGCTAGGGGAATTATTTATGCGTCTCAGGTTTCAAATGGAGATGAAAATAATCTGAATATTCGAGTATATGGTACAAAAAAATCCCTAGAGTGGTATCAGGAGCATCCTAATGAGTTAACCGTTAAAGATGCTCGCGCCCCACGGCAAGTTTATCGTCGAGGTAATTCATATGTAACTGGAGCCGCTGCAGCAAACACTCGGATTCCTTTCGGTCATCCTGAAGGTTTTATTGAAGCATTTGCTAATGTCTATAATGCTGCCGCTGAAGCTATAAGAGATGAAGTTGCTGGTAAATATCCTCGTATGAAGGATTATGATTTTCCGGATATCAGAGATGGGATAATAGGGATGGCTTTCATAGAGACTGTAGTTAAGAGTTCAAAGTCTAAAGAAAAATGGGTGAAATTCCCGCGTATTTAAATAGTTATGTCTACAAAGGTTGGAATCATTGGAGCAGGTGGAATGTTGCAGTATCATGCTGCGGGTTTTCGTGCTGCAGGTGCTGATATAGTCGCGATATGTGATGTAAACGAAGCAGCGGCTGGTAGTGCGGCTGCAGATTTGGGTGTTGGAAATGTATTTAGTGATGTTGCTGAAATGCTCCAAAAATTACCTGATTTGGATGCTGTTAGTGTGATTACGCCAAATCGTTTTCATAAGCCTTTAGCTGTTCAATTACTTCAGGCTGGTAAGCACGTGTTTTGCGAAAAGCCGCCAGCACTTAATGCCACTGAAGTTGCTGAAATGAAATCTGCAGCAGATTCGGCAGGCAAGGTGTTGATGTTTGATTTTAATAATCGTGCTCGCCCGGAGTCTTATGCGCTAATGGATTATATTAATTCAGGTGATGTTGGAGTGATTAATTCCGCTCAGGCTAAATGGATTAGGAGGACCGGAATTCCTGGCTTTGGGGGATGGTTCACTAACAAGGAACTTTCAGGGGGCGGGCCTGTTATTGATCTACTACACATGATTGATCTTGCTCTATTTTATATGGGTTATCCAGAACCTCAGCATGTGCTTGCTCAAACTTTTAATGATTTTATTGAAAACAAAAGTTTTAAGGGCCCTTGGGGTATTCCCGATGTGGCTGATGGTGTCACTGATGTGGAGAGTGCTGCTCATGGTTTTGTTCGTTTTACAACAGGACAAGTTCTTTCGTACCAAGTTTCTTGGGCGGAAATGAACAAGAGGGAAGAGGTTTCGGTTACGTTTCAAGGTCAAAAAGCTGGTGGGATGATCCGACGCCTATTTAATGTCGACGGACTTGATGAAACTGCAATTGATGATTGTGAATTGTATGTTCAGGAAAATGGTCGTTCTGTGAATCGATCAATCATTACAGAGCCTAATGAAGACATGGGAAGGATTAGGGCGGCGCAAAATTTCATATTAGCTGTGGAGGGGGCTGAAAAGCCGTTGAATACTCCAGATCAAGCATTAGCGTTGATGAAGATTATTGACGCCACTTACGAGTCAGCCTCAACTGGTCAGCCGGTTGCTATTTCCTGATGTTTGCGTGAGAGATTAATTTCATAAGCTCATCCTATTTGAGCTTCTTTTTTATGCCAAAGAAGACATTGAACATTGGCCTGATTGGCTATCTTTTCATGGGCAAGGCGCACAGTAATGGCTGGCGCCAGGCACCTCGTTTTTTTGATATGAAGCATGACGTTCGGCTGCATACAATTTGCGGCCGAAACGCTTCTGCTGTTGAGAAGGCTCGTAAACAATACGGATGGGATCATGCGGTATCCGACTGGCGAAAAGTTGTTGCCAATCCGGAGATCGATATCATCGATATCAATACGCCGAACGATTCTCATGCAGAGATTGCGATCGCAGCAGCCAAGGCTGGAAAACATATACTTTGCGAAAAACCGTTGGCTATGGATGTGAAGCAATGTCGGCAGATGTTGCAGGCTGTTAAAAAGGCCAAGGTTACTCACATGATTTGCCACAATTACCGCCGCATCCCTGCGATCGCCCAGGCGAAGAGAATGATAGAAGAGGGCGCGCTTGGGAAGATACGCCACTATCATGCCCGCTATGCACAAAGTTGGCTTGTTGATCCGAAGGCACCACGTCTTTGGCGCATGCAAAAGCAATATGCCGGTAGTGGGGCGCATGGTGATATCAATGCGCATATCATTGATTTAGCCCGGTACCTGGTTGGTGAGTTTGATGAAGTCAGTGGACAGATGCATACCTTTATCAAGCAACGCCCATTGCCGGACAATCCAAAAAAAATGGGACGTGTTACTGTGGATGATGCGGCGCAGTGTATCGGCCGATTTAAGAACGGAGCCTTAGCCAATCTTGAAGCGACTCGTTACGCGACTGGTCGAAAAAATCGCATTCATATTGAGATTAACGGCTCTGATGGTTCGCTCGAGTTTAATCTCGAAGACTTGAATCGGCTGAAATATTTCGACAACACGGTTTCTTTGGATAGGCAGGGTTTTTCTGACATTATTGTTACTCAGCAGAAGGGGATACATCCCTACGTGGGACAATGGTGGCCGCCTGGTCACATCATAGGCTATGAGCATACATTTGTTCACACAATCGCTGACTTCGTCAACGCCGTGGCGGAGGGTAAATCTGTTCAGCCGACGTTTGAAGACGGTTTAAAAAATCAACAGGTACTGGAGTCTGTAGAGAAATCTGCCAAAACACGTCGTTGGATAAAGATTTAATTACTTGTTCTTCCAGGGCCAAGGTTTGGCTAAGGCGGCTATGGACCATGTCTCCCAGTCGTTGACCATGCGTTTTAGGCGTTTGGGATATTTTTCTGCGAGGTTATTTAGTTCGGTGCGATCGGCCTCAATGTCGTAAAGCTCCCAAGGACCGGTTGAGCCTTTGGCCACCAATTTCCACTTGCCATCCCGCATTGCGCGGTTTCCTTCGTGTTCCCAGTAGATCGGTTTTTTACGGCGGATTTTCTTGCCGTTGAATGCACGGGTAAGTGAAACACCTTGTAGAGGGACAATCTTCACATCGTTGACTGTTTCTGGATACTCAGCTTTTGCCAAGTCGATACAGGTTGCCATGAGGTCGATGAGGTGGCCGGGTTGGTTTTCTAGTTTTCCGTTTCTCTTTTTATTGATGCCTTTTGGCCAGTGAGCGATGAGTGGGGAACTAATACCGCCCTCGTGCACCCAATGTTTGTACTCGCGAAACGGAGTATTGCTGGCGTTCGCCCAGGCTAAACCGTAGCCGTGATAGGTATCATCACTTGGCATGACAGAGGTGCCTTGGCGGACGACACGGCCGTCTCGGGTTCTTTTCGGGATCATCTCGGTTTGTAGTGCATCTTTAGCCATCGGGATAATCTTGTCAGGATTGTTGTCCTTGTATCGTAATTCCTTTTGGCGTCCCATATTTTCGGCGCAACCACCGTTGTCTGCGAGGAAGAGGATCAAAGTATTGTCCAGTTGGCCGGTTTCTTCGAGTGCACCCACGATCTTACCGATTCCTTGATCCATCCTGTCGACCATTGCTGCATAAACTTCCATTAGGGCAATCTCCCATTCCTTATTCTTCGCATCTTTCCAAGCGGGTGCTTTTCGATCTCGTGTAGACATTGTCCAATTCGGTTCAATCAGTCCCATTTTAAGTTGTCTCTTGTAGCGAGTATCGCGTATGGCATCCCATCCTTTATTGTATTTGCCTTTGTACTTTGCGATGTCTTCTGGCAGGGCGTGCATCGGCCAATGTGGTGCTGTGTGGGCGACGTAAATAAAAAACGGTTGATCCTTGTTTTTGTGTTCGCGGATGTAACGGGCCGCGTGGTCGTTGATTGCGTCGGTGTAATAGTATGGTCCACTTTTTGGTTGATAACCTTTGTCGGTGATAGGTGAAACCTGTGTGTTTTCTCGAGTTAAAGAGTTTGGGTCAAAGAAACTTCCGGCGCCGTGGATGGTTCCGTAAAAACGATCGAACCCTCGTTGGCGGGGCCAGTTATACTTCGGTCCTTCAGGCTTGATGTGTGGGGTGACATGCCATTTGCCTGCCATGTAGGTGGCGTAGCCGGCGACCTTCAGCACTTCGGCGATCGTTCGCACGTTTTTGTTTAGGTCGCCCTTGTAGCCGGGGAGGTTGCGGTTGCTCATCATGTGGCCGATTCCCGCTTGGTGGGCATAGGTGCCTGTTAGTAGCGTGGCTCGGGTGGGACAACATCGGCCAGTATTGTAAAACTGAGTAAATCTAACTCCCTTTGCTGCTAATTTATCGAGATTGGGCGTATTGATTTCTCCTCCGTAACAACCTATGTCGCTCCATCCCATGTCGTCGGCCATGGCAATAATGATGTTTGGGCGCTTGGATGCTAACGCTGTTAAAGTGAATGCTAATCCAAGTAAAACTGGAAGACTCCGGCGGACCAAAAAGATGTATGCTTTTACCATTATTAGATTTTTTACGGCGCCAGTATTACCTAAATAGGCCTTTTCTGTCGAGGAGAGGAAAAGCCGTGCGATGGCCGTTGACCTTGGTTACATTTCGGCATGCGTAATTTCAGAGTTTTGATGGAATTTGTCCTGTTAATCTCGATCACGAGTGTTTTTGGGCAAACGTTGCCTTCTGAGATGCCGCTAGATGCCAAACGCTTGGCTAAGGGTATCCGGGATTCGATCGTTGTCCTGACTCAGTTCGGTCGAGACGACGATGAAGAGGGTGTTGGTACTGGGTTTGTTGTTTCCTCTGATGGTCTGATTGCTACAAGTTTGCATGTTATTGGGGAAGGGCGTCCGATTCAGATTCGTTTAGCCAACGGCGATGAACTGGAAGTGACATCGGTGCATGCTTGGGATCGCACGCTTGACTTAGCGATTCTGCGTGTTGACAAAACCGGGTTGAAGCCACTGTCTCTAGGTGATTCTTCAAAGTTGATCCAAGGCATGCCCGTGGTGGCAATGGGAACGCCTCATGGACTGGATTTTAGTTTTGTGCAGGGTGTTATTTCAGCGCGACGCATTGTCGAAAATGTCGAAATGCTGCAGGTGGCACTGCCGATCGAGCCAGGAAACAGCGGTGGTCCGATACTCGATTTACATGGTCGTGTTCATGGGGTGGTCACATTGAAGTCGCTTGTTACAGATAACCTCGGATTTGCTGTGCCCTCTAATCTTCTTAAGCCACTGCTCGAAAAACCGAATTCTGTACCAATTAAGCGCTGGATGACTATCGGACAATTGAATCCGAAGGAATGGACTACTGTTTTCGGTGGGCATTGGAGGAAGAAGGCAGGGGGAATTCACGTCAGCCATGCTGGGGAGAGTTTTGGTGGGCGCGCTCTTTGTCTTTCTACACGAGATGTGCCTGAGGCTCCGTTTGAATTTATGGTTGAGGTGAAACTTGAAGATGAGTCCGGAGCGGCCGGTTTGATTTGGGCGGCTGATGGAGGTGATAGACATTACGGTTTTTATCCTAGCTCAGGGCAGATGCGTCTCACTCGTTTCGATGGAGCGAACGTCTTTTCCTGGACGATACTTGATCAGAGAATAACGAGACATTATTTGCCGGGAGATTGGAATACCCTTCGTGTTCGCAACGAAGGACATCGCTTTTATTGTTATGTTAATGGTCATCTGGTTTTTGAATCTGCTGATCGTGGGTTGAGTGGTGGGAGTGTTGGTTTGGCTAAGTTCCGCAACACAGTTGCTAGTTTCCGAAATTTTCAGCTTGATAAACAGGTTGACGATAACTCTTCGCCGATCGATTCATTACTTGGAAAAGCGCTAATTTCCGAGTCGACTCGGCCTGCCGGCTTTAAGGATTCAACCATCGCTAGTGCTGGGAAATTACCAGTGAAATCTCTGCGACACTTGGATGCTGAAGCCAAGCGATTGGAGCAGAAGGCGACGTTATTGCGTCAATCTTCAAAACAACTTCACAGGCGACTTGTTCGAGATCAACTGGTGGTGTTGTTTAAGGAAGAGGAAAAAGCTGTAAATCTTTTCAAGGCATCATTGTTGATCGCCAAGATTGACGATCCATCGATCGATGTCGCCTATTATGAACAGCAGCTAAAGCTCATGGCGGGTGAAGTTCGGGATAAGTTTGAGGAAAGTGATGGCGTAGATGCTAAGTTAAAGAAAATGTTGTCGTACCTATTCGAGGAAAATGGTTTTCATGGTAGTCGTCAGGATTATTACAATCAGGCTAATAGTTACATGAACCGGGTGATGGATGACCGTGAAGGGTTGCCAATTACGTTGTCTGTGTTGGTGATGGAGTTAGCACGGCAATGTGGCATCCTGGATGTTGTTGGTGTAGGTGCGCCTGGGCATTTCATTTTAAAACAATTACGAGAGGCTGAGGATCAGTACATTGATCCATTTGACGGTGGTAAGTTGTTGACAATCGAGGAGACTGAGGCGTTGGTGAGGGAGAACAGCGGTCGAAGTATTTCGGTAGATGAACTTCCTGTTTCAACAAAGCGTGAAATTGTGTTGCGCATGCTTCGAAATCTTATCGGTGTTGCACAAAACATAGATGCCCCGGTAGATCTGTTGAGATATGTCGAGCCGATGGTGGCGCTACAGCCTGATTCTGCATTTGATCGTTGGGCTCGAGCAGTGTTGCTTATTCAAAGTCGTAACTTCGATGCAGCCAAGGTAGACCTTGAGTGGTTGCTGCAGAACAAACCACAAGGAATGGATTTAAAACGAGTCCTTGAAGTATATCAATCGTTACAATAACAGTGGTTAATTAGTGCTCCAATCGACTTCAACATTTAAGATTTTACCAAAACGATTATTATAAAATACGCATCCGTTCTCTGCTCCGTATTCATGTACCATTTTAGTTATTTTTACGTCATAACAGCAATATTCGGCAATTTCCATTAACTTGCCTTGTTTGAACCATTTGAGAGCTTGAAGTCCGTCTGCAATTTTTTCAGCTCCAAATGTTGCGTTGGCAATTGAGTCGAGTTTAAGTCGATGCGAAAGCTTTTGTTGTAAATCGACCATTAGATCAAGCGAGGGCAGTTGTTTTAAATCTAAAGGGGTGTAACCGTGTAGCACTTCATAGTCGAATCTAATATGATTAAACCCAACCACCAGGTCTGCTTTTTGTAGTTCTTCGATAAGGTCGTTAACTTCTGATTCCTGAAAAATAGAGTATTTATCACTGGCGGTGCTATAAGTCACGCCGATGCTCATCCCCATTTTGTCAATGTGTTTCCAGCCGCCAACTTCATCAGCAGCGCGCATTGTTTCTAGATCAAAATAAACAATATTTTTCACGGCTTAAAACGAGGTGATTGTATATAAAGGTGAGTTTTAGGGAAACAAAACTCGACGATTTGCATTTGAGAGCGTTCAATTGGTACAGGAATGGGGCATAGTTCGAGAAATATTAGGAAAGAGATGGAATTGCACGATACAACATTACATCTTTCTGATACTGATGGTAATTTTCCAGTACACTGGAAGAGTGGATCGCTAAAATATACAGATTTCAAACTTATGACCGAGGGTGGTACGGCTAAATTGTTTACTTGTCGTGATATAAACCTGCATCGAGAGGTTGTTTATAAAACACTTCATTCAGAATTAAGGGAATCCGAAATTGAAATACAACGTTTTCTTAGGGAGGCACGCGTTACAGCCAAATTGGCACACCCGGGAACAGTTCCTGTTTATGAAATGGGAAGGGATAGGAACGGTGACATCTATTTCACAATGAAGCGTGTTCGAGGCCGGAATCTAAAGGATATAATTGATGGATTAAAAAATAAGGATGACAAAATAATGAATTTATTTCCACTCAGCGTGCTTGTCGATTCACTAATACAAGTATGTCAGACTGTTGCTTATGCGCATGATCATGGGGTTATTCATCGTGATCTTAAGCCTGCTAATATTCTTATTGGTGGATTTAGTGAAGTTCTGGTTCTTGATTGGGGTTTAGCAAAAGTATGGGGTGAATCTGACATTGAGCATAAATCTGTTCCTGCTAATGCGGATCCCTCGTTAACTCCGGCTGGGCGACGTTACGGTACTCCTCTTTATATGGCTCCGGAATTAGCTCGAGGGGATTCACATATTGATGGGAGAGTAGATGTATTTAGTCTTGGTAATATTCTTTTTGAAATCTTAACACTTACTCAATTGCTTGATGGAGAGACTGCAGAGGAGGTGGCTAATAATCTTCTTAAAAAAGATTTTCCGAATCCAAGCGAAATTGCATCTCATCTCGATATTCCTGATGCACTTGAGGAGATTTGTTCTCGTGCGCTGGAGAAGGATTCGCGTAATCGTTATCCTTCTGTTCAGGCAATGCTTGATGCGTTAAAAAAATATCAACTTTCTTAGGGGTTTGTCGATTGAGAGGTTGTATTGTTGTATCGCATTATTATTAGGTATCTGGATAATCCAAGATAACATAAATTAAATAGCCCCAGCGTAAATATGATCGTCACATTATTTGCAATATTGGGATTATTAGTAAGCCAGATAAGAGTTAATGCATAAGTTGTGGCAACTAATATCAGCATGGGAATTCCTTTGTATTGTTCTTTCGCTAAAAGAGCTACAACATAAACATTTGCCAAAGCCAAAGGGAGCATTGACCAGACAAAATAAGGGACTAAAGAAGTTATGTTTGTAATGTTTTTTTGTTTTAAAGACAGTATGGGCACTGATTCGGTTATTGAAGGGGTAATCCAAGCGGCAAGTGTGCATCCGGAACAAAATATTATGCTTAGAATAGCAGTTCTTGAAAAAGTATGATTGAGTATGTTTTGTTCTTCATGATCTTTTGAGCGTATTATTTTAGGTAGCATTACTGCGGCTAGTGGAGCAGTGAAAATCACCAATCCTCGTCCAATCATACCCGCTGCACCATAAATTCCTGAGTCATTATCAGGAAGGGTAATTCGTGCAGCAATCATATCTGCGCTTAACATGAATTGCCCTGCTCCAAGACCAAGTGTTAATGGTACTATACGGCGAAGCCAGTAGCTTGGTTGAAATTGTCCTTTTAGAGAGTTATCTTTTGTCCATGCATTTCGCCCATGCCAAGTTGCTAGGGTAAAAGCTGCGACTAAGCCAATAAGCACGCCTGATATTGCCCCGTTTGCTTGCATTCCTAATCCCGCGACCAAGATTCCCACAGTTAAAAATCTTATTAATCCGTTGGTAATAGCTGTACCGCCCAGCCAGCAAAAATTTTGTTGCCCTTGTAATATTCCTAGTAATATTGGAAGGCAAAGTTGAGGTAATCCAATAGCGATAGTTAAGTATATAGGGATTGAATTGTTTATCTTAAGTATTCTAAGAATGGGTGTGTGTAGGAGTAGTAGTAAAAGTGCTGTAAACGACCATATTCCAATACATATTAAAAAAACTTTTCTGATAGAGATTGAAAGATTTGCTAATTCGCTAGGTGTTTTAGCTAATGCGGTTTGCTGTGCAAATACCGTTTGGAGTCCAAGTGCGGGTATCATTGCTAGATTTAAAACCTGAAGTAAGGTCACGAATAGGCCGTACTCGCTGGCTTTCATCCATCCGCCAAAGAAATGGACAGCGAACATTAGTATTCCGCTAGCCATTGTTGCAGTTAGCATCCAACTACCTTGTATGAAGAATGTTTTTTTAGATGCGGTGTCTATCATGGGTGTAATGCTTCCAATTGATTGACGACCTTGTTGCAAATAGTTTTCCAGTTTAGTTCGTTTTCAACACGTTTAGCTAACTTTTCTATTGCATTAAATTGGGGAGGAGAATCAAGCATTTTAAGAACGTCTACCGAGAATTCATTTCCATCGAATTTTGAGAAGCAAATAGAGGGCTCGTTGGAAAAGAACGTTTTGGTCCCGGAAAGAGGAGTGCTGACAACAGGCAGCCCGACAGCCGCATATTCTACCATTTTTGCAACAAAAGCACAGTGGGAACCGGCTGATTCTTCATAGGGGATAATGCCGACATGCCCTTGGGTTAGCTTATTTGATATTGTTTTATATTCTATGAAACCTGTACATGTAATATTAGCTTCAGGTAATTTTTGACGTATTTTTTTTGATAAATTTTTTAATGATTTTGTTTCTTTTCCCACAAAAAGAAATCTAACTTCAGGTCTTGATTTGGCGATTAGGTAAATAGATTTTGTTGCTATTTCTCCAAGGTGATGTGTGTCAAATGAACCGTGCATGACAACGGTCGGGGATGATTTGATTTTTATTTTACTGAGTTTAAATAATTCAGAGTCATAACCGTAATTAATTGTAATAATACGAGATGAATCAAAGCCAGTTTCAATAAAGCGTCTACATAGTTCCTTTGAAACTGTAAGAACTGCATTTGCATTATATCTGCAGGGTAAATTCAATTCGAATTGCATTAAGCGTTTTAGTATGAAACGAGGAATTATCCACCTGGGCCATGTTTCCATAAATCCAGTAAGGTGATCCAAAAAATTCATTGCTACAGGAATGTCTAAGTCAGTTTTAAGTTGCCCTGCTGCAACCGATGAGATCGCATGTTGGGAAAGAATGACATCGAAGTGAATATTCTTGGCTGTTCTTTTGACTAAACGGCGTAGTGCAAATGGGTATAATAAATATTTAATTAATCGAAAATTTGTATATCGGCTCATTTGCCATATTTTGAATGGGTGGACTTGAATGGAAAACTGTTTTCCGACTTGATTCACATCAGGGAATTTCGGACAAAAAAGATGCACATCGTGATTGTGGCTTGTCAGTTGATTTACTAAATAAATTAACTCGGCTGAACCTCCTCCTGATGGAGGGTAAAATGGCTCATGTGTTAGAATCGCTAATTTCATGATTTAAATTATTAGAAAAATCATGGAAGAGATGAGAGAAAGCGCATCAATATATTTATACCTCGTTCTATTTGAGTTAAAGTGATCCATTCATTCACTGTGTGTGCTTGTGCTATATCACCAGGTCCCCAGACTACTGTTGGGATTCCTGTGGTAGCTATATTTGCGGCATCACAATAATAGTCGACACCGATAGGTTTCGATTGCCTCACCGTGCGCATAAAATTTTGAACCCAAGGCGTTTTATGATCAGTTTCCATTGCGGGACAGGGAAATTTTTTAATATTTGAAATATTTGCCTTTAAATTGTTTTTTTTAAAAAGTTCGTGAATTTCACGCTTTATTGTGTGGAAAGTTTCTCTGGGTAAAGTTCTTCTGTCTAAATCTGCCTCGCAGTAGTCTGGGACGATATTGGGCTGTGATCCGCATTTGATTATGCCTGTGTTAATAGTTGGAGATCCGAGGATAGGGTGGTTTATTTTACGGAGTCTACTTGCGTATTTTGTTTCTATAAGATCTATGCATTTAGCCATTAAATGTGCAGCGTTATTGCCTAGTTCTGGCCGTGCTCCATGAGCTGATTTTCCTTTGGTCTGAATTTTTAACCAAAAATCTCCCTTGTGAGCTGTGACAACTTTGCATCGAGTTGGCTCCCCAACTAGTGCAAGGTCAGCATTCATATTTAAATTTTGGAATGCACGAGAACCTGTTTGATTGCATTCCTCATCCACAAAACCGATAAAAACAATTTCTGTATTACTTGGCCGTCCTCTATCTTTTGAAAGTTTTTCTATTGAGTTGAGCATAACTGCCACACTTCCCTTGGTGTCGCAGGCTCCTCGCCCGTATATTTTATTTCCTTTTTTTTTGGGGTTTAACATGGCTGTGTTATCTACCCCAACTGTATCAAGGTGTGGACCAAGAATTATCCTGTGTTTTATTTTGCCTTTTGGGGCTAATTTGATAATCAGGTTACTGCGACCGCATTCGGTTTGTTGTTTTTCTGTATCCAGTTTTGCCTTGTTAGCGCGTCCTATAATATAATCTATAATGCGTTCTTCACCAGCCAGTGAATTGTTTTTTGAAAGGAATGCAGTATTGATGCTAGGTAAAGCAATAAGGTCGTGCAGCAGTTTCACTGTCTGACTCATAATTGGCTGTTTTTTATATTTTCCGGTAATTGTTCAAGCGTAAGTTGATACATATCGGCCATGGTATTTCCTCTCTCAATAGCCCAGTATTTGGCCTTAATTAATACTATTACTCTGCTTTGAGATAATAGTTCTGGTTTATTTGGAAAAGGCATTTGGCGATAATCAATCATCACGATAGTTCCTCCTGCTAGGGAGTCTCCTAACTTGTAACTTTTAGTTTCTTTTTTGATGGAATTATAAATCATCACTTCCTGTTTGCCTTTCCATTGGCTTAAGGAGACTACTTTGTATGATTCAGGCCCAGGTGGGGGCGGGGTGGTTTTTGTTTTTGGCTGATTGGATGGTGGTGGTGGGGTAGATGCTTTTTTTTCGTAAGGTAGAAATAAAGCTCTTTTGGTTATTCCTGAATATAAATCACGAGCTTCGCTTTTGATTTTGGGCATTTCAGGTGGCGTATTGGTTCCTTTGAAATTACCGTACTTAGTTCCAATAACTAATGAGATAAATTGAAAATTAACTCTTACGTTTGTGCTTCCGCTAATGGGTGATAATGAGATGTTTTCCACTCTTTGAATATGAGGGTCATTTTGTAGTAAAAATAAAAGATCAGTAATTTTTTTTGTTGAGCCTTCTCCGCTTACTGTATAGCCAATCGGTTTAGGGCCGTTTTTAACTATGGCTCTTGGCTCGAATGGGCGCCTTGAAAAAGCCGTTTCAGTTAATCCGCTTTGCTTGATGATTCGCGTGAGATGTTCGCCCATTTTAGCAATAGCTTCAGGGGAATTATCTGCAAATCCTAGAGTGTTTAATTTTGCTAATTTTTTTCGATGTAAATCGGCTTTTCTTTTAATGCTATTAAGATCTTTGATTTGTTTTTTTCGATTAGCTGTAGCTTGTTCTAATAGTCTAACCGGGTCGCTCATCCATGGGATTATAGCTTTATTAATAACAATCACTATTGTTATTAAGCAAATGCTCGAGAGCAGTATTGTCTTCAATTGGGGCTTAGCCATTTGAATCCTCTCTATTTTGCTCAATACTTGAGAGTCCATTTGCATGAATATCGTCATTTATGCGAGCTGGGGGTGTGTTTGTGTTGAGGTAACTCTTTAAGTCATGCTTGAAGTTATCAGGTATCATTAGTTCAAAAGAGGCTCTAAAAGTATAACCGTGACGATCGTTTCCTGGTGTTTGTGGTATGGATTTAAATACGTAGCCTAACTCTCTTAGTCGGCTTTCTACGCTGTGAAGTGTTGAACTGTCTTTTGCTTGTAATTGAAAAGTTATGACACCGTTTTGGCCAACACGACGAGTCCCCAAGTTTTTCAAATATACTTTTTCGCATGATGGTAGGACTGTGCTGAGAAATGCAAAATGTCCAAGCCAATCTTTAGACTCTTTACTCCATGCTGTTACAGCGTCGCCGGTGCGAATAATGATCTTATTTGTTCGTTCATCTTTTTTTAGTTTTGAATAGATTGGGGCAAGTTCATCTAGTGCTGATTGGGCATTAGACTTAAAACGTTTTTGAACTGAAAACATCATAAGTGTACCTGCGATTAGTAGGCACATTCCAAGAAGCCATTTTGTTCGACCTTCGTTCCTTTTAACAACAGGCTTTTTAGGTGAAAGGAAGTTAACAGCAAGGCCGCCTTCATCTAGGAATCCTAGTGCTAGCCCGAGTGATGTTAAGGCGCGCGCAGTATTTTCTTTTATATTCTTTGGCAAACGAAGTCCCGAGGGAGGTGGCATGCTTTGCCACTTGAGGTTAGATTGCGAATCGAGGCATTGGCAGAGTTTTTCTTCTATCCCTGTACCACCTGCAACAAGTAGATGGTCTAGTTTTTGATAAGATTCGGAACCTTCATAGCTGTGTAGACAGCGATATATTTCCTTGGATAGTTGAATTAGATTATTTTGTATATCAGATTCATGATGGTTTTCAGGGAAATTTAAGTTAGCTGATAATTCACGGCTAAAAACTAACCTTCCATCGACGAGTATATCGACGTCAACTTCATGTCGTCTAATGGAAATAAGGGCAACCGCATTCTTTACTATATCTGGAACACAGGTTTTAAGTACGCGAAATGATGCCATTGGCCGAAGTCCGAGTCCGGCTAAAGTAAATCCTGCTGATTCTGCCATTGTTTTATAGAAATTCAGTGTTTCATTTTTTATGGCAGATACGACTACGTTTGTTTTAGCTTCGTTTGTTTTATTTGAATTGGATGAATCGTTTTTGGATACTTTGATTTCTCTTTTGTTTGGGGCTTTTGTAACAGTGAAATCTATTGATGCTTGTGA
Source organism: Verrucomicrobiota bacterium (assembly GCA_036166355.1). Lineage (GTDB taxonomy): Bacteria > Verrucomicrobiota > Verrucomicrobiia > Limisphaerales > UBA1096 > UBA1096. The sequence continues at coordinate 3,588 of JAYZHR010000052.1, read as the reverse complement.
TTCCGGAAAAGGAAGGTCACGGCTTGCTCTAACTCTTACCATAGAGGCCATTTCACCGATATCCTTCATTGGAGGGAACTGATATTCCTTTAGGATTGATTCTCCTCTTCTCGCAGCCATTACTACTACGCCAGGGGTAAGGCGTATTCTTTTTAGTTGTTTTCCAATCCATTCTCCGGTGGCTTTAGGGCTTTTTAGATCTAATCCTTCAGCTGGGAGAGGTATAAGTTCTATGCGACGCACTCGAGATAAGCCTCGAGACATAGTTGCGTGAACAATTCGGAGCATCCGCTGATCGATATCGAGTGCGGTAATTTCTCCTCTTCTTTTAAGGCGGTTAGTTATTCTATCTAAGCCTTTTTTAAATATATTGGAATTAATGGGTTTTAATTCACTCATAGTTATTAATATCTGATTCTCGCTGGGCACTAAAATGATATGGAATGCCCAGTTTGGTCAAATCTCTGAGGTAAATAATTCGTGGGGCAGAGCCAATTAAATCAACTACTGATTCGATTAATTTAAATTGCCCCGATGGGAGTCCATACCCAATGACTTGGATATGGAACTGAAAGCTTCGCGCGGTTAGATATGGTTCAAGTTGTTTGAATTGGTCAATTTCTAAGGTGTCAGTCTCCAGGAGCCATGCTAGTGAAGAGCTTTTATCTAGGGCAATGCTGTTTCTGGTCGAAATTATTGTACTGGCCAAATTCTCATCTATTCCAGGGATCTGTTCAAGAATGTTAGCTGGCGCAGTGTTTATATTAACTAGACCGGGTCTAATTTCTCTAGAGTCCGTGGTAAAAATATCCATTAACCCATATAGATCTTCTTTATTAACGCCTGATTCATAATCTCTTGTTATGTTTCCAGATTCGGTGACAGTTATTGTGGCGTCTACAAGATCGACAAGAGAACTTATGGGCTCATTTGATTTTCGTTTTGCTTCTAGAAACTGAACGATTTGAGGTTGAATGCCTAGTGAGCTTAAGTCGATATTGGTATCGTTTATATTGAGACGTCGCTGGTTTAAGCGGTTCACATTCCAGTCACGTGAGTTTAGGGTGAAATAACGGTTAAGGCCTCCAGACAGGGCGCCATCTTGATTGTCTGGAGGGAATACAAGATCTTCATCGTTCTCGTTTATATCAAGTTTGTAATTTCGATTTGCATCTTCCCCGTATAGGTGTCCTGCATTGATGCCATTTACCAATAGTAATTCATCTATGAAACTTACAGGCTTATTAGGAATATTGTAAGGGGCGGGTAGTAAGTCGTATACATCTTGTTCTGCTCCGTTATCTCTAGGAATTGAATCGCTATCAGAGAAATCAGCGATGGATTCAGCGGCCGGAAGTGTAATGCCTGGCACGGACATTAGTTGGATTATATTGGTTAGATTTAATGGTAGTTTTGATGCTTCGTCTGTTAGCCCAAATGCAATCTCACCGGATTCTAGATTTCCTTGTCTGAAAACGGAAAAATACCACTTGTTGATTCCGTCATCATAAACTAATTGTTGTTCAAAATCGGTGGGGTTGTTTATCCAGCTCTGTGATGACCTTGAGGGGTCTGTAATCACGGCTATTGATTTATCCAACCCGCTTAATGCTGTGGCCCATGCTTGTTCGTTTGGTAGGGTTGTAGTTGAAGAGGTGACAGATGCCTGAATGCGATACATTAGACTTAATGATATCATGGAAAGTAGTCCAATTAAAATTAGAACACCTATTAATGCGATTCCTGAATTATTCAAAGGCCTATAAATAATTTTAATCATTGACTTATGGATTGATCCTCCAAATCAGGCTCTGTGTTTGTTGATATGGCCAAGTTCTGGCTATATTCAACAGGGATACTGAGAATCCTTCGAAATACATGGTTTGTATATTCTTCAAGCAAATTTGTTGCTGATAAAGGTTCTATCCCAAGGCTAATTTCAATTCCCCTTGGCAAGTCTGGGCCTGACCAGTTATTTACCCATGATCCATTGTTTAGATAGCGAAATTGCATGTATTTTAATTGGTCGGTTATTCGAACTGTCTCGATCTTAACTGGGGATATATTGTTGGTGGATGATTTAGCAGTGAGAAGTCGTCGTTCAGTTCGGTCAATTGCATCACCTTGCTTTATTGTAATTGTATTGTCGGTTGTATTTCCATCTAGATTAAGGCTTTCGACCATCTTTCGATTTGCGTTATTGTTAAGGGTTTCGTTAATCAAATCCTTCATTGCCAATTCATACCGAATTAATCGATATCCAGTTTCAGGATATGCGGAGGTAATAGTTACAGCAGAGTTTTGCCAACTGCTTTTTGAGGGTATTTCAGCTTTAAGAAATTCGACCCAATTTGATTCGCCTTTAAGGCCTATATTTAGATTCGGATGTGCTAAGGAGCTTCGTAATTCTGAGCTGATTCGATTAATAATCAATCTGGCGCTGGAAATTTTTTCGTTTTCCAGTATCAAATCAGAACGGAATGTGCTGGATTGCTGGTAGAAGTACATTGCAGTGGACAATAAACCGGTTGCAATCACTACAGCTAGTAATGTTTCCAGTAATGTAAATGCAGTGTTTGATCGGTTTCGATTATTCATTGGGAATATATTAAATTTATCCTATCAATTAATCGATTTCAGTTTCTGCTTGTGGTCGCATCATACGAGCAATCCGTGTTTCTCGATTTAACTCTTCATTGCGAATGATTACTTCAACAAGAGTCAAACCTCCACCCATATCAAGATCCTCACTTGGTTCAGTTGTTTCAACCTGCCAAGTCCATTTTTCAAAAGGCGCTTCAAATTCAGTAGTAGGAGTGGTTTCCTTAGCTTTAATTCCGAGTTCTATTTCTGAAAGCGTAGAGATCGCAAGATTTGTGGCATCTAAATCTGCGCGCATACGGTCTACGCTTAGAAGTGATGAACTGAAACTATTAGCAATGATGACAGCTGCAAATGAAAACAAAACCAAAGCTAAAACAACTTCGAATAATACAGCCCCTGTCTTTTTTAGATTGATTTTTTGATTTTGAAAATTCATGGACCGGTTGGGGGTTGATCGTTTTCAATTTCTTCTTTGGTAGTACTTTTGGGCTCTATATTATTGGATTGATCAGGTGATATTTCAATAATTTGGTGACGGACAGTTCCTGTAAAGCCAATTAATTCAACGACAGATTTATTTAGGTTTTCAGGGTTTCGGCTGCTAAGTTGAATCTTTGCGGAATCGCATGAACCGTCTTGGTAGAAATGTAATATAGGAGTTGAATATTCAAATGGTTGAGTTGTTTCGCTATCAGTTTCACCAGATTGTTCATCTAATGGTTTTACAGCTGAAAGGGTTATTTTTTCATCGAGACCAGTAAGTTGAATTGATTCAATAATTACGAGTTGATCAATATCTTGAGAATAGTTTTGGCTATTAGGTAATATTTTATATTGTCCGGGTTGTTTTAATGGATTGGGTTCCCATTCTACTGTAGGGTAATTAACTTTGACCGTATTATCTTGCTGATCAAGGGGTTCATTATTTGCTTTTTCTGGATTGTCAAAGCGAATTCGAATTGTTTTTCCAGTTCTTTGCGCTTC
>JAYZHR010000051.1:0-6047 GCA_036166355.1 Verrucomicrobiota bacterium | reverse complement strand
TGGGGCCTGGAATAGCTGGTGGGGTAAAAGTTAATGAGCCAATTTATTTTCAGGATATAATGGCAACATCTATTGATATAGCAGACGCAAAGCGTCCTGATCAGGTAGAATTCCAAAGTCTAATGCCAATTTTAAATGGCAAGAAGAAACAATCTCAAGTTAAGGCAGTATATGGGGCTTATCTGCGTGTGCAGCGATCTGTTACTGTGGGTAACTGGAAATTGATTCTTTATCCTAAAATAGCAAAGGCGCGTTTATTTAACATAAAACGTGATCCGCTTGAGATGAACGATCTCGCTGATGATGAAACGAAAGCTCAATTAGTAAAACGTCTCTACAACCGCCTGATAAAACTTCAAAAAGCCCATGACGATACGTTGGACTTAAAGGGGCTTTTTCCAGAGTTAGGATAAGCTTTTGGTGGTCGTTATTCTTTTGATAATTAAAGTGAATCGATTAATATTTAAGCGGTCCTATATAATAGCTGTTTTATTTTTGTTTATTCTTCAAGCGGCAAGTGCTGTTGAACACACGCCTGTAGCGCCTGATAGTAAAGGCACCTTTCGAGGGCGTCCTGTAGTCAAGGCGGTTCGAGTAGAAGTTTCTCCTGAAATTAATGGTATATTGGATGATCAAGTTTGGCAGCTTGCAAAGCCTGGAGGTGAGTTTTTACAGAAGAGTCCTCAACAAAACGTTCCTCATTCTCAAAGGACGGAATTTAGAGTTTTATATAATGATGACGCAATCTACATAGCTGTCTGGTGTTTTGATAATTCACCGTCGGCTATTATCGCTAAAAATATGAAGCGTGATGAGTATATGCGATCTGAGGATATTGTGAACATTACTTTGGATACATTTCTTGATCGAAGAAATGGATATTTCTTTAGTGTTAATTCCTTGGGAGCAAGAGGTGACTCGAGCATAAATAATAATACCAGTGTTAACTCTGAATGGGATGGGGCTTGGATTGCTCGTTGTAAAAAAAATTCTTGGGGTTGGGCTGCTGAATTTGAAATACCATTTAAGTCTATTAGCTTTGATGAAAATAAATCTACATGGGGGATCAATGTATATAGAAATATTGGAAGATATGGAGAAAGAGGCCAGTGGGCTAATTCTAGATCAGTTAATAAAAGTTTTAACGTGTCAGAATGCGGAGACTTGTTGGGATTATCTGGGTTAAAGCAAGGTCTTGGTTTGGATATCAATCCTTATATTGTTGGGAGTTATCAAAAAGATTATGAACAAAGTGATTCAGATTTATTAGGGGATTTTGGTTTTGATGTTAGATACAGGCTAACTCCAAGCTTAACGGCACTAGCACGTATTAATACAGATTTTGCTCAAACAGAAGTTGATAAAAGACAGTTAAATTTGACTCGGTTTCCATTATTTTTCCCTGAGAAAAGGCAATTCTTTTTAGAAGACTCAGGCATTTTTGGTTTTGGTGGAACAGATTCAATAAGTCGTCGGTCTCGTGATAGATCATCAACATTGCTTATACCTTTTTTTAGTCGTCGCATAGGCTTGAGTAGTGATGGAGAGGTTGAGCCTATACACTTTGCGGGAAAACTAACTGGCAGGGTGAAATCCTATAATCTCGGATTTTTAGATGCAGTTGTGGAATCTAAGGAGGGAACAAGAAATGTTTTTGTAGGTAGGGTTAGTAAAAATATTTATGAACAATCATCTGTTGGTTTTTTATCGACTGTAGGAGATCCAAATTCTGATGAAATGAATGCCCTTGCTGGGATGGATTTTCAATTTCGAAGCAGTGATATGTTTGGTGGTAAAAACTTTAGATTTAATGCCTATGCGTTAGCTTCATATTCAGAGGAAGGAGAAAATATTGAACCGGCTTGGAATATTAGTTCTTCTTTGGAGGATAGGAATATTGACTTATCTGCCAGTATTACTGAGATCGGCAAGGAATTTGATCCAGCTATGGGTTTTGTTCGTCGGAGAGGGAACAGGCGTTATGCCGCTGAATTCGACTTTATACCCTACCATGATAATTTGAGTTGGTTGAGGAATACTAGGCATGGCTATGAAGCGGAAATGTATACTGGATTAGGTAATAGTTTAATCAACACAAAGCAGAGATTTGATCTAGCTACTTTATATTTTGAAAGTCAGGATATTGTTGGATTTAGTGTTAGTCATATTACTGACAGGCCTTCAGATAGTTTTTCCATATCTGATGGGACAACAATTCCAGCAGGAGATTATGATTGGTGGGGAGTGAGTTTGCGTGGTTATATAGGTATGCATAGAAGAGTTTTTTTAAATCCTTTTTATTCTATAGACGGTTATTATGGGGGGGTGCGCCATAAATTTGGATTGGAGACATATTTTACCCCTTGGCCAAACCTTAATTTTGGTGGGGAAATAGAAAAAAATCTCATTGAATTGGAAAATAACGAAGAAGTAGACATTACTATAAGTAGATTAGAATTTAATTATAATTTTAATCCCGATCTTATTCTTTCGAACATGTTGCAATATGATAATATTAGCGATTCTGTTGGTGTAAATAGTCGGCTACAATGGGAGTATAAGCCAGGGGCGAAGATGTTTTTGGTTGTTAATCAAGGTTATCTAGATGAAAGGACGGGTTTGGTTATGAAGGAGTTTGAGATTGTAACAAAAATCGGAGCTTTGTTTCGTTTTTAACTCTTTACTCTCGAACCTTCCGTTTTCTATGCGCACAATTCGGTGTGCAATTAGCCAGTCTTAAACTTCGTGATTTTCGAAATTACCGAAAACTGGAAGTTAATTTTGAGTCAGGGTTTCATCTTATTCTTGGTTCCAATGCACAGGGGAAAACCAATCTTCTTGAAGCGATTTATTTGCTTTCAACACTCCGATCGTTTCGAGGTGTAGGTAATGCCCAAATTATCCATCATGGAAAATTAGCCTTTTTTGTTGGGGGGCTGGTTCTTGGGCAAACAGAGAATAATATTCAGTACTATTGGGCAGCCAATGAACGTAAATTAAAGTTAAATCAAAAGTCGATTCGTCGTGTGTCTGATTATCTTGGCACGTTACGAACTGTGGTATTCTGTATGGAGGATTTGCACCTGGTAAAGGGTTCAGCAAAGTCTCGCCGTCGCTTTCTTGATTTACTTCTCACCCAAACCCAGCCTGGTTATTTAGGGCTTTTGCATCGATACACTGAGTTGCTTCGTTCACGAAATGCATTACTTAAGAGAGGTCCGATTGATGTGTCACTGATTGATAGTTTTACAAAAGATCTTATTTCTACAGGAGAGAAACTAATGATTTTTAGGCGTAATTTAGTTGAGAAACTATCTCCCTTAGTGCGTTTAAGTTATCGGAAAATTGCATCTAAAATGGAGGATGTAATGATCGAATATAAACCCAGTGTGAGAGAAGACTTTATATTAGAATTATCTAAATCTCGTGAAAGAGAACTAAGGTATCGTAGTACTGTTATTGGCCCTCATCGTGATGAAATGAAGCTTACGCTTGATAATAAGCTAGCATCTCAGTTTGGGAGTGAGGGGCAGAAAAGAACATTTTCCATTGCGCTTAAAATGGCGCAGGCAGAATATTTATCTGGGGTCCATGGTTCACCCCCTATTTTGTTAATAGACGATGTAATGGGTGAATTGGATGCAGAGCGTCGAGCGGGTTTGATGCCACTTATTAGCCGTACTAGGCGAGCGCTAGGTCAAGTTTTCATGACCTGTACAGAGGAGAACTGGCCGAGTGAATTGTCAGCTGACCTAAATCGCTGGAAGGTAGAGCAGGGAACGTTGAACCGAGTTTAGCGCTTCGTGTGAGAACATGTTCCGCGGTCGCTGTTTGCTACAAAATCGATTAACAATCTAGACAGAGAACCGTTAAATTGTTTTCGAGCTTTATTAATGGCATCGCTTAATAACTCATTTCCCATGAATATTGTGCGGTAGGTTTGTTTCAATTCATTTCGTTCATCATTTGAGTATCCAGCACGCTTAATTCCTATACTATTAAGTCCGCACATGCCGTTAATTCCACGTACGATTGTAAATGGTGGAAGATCTAAACTGACACCTGCACAACCTTGCATCATGGCCAGTGATCCAACTCGACAAAACTGATGCACGACAGCGTTGCCGGATAGAAATGCACCGTTACCTATTATTGCATGGCCACCGACTAGTGCCCCGTTTGCAAGGATAACCCGATCCCCAATTGTTGAGTTGTGGCCAACGTGACTGTTGGCCATTAACATGTTGCCTGAGCCGATTACAGTATCCTCGTCCAAGGAATTTGAGCGGTGAATAGTTACATGTTCACGAAAAGTATTTTGTCCGCCAATAATTAGCTTGGTCGGTTCTCCTTTATATTTTACGTCTTGCGGAGAGTCGCCAATAACGCAGCCGGTATGGAAGCGATTGTCTTTTCCAATAGTGGTGTGTCCTGTGAGGTGAACCTGTGGCCCGATAATGCAGCCCGCTTCAATTTTGACGTTTTCGTCAATAACAGCGAAGGGACCAATCTCAACAGTTTTATGGATTATTGCGTTGGGATGAATGATAGCTTTGGGGTGAATCATATGACTATCTCTGCTCTGTTAGATGATCTTTTCTGATTAATTCAATGCTGCTTTTCGTCGCTTGCGTCGTTCTCGTTTTGGCTTCTCTTTTTTGTCTCCTGTTTTTGAGATTCAAGTGTTTTGTCCCAAGGATTGGCCTTACGTGGGCGGTATAGAGGTCTTCCATCAATCTTTGGTTGTAAGCCTATAATATTCCGAAATTTCTCCAGTGCATCCAAGTGTTCAGGTATTTTGCTTTCTATCAAATTTTTCTGCTCTAGTGGATCTGATTGAAGGTCGTAAAGGGCTGTTATGATTGGTTCATTTTTGAGCCATACCTTATATCTTTTGTCACGAAAAACTCGGTCCGCATAATCGTGAACTCCTCGTACGCCATTGCTATCCAGTCGCCCTCCTCCGTGCCCAAGTGCCATGATCCAATCTCGTGGCGAGTCATCCGTCTTGCCAAGAAGTAGTGGGGCGAATGATTTACCATCAAGAATAATGTCTTTCGGTAAAGTTGCTTGGCCTAATTCAGCAAAAGTAGGTAGTAAGTCCGAGAAATCAGTCAGTGCATGGGTATTTCGATTGGCTGGTACCAAGCCTGGGCAGTTGACAATAAAAGGTTGGCATACGCCTCCTTCATATTTCGATGCTTTGCCTCCGCTTGGTCTTACTCCATTTATCGTGCCTCGCAATCCTCCGCTGGTTCCATTATCAGTGGTGAAAATCACAATTGTTCGCTCACGAATGTTCAGTTTGTCTAATGTGTCTACCAGTCTACCAACCAAACTATCGGTATAGCGCACCATGGCTTTAAGTTTGGTTTTGTTTTCTGTGATATTGGGTTCATCAGGAGTTTGCACAAGTGGGCCATGGGTTAGTGCCATTGGAAAGTATAGCATCATTGGTTCTTCATGATGTTGCTTCATGAATTTGATTAGGAAATCGCAATATATGTCCGGGCCAAATTTTTCCTTATAGGTTTTGCTCCCGGTTCGGGTGTGGATGTAGGCATCCCAATAGCGTTCCCCACTTTTAGGGTTTCCGGTTTCGTAGCCAGTCCATACGGCCCAGTCATCAAAGCCATGTTTTTTAAGTGCCTCAGGTTCTATTCGGAAATCGTTTATCTGCCATTTTCCTGCAATTGCAGTAGTGTATCCGGCAGTTTTCATTATTTTTGCGAAGGTTGTGTACTTGCCCCAATCGAAGTAGCCCACGCCCCAACGTGGTACATCCCAGTGATTAACCCATCCAGTGCGCCATGGGTATTGGCCAGTGAGTAATGTAGCGCGAGTAGGTGTGCACTGAGGCATTGACCATGCATTATGAAATTTTAGTCCACCTTTGGCTAATCGATCTATATTTGGCGTTTTGATATTGTCAGCGCCGTAACAAGAGATCCAATCTTTGCCAAGGTCGTCCACCATTATGAACAGGATATTAGGCTTATTTATTGCTTTTGCTTGAAGGGTGACGATTAGCAAAATAAAAAAATAGA
>JAYZHR010000050.1:0-21293 GCA_036166355.1 Verrucomicrobiota bacterium | reverse complement strand
ACCTAATTTTATTTTTGCTTTGTCTATAACTGCACTTAGTTTGATCTTGTCTTCTTTAGACCATTCAACTGCTTGATCTTGTATAAATTTGATATATTCATCGGTTGAAATTGGCCCAGCCTTTTTTATTTTTGCAGCGCGTTCAAATGAACTCATTCCTTGAATATATACATCTCGTATTGCTAGAAGGTCCTTTGCCTCGTTAACCGAGGCAAACTGAATGGTGCACTTTTTGGTTAGTGGGATTTCTTTACTAGATTCAGCTTGGCATACAGCTATGCTGAATAGAAGAAAGGATAAGCGAAGAGTCATTAAAGGGTAACTTATTCTATTGGGACTTTATATATACACTGCCAACTTCCGCCGTTAGAGCCTACTTCTACTTGATTTAACTTAAACCATTCAACATGGCCGTCAGTCATCAGAAAGTTACCTCCGGAAGGTTCCATATTTGGACCTGTTGAGTGGTTTGCAGCTGGTATGGTGCGCCCTGTTCCATCAGTTTCTGTCCATCTTGTCATACGAAGCTTGCCTCCTCCAAAAGAACCATGTCCTTGTATTCTATCTGCTAAAGTAGGGATTGTGGCTGGTGATCCAGGGAATACAGCTTGGCTAATTTTCTTCCGAGAATGCCAACCTGCAATTCCTTGGCTCGCTTTTGCTTCTAAGCCGTTAACATTGTATCCCCATGAATTAAGCAAACGATGAGGCAGCCAGAAATACCCGGTTAAAATAGGGTATTGGTTTGCACTGTTTCTCCACAAATCAGCCTCTCGGTGCCATTCGTCTGAGGGGCAGAATATCACATGGGCACGCTCCTTTTTGATTCGGTTCTTTTTTCTCTCAGCGTTGAATTTACTGGGCAGCAAGTATTTATCCCAAAAGTCTGCTACTTCTTTACTGACCCAGCTTGTATGTTGGCCGCGTGTATTGTCTGGGAAATAATCATCAAAATCTCCAGCATAGGCTATAGTAGCAATTCCCCATTGTTTCATATTACTGGCGCAGTGAGTTTTGATTGCAGATTGTTTGGCTTTGGCGAGGGCAGGCAGGAGAAGGCCGGCAAGAATTGCGATGATTGCTATTACAACAAGTAATTCTATTAAAGTGAATCCTGATTGGGAGAGATGCTTTTTCATAATTTATTGATCAGGCTAAAATGGGCTGAATGACGTTACCATGAACGTCTGTTAGCCTGCGGTCAATACCGTCATGACGTACAGTAAGCTGTTCGTGGTTTATTCCAAGTTGATGCATAATTGTGGCATGAATATCATGGCAGGTAGTCGGGTTATTTCGGTCAGCTGGTCGAAATCCCCATTCGTCACTTTCGCCGTGGGTTGTACCGCCTCGAATGCCACCGCCAGCCATCCAATTGGTAAATACAAACGGATTGTGATCGCGACCTTTGCTTCCCTGGGCACACGGCATTCTTCCAAATTCTGTGGTCCAAAGTATAAGTGTGTCCTCGAGCATTCCGCGTTGTTTTAAATCAAGTATTAGAGCGGCAGTTCCTCGAGCCATGCCTCGTGCAAGAGGGCCATGATCTCGTTTAATATCCTCATGAGAATCCCAATTCCGACGAGGGAATCCGTTATCATTTCCAGACCAAATTTGAATGAATCGAACACCGCGTTCAAGAAGACGCCTTGCTACCAGACATTTTCTTGAGAAGTAGTCTATTTCTTCAATTTCATTTATTTCCTTAGGCCAAGTTTGAACATTATGGTCCAGACCGTAGAGCTGTTTGATGTGCGCTGGTTCTTTTGAAATATCCAACGCTTCGGGTGCGCTTAACTGCATACGAGCAGCAAGTTCATATGACTTTATACGAGCGTCCAGACGAGAGTCAGTTTCACGGCTTGCAGCATGTTCCTGGTTAAATTTTGAAAGTAATGATTGAGCTGCTATTTCACTCTCAGCGGTAATAAAGGAGTCTTTTGGAGGGTAAAGATCAGCGATCGGATTCGTGCGCCCAGGAAATAATGTAGTTCCTTGATGAGAAGCTGGTAGGAATGCAGAGCTCCAGTTTTTTGGTCCATTGGAAGCGTACCCACGATGATCAGGAAGGACAATGAAAGTAGGTAGATTATCATTTAGACTACCTAACCCGTAGCTAACCCATGCTCCCATTCCAGGAAATCCTGGGCGTTGAAATCCTGTGGCTTGTAAATAGGTGGCCTGACTATGGACACCGGTTTTTCCGACTACATTATGAACAAACGCCATATCGTCGATACAATCTCCTAATTCGGAAACAACAGATGATAGAGGCTTGCCGCATTGGCCATATTTTGACCACTCCCAAGGAGACTTGAAAGTGTTGCCAGGGGAACTTTGAAAAAGTTCAATGGTTTCGCCAGGATCCCATTTTTCGCCATGACGCTTAATAAGCTCAGGTTTGTAGTCGAAAAGATCTAAATGACTGGCTGCTCCTCCCATAAAAAGCTGAATTACTCGTTTGGCTTTAGGTGGATGGTGAAGACCAATCGGTTGATTTTTCTTATTGGAGGATGCTAATGCTCCATCTCGTCCAAGCATCCCGGCTAGTGCGATGCCGCCTAGACCTCCGCCGGATTTCCAAAGAAAATCACGTCTGTTTAAAACATGTTTAATTGGGGGCTTGTTTGTGGATGAGAATGGAGAATTCATTAATCAATAAAAGAAAATGCATTTAGATTGAATAGTAATCTGCAGGTATTACTTAAACCATGAAGTTTTGTGAAATCCGTAAGTTGGGTTGATTCTTCAGTAGTGGGAGCTCGGCCAATTGCTCTATAAAAAGCTTTGTTTACAGCTATTTGTGTATTGCCGTATGTCAGCTTTAGATCATTTGAAAAATGCTTTGCCATAGCGACCATTAATTTATTGTTCAGCATTGCGAGTGATTGAAGCGCGGTGATAGCTTCATCGCGTTTGGCGACTTGCTGTGAAGGATCGGCACAATTTAAAGTAGCCATGAAAGGTTGTTGCTGAGAACGAACCAAAAAGCGATAAATTGACCTACGATGCACCTTTAAGTCTTCAGGGTCATGTTTATGGTATTCGTAGTGGGGTGAATGTTCTGGATGTTCCAAGATGAAATTACGAAAACCAGGTCCATACATTTGAAAATTCATTTTCCCTGATAAAAAAAGTACAGTGTCTCGTAATGCTTCTGCTTCAAGTTGTCGGCGATTCATTCTCCAAAGATATCGGTTTTGGCTATCTATCTTTTCATGGATAGCCGATGAATCGGATACTTGCTGGTAGGTAGCACTCGTTAAGATGAGTCGGTGCAGTTTTTTAATTGATTGACCATTATCTCGAAATTCTAGCGCCAGCCAGTCTAGTAATTCTGGATGAGTTGGTTTTGCTCCCATTCGACCAAAATCATTAGGAGTAGAAACGATGCCGTTACCAAAGTGATATTGCCAAATTCGGTTAACTATTGAGCGCCATGTAAGAGGGTTGCTTTTTTGTGTAAGCCAATGAGCTAATGCAATGCGACGATCACTTTCTGAATGCTCATTAGGTAGCTCAAACAAGCCGCTATCGTGTTTAGTTAGCCGAAGAGTTCCTGGACCAACTTCTTGTTTGGGCTGACTCATATCGCCACGATGAAGTACTCGTATGGTGCGAGGTTTTCCTCCTTCATTTCCGGTTCCGCGAAATGCTCCGCTCCCAGTATGCACTTTGCCAACATATACTTTTTTCGGTATGGGTAATAATTTTATGCTTTCCTCAGCTTTAGTAAGAGCTGTTTGAGCTTTTTTACGCTTCGAATAAATTTCTCCAGATACAATGGAATCAATTAATGCGGAGTGTTTGGACTCTGTATCAGTAATCAGCTTAGCTAAATCTGGATTGTTGGTTTGTCCGTTGTATATATTATCGACAAGATTTTTACTCTGCCAACGTGTTGGGGCCTCTATTGAGTCAAGGGAGGTGACATTTTTTCCTATCGCTATATTTTCCCCGGATTCATTTTGAATCTGCATTTCTCCCATTGCTAATATGAAATCATTACTGCGTTTGGCTAATTTGATGGCTGTTAATCGTACATAGCGATTTTTGATTTTAGGAAAATTAAAATGCTGAGGTTTAATTCCGGGATTGGATTGGTCACTAAGTGAGCGATCAGCTATTACAGTAATATTTTTTCTAAACTCTGCATCGTTTGATGCCTCTATCTTATATCTTACAGGAAAACCAAAACCATCGCCGATGTTATTATAGCTGTCGCTTGCCCCAATAAGAGATACTAGATTAATCTCGTTTGGTTTTCCGAGGTCAACTTGAACCCATTTTATAGTATCTTGTTTTTGGACGATCTGGCTATGATAACCGTATTCCGGCCTTGCCTTAGTATTGGCTTGTTGGCGAAGTTCCTTTAATTGGGTGTTTAGGTTTTTAAGTTTTTCTCCTCCTTTGGACTGAATTTTGGATTCTATGGATGCAAGGATAGCTTTTTGATGAGAGATTTCTTTTTTTAGATCAGCGTTTTTCTGGGCAATTTCAGGATCGGGGTAGTACTCTTGATCTGCCCGATCTAATGCTGAGAAGATTGCCTGCATTCGATAGTAGTCTGTCATTTTTACTTCATCGAACTTGTGATCGTGACAGCGAGCGCATTGAACTGTGGTGCTGATGAAAGTATTCATAGTGTTCTTAACCATATCATCGCGATCTATGTTGCGGGCAATTCGTCCGTCTAATTTTGTTTCTGGCACTTCTGCATGACCAATGAAGTCCCAGGGTCCTGCGGAAATGAATCCAGTAGCTTCAATTCCGTCTTGTGTTTTTGGGAAAAGTGCATCACCTGCAATCTGTTCATTTACGAATCGCTTATAAGGTTTATCGCTATTAAATGACCGGATAACATAATCTCGATAAGGCCAAGCATTTGGTCTCAATTTATCTTTATCGTATCCATGGGTGTCGCCGTAATGAACGATATCAAGCCAGTGGCGAGCCCACCGTTCGCCATATCTTGGAGAAGCTAATATCCGTTCTACAAGTTGTTCGTAGGCTAATGGATTAGTGTCATTAACGAACTCCAATATTTCATCGAGAGTTGGAGGTAATCCCAGTATGTCAAAGTATACCCTCCGGATTAATGTTTCGCGGTTGGCTTCTCTTGATGGAGAAAGTCTTTTTTCATTAAGCTTAGCGGCTATAAAATAATCAATTGGGTTTTTAGCCCAGATTTGATCTGTTTGATTCAGTGATGGAAGAGACTGTTTAGCAATGGGAGTTAGAGCCCAAGTTTCGAAACGGTTAATTTTTTTTTGATTAGTGTAATTATCCGGAATGCATGTCGCTATATCAATTATCAGAAATACTGCTGTTAGAATAATATAATTTGAGCAGATGTATGAAGAAAACAGTTTTATAAACCTGTCCATATTGAAAATCAAAGGAGAATCTGAGCTAATATTTAATGGAAATCAAGCGTTGCAAGTTGAGGGTATGTTAGTTTTTTTGGGTTTCCATTTATAGTCGATTTATCAACTGAAAACTTGGTGCGGTCAGTTAAAGGCATACTGCCTATTTTAAGTTAAAATGGGAGCTATTAGATTGCCGTGAACATCGGTCAAACGAAAATCTCTACCTTGAAAGCGATAGGTTAATTGTTTGTGTGGTATGCCTAACAAGTGAAGTATTGTGGCGTGCAAATCATGAACAGATACGACATCCTTAATTGCGTTGTAACCCAGTTCGTCTGTAGCACCGTGAGTTATGCCTCCTTTAATTCCGGCTCCAGCTAACCACATTGAGAATGCTTTGATATGGTGGTCTCTTCCGTTTCCTTGTGCCATCGGTGTGCGGCCGAATTCTCCACCATATACAATTAGCGTATCGTCAAGCATTCCGCGCTGTTTGAGATCGATTACAAGTGATGCGGTGGCTTTGTCTACTAAGCTTGCAGTGTGTTTTATGCCTTTTTTAATGCCGCTGTGATGATCCCAACCACGATGATATAATTGAATGAATCTTACTCCTCGTTCGGCTAATCGACGTGCTAGAAGGCAATTGCTAGCGAAGCTTCCATCACCACCTTTTGTTCCATAAAGATCAAGAATATGCTTTGGTTCGTTGGTTATGTTCATTAGTTCTGGAACACTTGTTTGCATGCGAAATGCCATTTCATACTGGGCAATTCGAGTTTCGATTTCTGGATCAAAAAATTCCTTGTTAGCAATTTGATTTAGCCCTTGTACCGTATTTACAATATCTCCCTGTTGCTTTCGGCTAACACCGTTAGGGTTGTTTACGTATAGTACCGGATCACCTTTACTTCGAAAGCGTACTCCTTGAAAACGGCTTGGCAAAAATCCACTATGCCATTGTCTAGCGGCGATAGGCTGTGATTGTCCACCGCCAACTGAAGTGAGCACAACAAAGCCAGGTAGATCATTGTTTTCACTCCCTAATCCATAATTAATCCATGAGCCCATTGAAGGCCGGCCGGCTATAATTGATCCGGTATTCATGAATGTGTGAGCTGGGTCATGATTAATCTGTTCGGTTTGCATAGAGCGTATGATTGCGATCTCATCTGCAATCTTTCCAATGTGAGGGAATATTGTTGTCAGTTCTTGTCCGGATTGTCCCCACCGCTTAAATTCATGTTGCGGTCCAAATGCCTTCAGCTCTTTTCCTTGAAGCTGGGCAATCTGCTGACCTTTTGTAAAAGATGCTGGCATTGGTTGCCCATGCAGCTTTGCTAGTTCCGGTTTATTGTCGAATGTTTCTAGATGAGATGGCCCTCCCGCCATACATAAAAAGATTACCCGTTTAGCTTTGACTGGCAGTGGTGGGGGCGTCATCACGCCTGACCAACGCTTATTGTTATTAGCAAAATTAGTTAATGGATTGCTTATTGATCCTAGCGCTGTAAGACCAAGCCCGATTCCTGTTTTGCTCAGAAAGCTTCGCCTCTTAAGTAGTGTCTCAATTTGGTTTTCAAGATGCATGGTCAGTTCCTTGTAATCGTTTCATGAAGGTTTAATACAGCTCTGGTAACCGAGATCCATGCTGCCAATTCAACTTTTGGTATTTCACTTGAAACAGGAGTGAGGCCGATACTTACTAATTTATCGGCTTCCGATGGGTTAGACTCAAATTCTTCAATATGTTCTCTTAGCAATTTAGCTAGAAGTATCTGTTCCTTGTTATTAAAAGATCGAGAAAGAACTTGTTGTCCAAGTGCATTCAATTGGTCTTTTAAACTTATAATGTTGCTTTTAAGGATATGTTCGGCAAGCGCTCTGGCTGCTTCAATTTGAGAAGGATCATTTAGCATTACTAATGCTGCAAGAGGTGTGTTTGATCGTGGTCTTTCGACAGTGCATTCTTCTCTAGCTGGGGCATCAAATGCGAGTAAAGCTGGATGGAGAAATTGTCTTTGCCAGTGAGTATATAAACCCCTTCGGTACTGAGCTGAGCCAGTATCATGCTTATAGGTGCGTTGAGGAAAATGCAAGTTAGCCCAATATCCGGCTGGTTGGTATGGTTTTACACTTCTTCCTCCTATTTTTTGTATTAGCAGCCCGCTTACAGTTAGGGCATTGTCACGAACTAGCTCTGCGTCTAAGCGGAATCTACTTTGACGAGCAATTAAATGGTTATATGGATCTATTAGCTCAAGTGCTTTAGATGTTTTTGATGATTGTCTGTAGGTTTGAGATGTTGTTATTAGTCGCACCATATGTTTGATGTTCCATCCAGAATCCATAAACTCTGCAGCTAACCAGTCTAAAAGATCAGGATGTGTTGGGGTGGTGCCTTGTGCGCCAAAATCGTCGAGTACTTTAGATAATCCACTTCCGAAAAAATGTTTCCATAGTCGATTTACAAATACGCGAGCAGTAAGTGGGTTATCTTTATCAATGAGCCAGTTAGCTAGTGCTAATCGAGCTGGGCCTTTGGTTAACTCTGTTTTTTTGAGGAAGCTAGGAATATCAGGTTGTACAATTTCTCCGGATTGGTCCATCCAATTGCCACGAGGCAGTATACGAGTGACTTGAGGTTTAGTTGAAACTGTTGCTAAAACCGTGGGAATGGATTTCTTGTAATTATTAAGCTCCTCAAGAGACTGTTTATATTTATTGTTCTTCTTTTTTTCATCTTCAGTTAAGCTGTTGGATATTTCGGCTAAAGTTATCTCTAGTTTCTCAAGTTTAGCGGATTGGATTTCGTTTGGTGCAATCAGGATTTCTCCCCAGCCTTTTGATTGTGCCCCTGGATAGTATCCAAGTTGTTTTATGTCGGCGAAAAACGCTGAAAATTGGTAAAAATCCTTGCTAGTGAATGGGTCAAACTTGTGATCATGACACTCAGCGCATCCAAGTGTGGAGCCGAGCCAAGTGGTGGAAGTAGTTCGTACTCGATCAGCTGAATATTTCACGCGATATTCCGCGTCTTGGATTCCCCCTTCGGTACTCTTCATATTTAACCGATTATAAGATGCTCCAATCTTTTGTTGAAGTGATGCATTCGGCAGAAGATCTCCAGCTATTTGTTCGCGAGTAAATTCATCGAATGGTCGATTTTCATTGAATGCATTAATTACGTAATCTCTATAAGGAAATACGCTCCATTCGATATCTGCATGGTATCCATTGCTGTCCCCGTAACGTACGAGATCGAGCCAGTGAATTGCCATGCGCTCTCCAAATTGTGGTCTTGCCAACAAATCATCCACTATTCGATGCATATTTGAGAGTGAAGTGGAATTTATATTTTTTATCTCATCGATTGATGGAGGAAGACCAATTAAATCAAAATAAAGACGTCGAATAAGTATGTTTGGCAAACTAGGTTTTGAAGGCTCGATTTGGTTAGCTTCAAGTTTAGCTAATATAAATTTGTCAATTGCATTCCTTGGCCATAGGTCATTTTTTGTTTTTGGAATTTTTGGCCGTTTAACTGAAGTGTATGCCCAGTGTGCTTCGTATTTGGCTCCTTGTATAATCCAGTTTCGAATCTTTTCCTTTTCCTTTTTAGTTAGTGCTTTGCCCGTTTTGTTAGGCGGCATTAAATTTTCATTATTTTTTTCAGTTATACGTTGATAAAGTAAACTTTGTTCAGGTGAGCCGGGTACCAATATCTTTTTTTTAATTAGATTCTCTTCGAATATGTCTAGACGAAGGTTGGATTTACGTTTGTTTTGGTCAAACCCATGGCAAGCGAAGCAATTGTCTGAGATAATTGGTCTGATATCTCTATTAAATCTGATGTCCTGTTCTGCATTTAAGCCGTTTGCGATAAACAGGCTAGAAGAAAAAGTAATATACGCACGCAAGACGTTCACTGCTCTAAAAATAAAGACCTATAAAAAATTAGGCCACCTTTTTCAGTAATTTTTCATTAATCATGAAATATTAGAAATTTGATAGTTAATTCTGCTTATTTTCAAGATGTTCAAGTCCAAATTTTTCAGGAAGTGAGAAATTAAGCGGTAGTGTAATGCCTCCATTGCCCAGTCCTTTTAAATTCCTATTAGATTCAGATTTATTCAGTAGATTGGCTAGATTCTTATATGCAACTTTAGATCTAGTTTCTTTTGTTAATGTGTTGAGAAGTACCTGATATTTTCTTAGCTCCATTGGGATGCTACTATATTTCCCAACTGAATCTGATCCTATAAGAAAGTTGTTTGGATATTTCGTTATAAGTTTTGTCCAATTATCTAGATCTTTGTAAATATAGGAACCAAGTATTACCCAAGATAAATCAAGATATAGATTTTCATGGTAATCTTCGAGAATTCTTTCGAGTACGTCATGATAGTTAGCAATTACGATACGACGACTGATTCCTGCATGGCACCAGATTACAATTGGTTTATTGTTCTTATCTTTTTCATTCTGGATTGTTAGATCGAGGAGATCTAAGAACTCATTTAGATATAATGGCTGTTTCACTTCGTTTTCATTTCGAGAGATTGGTGCCACATTATGATGGATACTAACAGGCAAGCTTACTTGTCCAGCAAACTTGAATAGTCTGACTAATGAAGGATGATTGGCTCTCGGGCGCTCTCCAGTTGTGAGATTGGTAAGGTCGTCGTGACGTGACATGAGTTCACCTAGACCTTTCCAGATTCCGGGATATTCTTGAATACGTTTAATTGCTAAGTCTACAGCTCCAAGGTCTGTTGTATCTAGGCCGCAGATAAATGGATGTAATTTTTTAAGTTTGTCTAGTTGATCTTTTTTTTTAGCGAATTTCTTTTTGTAGTCCATGAATGCAACCGCTATTTGAAGGTCAGTATCTCTGGCTGCTTTAACACGAGAACTGGAATCTAGATAATATTTTGGGCGTAGGAAAAAATCATCCTCAGCCCATTTTTTGACAAATGGCATTCCGCAAACGACTAAATCTTCGATGTTATGTTTTTGCGTAATATCGAGTAATCCTGTTAGACGTCTATATCTTTCGCCGTATGGCAATTGGAAGTAACGTCCATCTTTCATCAATCCAGAAGCATCGCAAGGAAAGTATCCATCCCTGTTGTCAAATTCTCCGTTTTGAAGAAAATCTAACAAATGAAAATGACAATCTCCGTATTTTTGAGCTATTGCAGTCTGTATATTGCATAAGCCGATCCCAATAATTAAGAAAACAATCAGTTTCATCTGAATTATTAAATAAATAAGTTAAATTGATTTAAACTAGAGCAATTACTCGATTTGGACCTCCGCTTCCTCCTTGGATTTTTGGTTGGCCAACCACAACGGTGGCTCCTGCGGCAGGTGTTTCATCTAAGTTATTTACATTTTCAATCCCCCAGCGTTCGTCTCCGAGCCATGAATAATGGACGTCATTCTCTGGAGAATGAAGATTGTCGAATGAAAAAGTATCAACTGCGATGGAAACAACATTTCGTTCTTCTTTGATAAATTCAATTGCTTCAATATGAAAGGCTGGTTGTTGGTGTTTTCCATCCGCATTCAGGCTTTTGTACTTGGGAGTATTTACATGCTTTGACCATCCACTATTCATTGCAAGGCAAGCGCGTTCAGGAATAGGCCCATGTTTCTTCTCCCAGTTTTTAATATCTTCAAGTGTTAGCAATGCAAGTGGATCACGTGAAGCCTTCTCCTTAATGTCGATTACGGCTAAGGGTAAGACTAGATCTTCTGCTGGAATTTTATCGACTGTACTCCCTTCGGAAAAATGGCTTGGTGCATCCATGTGAGTACCTACATGTTCCCAGTATGATATTTTGTTTAGATTGACTTTTACCTCTTCAAATTTCATTACACGTTCTACTTCTACTATGGCTGGTGGTAGAAATGTTTTGGTTCCTCCTTTGTGTTCTACACCTGGGACGAACCACGCAGGGAATTTTGGGTGGAGAGTATGAGTAAGGTCGATAACTTGATTAAAGGAAACGGGTTTAGAGTTGGATTTATGTGATCTGGTTTTTGATGGGGTATTACATCCGGTAGTTAAAATGCCTGCAGTAGCAGCGGCACCACTTTTGAGTAGGTTGCGACGAGAAATGCGACTTCTTACTTTTTCAATTATATTGGGCGTACACATGTTGATTATTTTTTTTTGGTTGATTAATAACTTTTAAAAAAGCGAACGAAAAATGGTCTGTTTTGGCAAGAGAAAACAGGAATACTGAATATTGGATGAGTAATATTTCCACATTATAACTGTTGATTATCTCAAATATTGCCATCTTTATTAATTATCTTTAATTTTAGATCTCTTGTCTGCTGATTATGAATGATATCTATTGGGGAGTAAGCACAAGAGCTTTGGTTATCGGAAATAATCTAACTAAATAATGAAATATTCAATTTTTATACTAATTACGGCACTCTTGTTGCCAAAAAAAATAAACGCCGCCGATTGGACGCTTGTTTGGTCAGATGAGTTTAATGGCTCCAAACTAGATTATACCAAATGGGATGTTGCTGTAGATGCCTTTGGAGGAGGCAATCAAGAGTTACAATTATATACGGATCGTCTCAAAAATGTTCGAGTTGAAAAAGGTAAGCTTATTATTGAGGCTCATCGTGATAATCCAAATATCCAAGGGACAATAAGAAAATTTAGTTCCGGTAAGATAAGTACAAAACATCGTGGTGATTGGCGTTACGGAAAGTTCGAAATTAGGGCTAAATTACCAATTGGGAAAGGTGTTTGGCCTGCTATTTGGATGCTTCCAACTGATGAGAAATATGGTTCATGGGCAGCTAGCGGTGAAATTGATATTATGGAATTGAATGGAAATAAGCCATTCGAACTTTTAGGGACACTTCATTATGGCGGGAAGTGGCCACGTAATCGTTCGTCGGGTAATAAGATGAAATTAGCTAAAGGTACATATGGGGATAAATTTCATACTTTTGGTATTGAGTGGGTTGAGGGTGAAATCCGATGGACGCTTGATGGTAAAATTTGGCAAAAGCAAAAGAAATGGAGCACCAGTGAAGCTTCTTTTCCTGCTCCGTTCGATCAAGAGTTTCATCTACTTCTTAATGTGGCTGTGGGTGGTAGATTTGTTGGCCCTCCTTCTGGGGAAACATATTTCCCTGTTCAAATGGAGGTCGATTGGGTTCGTGTTTATAAACATAAGTAGTTTTCTTGAAATAGGCATTGTATTAATTGTTTTCACTTGGCCAATCTTCTCTGGAGAGTTACTAAATGTAGATGAAGTCTTTTGTGAGATTGTTTGTCGTGAAGCTGTTATTTTTTGTGGGAATACTAATGTTCTCAAAAGCGGCAGATCGTCCAAATATCCTATTTGCTATTGCGGATGATTGGTCTTACGGCCATGCCGGAGTCTATGGATGTAAGTGGATTCGTACTCCGAATTTTGACCGTCTAGCAAGGGATGGAATTTTGTTTCAACGTGCTTATACTCCGAATGCAAAATGTGCACCTTCGAGGGCTGTTATATTAACTGGTCGATATTCTTGGCAGTTAGAAAACGCAGGAAATCATATGACTTTTTTTCCAGCTAAGTTTGGCGGTTGGATTGAATTACTTGAGGAGAATGGGTATACCACTGGATACACAGGTAAAGGTTGGGGGCCAGGTTTTGCCAAAAATATAAATGGTGATTTTAGGAAAATTACTGGAACTGCATGGCAAAAAAGAAAGACTAAGCCTCCGGCTAAGGCTATTTCTAATAATAATTATGCCGCAAATTTTGAAGATTTTTTGAATTCAGCTAATAAGGCTAAGGGTAAGCCTTGGGTTTTTTGGTATGGCACTACAGAGCCCCACAGGGGATATGAGTATGGTGTTGGGAGGCGCATGGGAAAAAAACTGAACGATATTGAACGTGTTCCCAAGTATTGGCCTGACAATGAAACAATCAGAAACGACATGCTAGATTACTCAATAGAGGTCGAGTATTACGACCAGCACTTGGGTAAAATTATTTCTATTCTACATGAAAGCGGCCAGTTAGATAATACGCTTATAGTGGCAACTTCGGATCACGGAATGCCGTTTCCACGCGTAAAAGGTCAAGCGTATGAGGCGTCTAATCATATCCCAATGGCGATTCGATGGCCCAAAGGTATTAATGGTCGAAATAGAATCGTAAATGACTATGTAAGTTTTGCAGATCTTGCTCCTACATTCATTGAGGCTGCGGGAGTTCGACAGATTACCCCGATCATGCAGCCTGTAACTGGTCTTAGCCTATTTGATATTTTTCGTTCTTCTAAGTCTGGTCGGGTAGTTGCTAGTCGAGATCATGTTTTGATTGGAAAAGAACGACACGATATAGGTAGGCCAAATAATTGGGGTTATCCAATTCGTGGTATTATTAAGGAAGACAAGCTTTATCTGCATAACTTTGAGGTTAATCGTTGGCCTTCAGGTCATCCTGCTACTGGGTATCTTAATTGTGATGGGAGTCCGACTAAGACGGTTATTCTTAATCAGCGCCGTAATGGGGAATATCATTTTTGGAATCTTAATTTTGGTAAGCGTCCTCAAGAGGAGTTGTTTGATCTGAAACTGGATGTAGATTGTGTCGATAATCTTGCGATGTCCGATCAACATCTTGAAATTAAAGATGAATTGAAAGCGCAGTTGTTTTCGGAACTGAAAGAACAGGGGGATCCACGGATGTTTGGGAAGGGAGAGATATTTGATAATTATCCTTATTCAGGAAAAACTACCGACAATTTTTATCAGCGTTATAAAAGTGGTGAGAAAATCCGAGCTGGCTGGGTTTCTGCCGGTGATTTTGAAAAGGAAAATCTTGATTGATTTTTTTGATGCGAATTACAAATCCTGTATGTTTACTGTTGTCTGACAACTAGGGTTAAACTATGAAATTTTGGCTGGTTTCGGCTGGCCTATTGGTCGGTCAGATGGCACGATCACTCAACCCTGACTTTTACAGATATATAATTATGAAAATTATTAAACTATGTTTTCTTGTTGCCGTGTTCACCTCGTATTCAGGCGTTTTGCATGCTGGAGAGTGGGGTAATTGGCGTGGTCCGAAATATAATGGATCAACTGATGAAAAAAATCTTCCGACTAAGTTTAGTAAAGAGGATAATGTAATTTGGAGTGTCAAAATGGATGGGCCTAGTGCCGGCACTCCTATTGTTTGGGGTGATAATGTCTTTGTTTCTTCGTCTGATCCTAGCAAGAAAAGGCTTTCTGCTAATTGTTATGATCGAAAAACCGGAGCTTTGAGATGGTCTCACGGAGTTGCTAAAGGTCATAACCAAGATAATCGTAGCAACTATGCTTCGCCATCACCTGTAACGAACGGTGAAGTCGTTACATTTTTTTATGGGGGTGGAGAGTTGGCAACATTTAATATGGAAGGTGATAAGCTTTGGGATTTTAACATGCAGGATAAACATGGCCAATTTGCATTTCTTTGGACCTTCTCTACCAGTCCGCTGATTTATGATGGTGTGCTATATATGCAAGTATTGCAACGTGATACAAAGGTAAGTGGAAAAGGTAGTGATGATAATCGTTCCTATCTTTTAGCTTTGGATCCTAAAACAGGAAAACAACTTTGGAAAATATATCGTCCGGCTAAGGCTCGTTCAGAATCTCTTGAAGCATTTAGTACACCTTTGCCTTTTACTCACGATGGAAGGAATGAAATAGTAGTGGTAGGTGGTGATTGTTTAACAGGGCATGATCCGCGGACTGGTAATGAACTATGGCGTTGGGGAACTTGGAATCCATCACGTATTACACATTGGCGTCTTGTGCCATCTCCGGTAGCTGGAAACGGAGTGATTCTTGCATGTGGCCCTAAGCGAGCTCCAGTATTTGCTATTAAGGCTGGCGCTAAAGGTGATGTTAGTAGTGAGTCCAATAGTGTAGCTTGGCATAGCGAGGGTAGTCGGGATGGTGTCACCAGCGATGTCTGTACTCCTTTATTTTATCAAGATAATTTCTATGTCTTATATGGCGAAGGGCGTGACAAAATGTTGTCCTGTGTCGCCCCAAAGAGCGGTGAAATTACTTGGGCTACTAATCTAAATAGTCGATCGCTATTCCGAGGGTCTCCAACTGGAGCTGATGGCAAAATTTATGTGCAAAACCATGCCGGAATAGTACATGTTGTGGATGCTAAGAGCGGTAAATTATTGCACAAGGCAGAGATGGGGGAATCAGGTGATGATCAGACTCGAGCTAGTATTGCTGTAGCTCATGGGAGGTTGTTTATTCGTACAAACAGTCGTCTCTACTGCATTGGAAAGAGTTAATTATATTATAACTTCAGGTAGAAGCCCTCTGTTAGGAGGGCTTTTTTTATTTTACAGGGATAGTTTGAGGGACTGCTCCAAAAAGTTTTTCGAGATCTCGGTCTCCCCCTCTTTTGCCTCTTTGTAATACAATCCAGCCATCTTTGTTTGATATATCCATCGTGTTTTGTTCAACCCATTTCCAAGATTCAGCATGACCATCTGCAAATGATAGAACAGTACCATTATTGTGTCGTGTGGCAGGAAAGCTTATCCAGTAATATTTAGCTGTTCCAAATAATGTCCAATCACCAGCATTTGATCCGAATGCACTTTGTTGGATGCTCTTGGTATGTTCATCTATAAATACAAAAGCGTTTGAAGATGATGGATTGTTAATGTCCCCAATCTTATGCCAGCAATTGTTATATAAGTCGCTTTCAGGATTAGAACGAAAATTCATATACATATTCATAGATACACTACGAACTCGAGGGATATCTCCTTTGTCGCGGACGGTACTTTTGTCAGCAGGACATTTATAAATACCTGATGAATCATTGTATTTGAACAGAACACCTTTTCGAATATTGCTATCATCCACATCGGTATATGCATTGCCATTCAGCCACGTTGGTCCTTGGCTAGTCCATGCATCTCTATTGCCGCCTCCAGGTAATTGCGAATTTTCTGGCATATGATCTTCGTGATCACCCGCATACATTGTCCAGCAAAGTTGAAGTTGCTTGTGGTTGCTAAGGCAATAAGCACCAGTAGCTTTTGATTTTGCTTTGGCTAATGCCGGTAAAAGCAAGGAGGCTAGAATTGCGATAATTGCAATAACCACTAACAATTCAATTAAGGTGAATCCTTTTTTAAAGCGTCTAAAATTCGTTTTTACCTGCACTCAAAAATGCTCTGCTCCCCCAAGCCATAAGTCAAGGACCAGAATTTAAATCTTATTATTTTGAAGGTTTTAAGTCTGTGTTTTCGTTTCTTATATGCTGATTACTGTTAGTTTATCTTTCATCTGAGTATATGTCTCGTTAGTTTTTAGTGCATGTTTTTTGCTCCAATTAACCAAATAAAATCGATTTTCATAGGAGTAATCTTATTGCCTGTTTTGTTGACGTCTGGATTGGCTAAAGGATCTCTTAATTTTGTGATTATTTTTACGGATGATCAGGGTTATGGCGATTTATCGTGCAATGGTCATCCAACTATCCATACACCGAATCTTGATCGTATGGCGTTTGAGGGTCAAAAATGGACACAGTTTTATTCTGCGGCTCCAGTTTGCACGCCAAGTCGAGCAGCTTTAATGACGGGACGCCTTCCAGTTCGTTCTGGTATGGCTTCGAGTAGGAGTGTTGTGCTTTTTCCAGACTCGACTGGAGGGCTGCCGCAAAATGAGGTTACTATTGCTGAGTTACTTAAGGAACGTGGCTATGCTACAGGCATGGTAGGTAAGTGGCATTTGGGGCATTTGCCTGAGCATTTACCTATGACTCAAGGATTTGATTCCTATTACGGTATACCATACTCCAATGACATGGATCGTGATGCGAATGTGAAAGGGAATTGGATTCAGATTGGAAAGACATCGCCATGGTCAATATATCAAGTGCCATTAATTAGGGATGATAAGATAATCGAGAGACCCGTAGATCAAAGTACTATCACTCAACGTTATACCCAAGAGGCAGTAAAATTTATCAAGGATAACAAACAAAATCCTTTTTTTCTCTATCTTGCGCATTCGATGCCTCATATACCTTTATATACCTCAGAGAAATTTAAGGGTAAAAGTCTGAATGGTATTTATGGGGATGTGATCGAGGAAATTGACTGGTCTGTGGGGGAAGTGCTTAAAACGATACGCAAACAGAACCTGCACAAGAAAACAATTGTGTTGTTTACATCGGACAACGGCCCTTGGGAGATATTCAAGACACACGGTGGCTCAGCCGGTTTGCTGCGTGGTGCGAAAGGTGGTACTCGTGAGGGAGGTATGCGTGAGCCGGCGATTTTTTGGGGGCCAGACAATATTAAACCTGGTGTGGTGCAGGAAATGGGTAGCACTCTTGATGTATTGCCGACGTTTGCCGATCTGGCTGGAGCAAAAGTACCGACTGATCGAAAGATTGATGGTTATAATCTGAGTTCGGTTTTGCTTAACCGTGACAAAAGCCCCCGTAAAGAAATGTATTTTTTTGGTGGTGCTAAATTGAGTGCTATTCGTTATGGGAATTATAAGTTGCAGATTCGTGAAGAGAATGGGATTAATCCGGATGAACTAGTCAAACCTGAATTGTATGATCTAGGTGAGGATCCTTCAGAAAAATATAACTTAGCTCATATACACCCTGAGATTATTGAGAGCTTAATAAAACGAGGAGAAAAACTGAAAGCTGGAATAAAAACAGTTCCTGACCAGCTTGCTTCTAGAAGTTTAAAGTAATTAGTTTGAGTTTCGGAAAGCCAGTAGCGAATCTTCTGTTCGAATGTACAGGCTGTCATTGTCTATTGCCGGAGTGGCATGAATAGGTGATTTAATATCGTATTGGTGGGAGATGCTAAATTGACTATTTGCCTTCACAACGGTAACGACTCCTCGATTTGAACTGAGATAGATATGGCCGTTGGCTCCTATGGGCGAGGCACTAAAATGGCCAGGTGCATTTAGACGTTCACGGTAGATAAGTTTTCCATTCGTAGCATTTACAGCTGCAAGAAGTCCGCCGTTACGAACCATATAGATATGATTATTGTATAGAAGTGGTGATGGGATCTCTGGTATGCTTCGATTAAGTTCCCACTTTAAATGAGTCTTTGATATGTCACCTTGTCCTCCCGGAGTTATGGCTATCAATAATGGTTTGCCTCTTCCGATTCGCATGTTTTCAATGAATTCTTCTTTGGTCCAAAAATTGTCGCGGTTGCGGTCTATCCCACGGAACATGCTGTTGAGTCTTTCCTGTCTTCGTTTTTCGTCATCTGGTAGTGGAATGCCGTAGCCGGGATGCCCCGGCGGCAGCTCCGGCCGGATAGGAAAGGTGAAGTGGCCGGTCATCTCTCTTCGCTCCAGTTTTCCATCTTTGTTCTTGTCAAATCTAATTACCGCTTCCCAAAAAGGTATTGGATCTAGTTGTATATCAGCTCCGCCACCCAGTTTGGAGGAGGAGACATAAAGTACATCCTTTCCGGTTATCGGAGTGGAGATGGTTTCCCGGGAAAAGCCAGGAACAAACCATTTTTGTATGCCGCTTTCCATGTTGTATCCACTGACCCGCCCATTACCAAGGACGACGAGGTCAGTTCCTTGGCTATGCTGCCAGATGGTTGGAGTGGACCATCCGCTGCGGTGGAAGGGTCTCGGAATCTCCCAGACTACTTCGCCGTTAGATTGTCTGAAGGCTACAATTTTGGATTGACTCAGTCGGCTGTTTGGGAGGTTGGCATCATTGTCTAGTACCAATATGACAAGGTCACGGTGTGCGATTGGGGACGTGGACATCCCATAAAGTGTTTTCGGTGTGGGAATTAATTTTTTCCAGAGTTCTTTTCCATCGAGATTATAGCAAAGTAGGCCGTATGAGCCAAAGTAGGTAAACACACGGTTATTACTTACTAATGAGGTTGAGGCTGCTGGATGGCTTGCCTTGTGAACCTTCTCGATCTTTATTTTGGGTGCCTGCTTTTGCCAAAGTAGTTTGCCATTGGTCTTGTCGAGCGCCATGGTCACGAGCCTGCCATTAGATTCTGTATTAGTAGGAGGGGTTAAGCCAGTTAGGAATATTTTCTGATCTGACAGTACAGGTGATGAAAAACCAGAGATAAGCATAGTTTTCCAAGCTAAATTTTTATCTGAAATTTTAACAGGAGGTTGGCATTCTTTAGCTAATCCCGATCCATTTGAGCCTCTATATTGGTTCCAGTCACCAGCTTGCGTATGACAGAGCGTAAGCATGAATACGATTAATATGAATAATGTATGTTGACTCATTTATATTTTAGGAAACCCAAATGAATTCGAAATAAAAAGCAAGTGAGAATTGGTTACAATTTAACGACTAGGCAATCTAGGTTCTTTGTTAAGTGTATAACCACGATACCAGTTTTGATCCCATAAACCGCGAAGTGTTATTTTTGTAACATGACCATCAGCAAAACCACCGTTGATTCCAAAGTTATGTCTGTTAACGAAAAAACGCCTCATTCCATTATCAGAATATGTTCCTGAATAATTATTAGGAGGTAGATCGTTAGGTCTTGGCCATGAATCCACCCAGTTGCCATCCCCGTAAATTGGTACGTCTGATGAGGCGTTGGAATATTGTGACCAGTATTTTCTTTTTTCTTCTGTGTTCCCGGGTGCGTAATAGCTTCCTATAGGATTTTGCATCCATGAGTTGATAGTATAACTACCCTCAGCATAGGATTTTCCAAAGTTGCCCCACCAGTATGCCCAGCTGGTGTTGTTGCTTCCTCTGCTCGCTCCGTCTGATCTTTTTTTGACTACTGGACAAATGACGGTTTTCATGGATCCATTATAGGCTGCTTGAGGATCATCAACATAACGTTTGTCTCCTAGATAAGGGGCAATAGCATGAAACCAATATGGTTTAGAAGGACCGAGCACGGGAATCATTCGGTCTTCGTGATCTTCGCAGTAGTAAATTGTTCCAAGTGTTATTTGTCGGATATTTGATTTACATGAGGCGCTTAGTGCTTGTTGTTTGCCTTTAGCCAAAGCCGGTAATAGTAAGCTGGCCAGAATAGCGATGATGGCTATTACTACGAGCAATTCAATTAGGGTGAATCCTTTTTTTTGCATCTTTCGGGAATTAAGTCTGTTGTTAAATGTGTAGTCAACTGTGAAAGTTTTTTTTATTAGAATTAATGTAACTTATTCTTTCTTCTGGCGTTTACTATTTTAGTTAGTAATTAAATTTGGATATCAAATTATAAATATAAGGATATGAAAAATACATATATTGTAACTATTGTCTCTGCATTATTGCTAAGCATCAATTTGAATGCGGTAAATGCTGAGGACGCTAAGTCGGCGGATCGTCCGGCAGCAAAGAAGAGCGATCGCCAAACCGATCGTCCTTCACGTGAATCTATTATCAAGAGATTTGATAAGGATGGTGATGGGAAATTAAGCGAGTCAGAGCGTTCTGCTGCTCGAAAAGCTTTGGGAACCCGGTCTGGGCGTGGTGGTAATAGTCAGTCTCAAGAAGATCAACAAAGGCAACGTCGTGCTCGCTATGATGCTGTTGCAAAAAATCTTCGCGAGCAAGTCAAGGCAGGGAAGATTACAGAAGAGCAAGCTCGTGAGCGATTGGGCCAATTGAGAAAACGTATGGCCCAAGCTGGTAGTCCTAATGGTCAAAGTGATCGTAGCCGTGGCTCAAGGGAAAGGCTCATGAAAGAATTCGATAAGAATAAAGATGGTAAGCTTGACGAAAAAGAACGTGCTGCGTTGCGGAAGGCAATGTCTGAAAGATCGACTCGTGGTGGAGAAGGGCAAGAGAGATCTTCTCGTGGACGTCGTGGTGGAGAAGGGCAAGAGAGATCTTCTCGTGGACGTCGTGGTGG